>CP064999.1:1882000-2195666 GCA_016700115.1 Sphingobacteriales bacterium | reverse complement strand
AATTTTACCAAAAAGACGAATACCTGCAACATGTTTTGTTTATATTTGGCTGTGAATGTAGCGGTAAATAAAGGGGTTCATTTACCCTGCTCGAAAAAACAGTTTTGCCAAATAAGTTTTGTAATTTTTTTAAAAAAAACAACATGAAATACACCGTAGAAATAGAAATCAACAAACCGATAGACAAAGTCATTGAATTGTTCGACAATGTTGACAATATGGGCAAATGGATGGAAGGTTTACAAAGTTTTGAACCACTCAGCGGAACACCGGGGCAAGTTGGCGCTAAGTCGAAACTAAGGTTTAAAATGGGTAAACGGGAAATCGAAATGATTGAAACTATTACAGTGCGCAATTTGCCGGAAGAATTTTCAGGAACTTATGAGGTGGATAATGTTTTCAACATTGTAAAAAATAAGTTTGTGAAAATTTCGGAGGAACGAACAAAATATATTACTGAAAACGAATTTCAATTTAAGGGTATTTTTATGAAAATTATCGCCTTTCTTATGCCCGGAGCATTTAAAAAGCAATCTTTACAATACTTAAATGCCTTCAAGAAATTCGCCGAAAACGCTTAATATGCTTTGTCTTTATGATACTTCACAATGAAGGCGTTTTATCGGTTACCCTTCTATTTATCCCAAAAAAAATCAGACTACAAACGGTAAATTGATTTGGATTTTCCCAATATGCCCGACAAGGTTGCCCCTTAACAATAGCATCCGCAATAGCCCAAAAGTTTTTGTCCAAAAGAGTGATTCCACACTTTAAACTATAACCTGCCTGTATTTACAGGTAATTTTAAATGGCAACATGGTAATGAGAACAGACACAGAAATTAAACATCTGATTCTTGAAATTGCCAACCAAGACATAAGAATAAGAGCAGTTTTACTAAACGGCTCAAAAGCAAACCCCAGTGTTAAATCAGACAGACTACAGGATTATGATTTGGTTTTTTTAGTTGATGAGCTCGAAAGCTTTACCGCTGACCATTCCTGGATTCATATTTTCGGAGAAAAGATTATTGTTCAATTACCTGACAATATGAACTTTGTCTGTGAAAATTGTAAAAAAGAAAGAATTGGGTTCTCTTATTTGATGTTGTTTGAAGATAAAAACCGCATTGACTTAACTTTATTTCCAGTACAAAAATTTAAATCAGATTTTAAACCTGACAGTCTGACCATCATTTGGCTTGACAAAGACCTCCTTTTTCCTGAAACTATCACTCCAAGTGATGCCGACTACCATATAAGGAAACCTGCTTATAGCGAGTTTTTAGAGATTTGCAATGAGTTTTGGTGGGTAAGCACTTACGTTGCTAAAGGGCTTTTGCGAAAAGAGATTTTCTATGCAAAAGAAATGTTGGAAACGATAGTAAGACCTATGTTTATGAGAATGATACATTGGAAAGTTGGGGTAGAAAACAATTTTGGCATCTCAACAGGCACCGCCTCTAAGCATTTAAAAAAGTATCTGACGTATGAACTTTATAACAAAATATTATTAACCTATTCCAACCATGAAATTGAAGAAAACTGGAAAGCATTTTTTTTAATGACCGAACTCTTTATAGAAACCACAGAATTTGTTGCCGGTAATCTTGGTTTTGAGGTTAACAAAGAAGAAGAACAAAACACAAGCGGATATTTAAAAGAGCTGTTTTTAGAGCAGCATAACTATTGATAAGAAAGGCAAAAAAACTGTTTTTCTTGTAAAAAAAATTGATTTTTTATGAAAGAATATTGCCTCTTTTACTGAAGAAAATTGTCTTTAAAAAGATTAAGGAAACAAGATTAGGTTCATTTCTTATTTCAAAAATTTAGAAAAAAGCAATGTGAAAGTTTTTAATTGAAATTTTAAGAAAGGAAATTGCTTTTATTGCCTTAATAAAAGATTTAGAAACTAAGAAAATTTTAATTTAATTGAAGAAGCAAATAAGAAATGAACCATTTCTTACTTCGTTTTTGATTTTATTTGATTTAATTTTAGCTTAGGATTGTAAGAATTAGTTCATTTTATTTTTAGAGGCTCATAATATATCAAATAAAACTTAGTCACTTATGAGTTTCAAAATTCTAAAAACAACAGCCACCTCCCTTTTAAATTGATGATAGAATTGTTGTTGCTTCTTACACAACCCGTTAAGAATGTATGGGGTTAAAAAGCATCAAATAGTTTGTTGTCATAAGTTTTAAATTTTTTGGAATTTAATTCCCCTGCCTTATGGCGTAATTGTTTTCCCTTTGGATACCTGCGTAATGTTTCAGAAAACTAATCGGTAATTTTGATTTTGCTCCAAAATAATAGCCGCTTAAACAAAATTTCAAAGAATCTTGTTTTAACACTTTTTATAGAAACTGGTTCGTAAATCAATTCGCCTACAAACAGCGCTGCTTTGAAAGTTACCGAGCACTTAGCAAATCGCCAAAAAACGCTCTTGTCGTTTGAGATATTACCACCTTTAAAGGGTAAAAGTATTCAGTCCATATACCGCATTTTGGATGAATTGCTGGAGTTTCACCCTCCTTTTATCAATGTTACTTACCATCGGGCAGAATATAAATTCAAACAACTTGAAAACGGGCTTTTTGAAAAAATTGATGTGCGCAAGCGTCCAGGAACAGTCGGAATTTGTGCGGCATTGGCTTATAAGTATGGAATAGATGCCGTTCCGCACTTAGTTTGTGGTGGATTTGCCCGGTCCGAAACAGAAGATGCCCTCGTGGATTTAAATTACCTTGGCATTAACAATGTGCTTTTGCTGAGAGGAGATGCGGTTAAACCTGAAACCCATTTTGTGCCTGAACCCAAGGGCAATAAAAATGCATTGGAACTTGTTCAGCAAGTGGTCAACCTGAACAAAGGGGTTTACCTTGAAGAAGAACTATCGAACGGATTCAGAACCGATTTTTGTATTGGAGTGGCCGGTTATCCTGAAAAACATATTGAAGCCCCTAATCTAAAAGCAGACTTGTTGTATCTGAAACAAAAAGTTGATGCCGGAGCGCATTATATTGTTACCCAAATGTTTTACGACAACAAAAAGTTTACAGATTTTGTCATTGCTTGCCGCAACATAGGAATAGAAGTTCCCATCATTCCGGGGCTGAAACCGATAACCCGTAAAAAGCAGGTTCATTCACTACCAAGCACTTTCAATATCTCAATTCCGGAAGACTTAACCGATGCACTTCATTCCTGTAAAACAGACGAAGCTGCAGAACAATTAGGAATTGAATGGGCATCGCAGCAATGCCGAGAACTGATTGAATTCGGGGTGCCTTGTCTTCACTTCTATACGATGAGCAACACAGCTTCAGTTAAACAAATTATGAAGCAGATTTTTTAAAGCTGCCAATCCATTTTCAGTATTGCTCTCAAACTTCAACACCTAAATCTTATGGTATCAACTCCCTTGAGCTTTGAAAATTTTTTAATGGTAGATATGCGGGTTGGGAAAATAACCGATGCCCGGGTTTTTGAAAAAGCCCGGAAACCGGCTTTTAAATTGCTGATTGATTTCGGCACTGAATTGGGTATCAAAAAAAGTTCAGCACAAATCACCCGTTACTATACACCGGAACAACTCATCGGACGATTGGTTATTGCAGTAGTCAATTTTTCACCCCGGCAAATTGCAGACTTTATGTCGGAAGTTCTTGTGCTTGGTTTGCCCGATTCGGAAGGACATATCGTGCTATTGCAACCCGATTTGGAGGTTCCATTAGGCGGACGTGTGCATTAATCATATATGTCTTTAAACAAGAATTACCATTGATGGTGAAAAACTTCTGTCTATAACCCGTTCAATAGCATGAGCAGAAATCAAATAAAGCGAGTTTCGAACAATCCTATCGGTTGATGACCAATCTTTGAACAGCATGGTGTTCACCGGCTTTCAGCACCACAATATAAACCCCGTTAGGTATTGAATCGGTTCGAAGCAAGTAAGTGGTTGAACTTGACGCTTGAGCAAATGCCTGGGTCAGCACTGTTTTACCCGAAATGTCAATTATCTTCAACTCAATTTTTTCTGAAAAAGGTTGAAAAGGCAAGACAATAGATGTACTGTTTGCCGCCGGATTGGGTTGAATTGCAAAGTTCAATTTTGTGTTTTTTATTCCATCGTCAATGCCTGTTGTCAGACTGACTGCTGTAACGGCAGTGGTACAATGCCTTACCTCTGCCAAATGTGCGGCGGTTGCAACCGTAGCTTTCACGTTATTAGCCATAAAATCAAAATCAAGTGTGCTGACTACATCGTTTGGGGTGTGGTAATTCAGGTTTCTGAAATTTGCCCCATCCGTCAACATTAAGGCGCGATGTCCTCCATCCCAAAATTTGGCATGATCACTCCGGCGAAGGTCGGGAGCAATACTTCCTGTTCCGGGAACAGCTAAAGAAATGACTTTCAACTCAGGTACATAAAGGGCTGCGCAGCTATCAAAAGCAATGCGGAGAGGATTTGACAGGGTATTGGCTACGTTGATTAAAAAATCACCTTTAAACTCGTTAGCTGCCAACTGGGCATAGGCATCGGCAAACAAAATATTGAAACCCGTAGGTACAGATTGTGAGTTTGGTACTTCTGAGTAATAACCAATCATTTCATAATTAAGAACCCCTTTAATATACTCAAATGGCTCAACACCCCCATTGTTCACATAATAACTGCTTCCTATAAGCCCGCCCTCTTCCTGATCAAAGCCAATAAATTTTATATTATTCCGAAACTCATAAAAGCTAAGCACACGCATAGCCTCTAAAACACCAACAACTCCTGAACCATTATCGTCAGCACCCGGTGAATTTGAAACTGTGTCAAAATGAGCGTCAATAATAACCGTTTTCGTTTCATCTCCCTGTCCCTGCTTCCGTCCAATGATATTTTGTCCCGAAATAGCACCTATAGTAAAATCTTGCCTTGAAGTTTGAAGTCCGGCATCCGTAAATCGGGTTTCCATCAGTGTTTTTACCGCTTCAATATTTGCTAACCCTGCGGTATAATGTCTTACTCCTTCTATATCGGTTAAATCGGTCAAAAGGTTAAAAATATTTACCTGATTTACTATGTTTTGAATATCCACCGGCTGACGGTCATCTGCAATCAGCTTAATCAAATAAATGCCTGAATTTAATTCTGCTGGGTTGTATTGCCAGGTAATAGACTTGCCTGTGCCCGGTGAAATTGGGTAACCTACATCTCCAAAAACCCCGGCAATATCGTTGACTAAATAAGTCGCTCCTGAATTGTCCGACACCCGTAACTCCAATTCAAGCGCATCACCTTCAGCATCTGCTACGTCAAAGGTAATGGTAACATTGTTATTCACTTCGTCCGGAAATGCTTGCACATTGCTGATTACAGGTGCCTGATTTTGCGCAAAAACTGATATTGTCATGCTAATTAGCACGGATAAAATAATTAATCGTTCCTTCATAATTGAGCAATGTTTATTTGTGGATAAAGTACGCAAGATACAAAAGTTTGCGAGAAATCACCTGTTCGGTTATGTTGTTTGTAAGATTCTGAAAAGTTTGTTTCATCAGTATTATAGTTATTATTCAATAATCCGAAAATTGATTTGAGCTATAATTATTATTTCAGAACTCTGCCTGAAAAGGGAAAAAAATATCATTTTATGCGCTTACCATTCATGTTGTTAAAAGACATTCGGTGTTTATGTATAGAAACAAAACTGTTCATTTGACTTTAAACCACTTAACTTTACTTACCTTTACCTCCGGTTTGCTGAATGTTCTGATTGTTCAGATTTCAATTCCAAAATTATGCGTAAGATATTTATCAATGGTACACCGGTCATTTTATCTGCCCAAACACACCATTTACTTCCACAGCAAAGAAAAGATATTTTGCAGTTGACCTATAAAAATGCGAATGAACTCTCTGACATTATCAACTACATAGAAAAGAATGGCAATTCGCTGTCTGAAGTCTATATTACCCATGAAAATATGAGGCAGTTGGACTCTGATTTCAACGCCAATTATCAGCAGGTTACAGCAGCAGGCGGAGTTGTGTTTAATGCAGCCGGACAACTGTTACTCATGTGCCGGAGAGAAAAATGGGATTTGCCAAAAGGTAAGGTAGAGCTTAACGAGCAATTGACAGATGCCGCTCTAAGGGAAATAGCCGAAGAAACAGGGATTAGCGATGCCGAAATTACAGGTGAGTTATTGATTGAAATCAACCATAAAAACACGACTTACCATACTTATTTAGACAATAACCGGCGAAACAGGATTTTAAAAACTACTTATTGGTATAAGATGTTTTGTCAGGCTTGTGAAAATTTACAACCTCAAACGGAAGAAGGCATTACAGCTTTAAAATGGGTTTTACCCGATGAATTAAACGGAAATTATTTGAACAATACCTATGGTTCGATAAGAGATGTCTTATCTGCAGCAATTGGTGAGGTTTTATGACGTATTGTTTTTTGTTGAGGCAGTTTTTTTATTGTTTATTTTTGATTTGTTTCTGAGTTCAGCAATTATTTATTAACTTTCTGAAATAACCTTTCAACATGAGTTATCAGCGAATTTCAGCAATGCTTGCGCTATGTTTGGTAGTTGCAGCATTTAGTTATATTTTTATCCAGCGTTTTGCTCTGTCGGAAAATAAGAATATTGTTAGCAGGGATATATTGCGTCCCGATGAGGCACATTTCCTTGCCCGGACCTATCCTGATTTCACGCTTGACCTCGAAGCTTATGTAAAAACGGTCAACAAAGCAAAACAACACGAAACCCTGAACCTTAAAAACAGTGCCACTGATACTCCCTGGAATCTTGAAGGTCCGACAAATATTGGGGGTCGAATTAATACGATTGCTGTTCATCCTACCAACAGCGACATTATTTATGTGGGTTGTGCAAAAGGAGGAGTGTTTAAAACGACTGATGGCGGAGATAACTGGATTCCGATTTTTGACGATCAGCCTTTTTTAGCCATCGGACATATAGCATTGGATCCTGTAAATCCCGAAATTGTTTACGTGGGGACCGGTGATGTCAATATTTCTATCACTTTTGCCGTTGGAAACGGATTGTATAAAAGCACAGATGGGGGGAACACCTGGACAAATATCGGATTGGCAGAAGGTCGGATTATTTCAAAAATAAGAATTAACCCGCAAAATCCAAGTGAAATCTATGTCGGAACTATGGGAAACCCTTATGAGCGGGACGAAAATCGCGGGCTATACAAAACCACAAATGGAGGCAACTCCTGGAATAAAGTATTGTTTGTAGATGATGATGCCGGCGTAGTGGATGTGGTGATGAACCCCGAAAACCCAAGTATTGTCTATGCAACTTCGTGGAACAGGATACGCAATAACCAGGAAACAATTGTTGCCGGAGAGGACTGCAAAATCTGGAAAACCGTGAACGGTGGTGCCAACTGGACGAACCTGACAAACGGGCTTCCCGAAGGAGATTTAAACCGGATTGGTCTCGACATGTTTGCTACTAATCCCGATATCCTCGTAGCGGTCATTGTGGATGTAAGCAGTCAGTTAAACGGAGTTTACCGAACCGATGACGGCGGAGACAGTTGGTACCAAATTGCATCTTCCGATTCCTTTGGGGGAGATGATCCGCTGGGCAACTTTGGTTGGTATTTCGGAAAAATAAACATCAACCCTTTGAATGATCAGGAAATCTATCTGCTTGGTGTGGACTTACACAAAACTACGAATAATGGAACAGATTGGCAACTGGCCACTCCTGAATGGTGGATTTATGATGTTCATGCAGATAAACATGCCCTGGTGTTTACACAGGAAAATTCAATTTTATTAGCTACAGACGGGGGGTTATATCGCTCAGATGATAGCGCAGCTTCCTGGGTGGATGTGGAAGACATTCCAAACACTCAGTTTTACCGGATTGCCTACAACCCCCATCAACCGGGCATTTATACCGGAGGAGCACAAGACAACGGTACAACTTCCGGCAGCATTGCTGCGATTGATGATTGGATCAGAATTTACGGAGCCGATGGATTTCAGCCTGTATATCACCCTACAGACCCCAACATTTTTTATTGTGAAATGCAGAATGGCAGCATAGTGGTTACTTCCAACGGTGGTGATAGTTTTTCGGGTTGTAACTCAGGTATTGATAATGAAGACCGCACCAATTGGGATACCCCTTATATCATGAGCGCTCACAATCCGGATGTGTTGTACAGAGGCACCTATCGCATATATATCAACACAACTGGACCCGATGAAAGCTGGGAAGCCATTAGTCCTGACCTCACAGATGGCGTTATATTTGGTAATAATTTTCACAATATTACCTCGATTGCCGAATCTCCCCTAAGCCCCGATATCTTATATGCCGGAACTTCGGATGGAAATGTCTGGCGCAGCCTGAATATGGGTGGAGACTGGGAAAATATCAATGGTACTTTGCCTGACCGTTATGTTACCTCTGTTCATTGTTCTCCGGGATCAGCCGATGTAGTCTATACTACTATATCCGGCTATAAAGGCAATGGATTTTTACCCCATGTTTTTAAATCCTATAACTATGGGAGTACCTGGGAAGACATTAGCTCCGATTTGCCACCTATGGGAGTAAATGATATCTGGATTATGCCCGATATACCGCAAGATACTGTCTTAGCAGTAGCGACCGATATAGGGGTCTATGGCTCAGTGAATGGTGGTTTTTCCTGGATGCGCCTTGGCAGCAATATGCCTTATGTCAGTGTGTTCGACATAACCTATGACCCTGTAAACCGCCGGTTGGTTGCCGGAACCTTTGCCCGTTCCATGATGAGTTTTCCTATTGATTCATTGCTTCAGGTAAATGACGAAGACCCAGTGGGAATCTTTACCCAGATTTCAGCATCTGCCCCACTTGTTATTTTCCCCAATCCGGCAAGTCAGAAAATTACTTTACAACTTTTGGAACCTGTTACAGACGAGTGGGTAAAAATGAATATGTTTAATATTCAAGGTCAATTGAAGCTTACCCGGTTTTTACCGGTAAATGGACTACAAAGTTCTGTTGAAGTTGATGACCTGGTTTCGGGAATCTATGTCGTTGAATTAGTTTCCGGTTCAAAAACTTACAGAGGGAAAGTCATTGTGGAATAAACAATTGTCCGTTGTCTGTTTTGCAAAGTTTACGACTTCTAAAAATTATCTGCATTCTACAACGAGAACGGTCAAATTGATACTGCTTTAAAATGAGTAATCATCTGTTTTAGTTTGTCTAAAAAAAACAAAATATGCTATTACGTTTTTGGTTGTTATGTATTGCAATACTATCGGTTTATTCATGTGGAAGTCAGTCTGATTCATCATCTGGTTCAGAAACCCCTCAGAACATAAATTCGACAGGCTCAAAAAAACAATTGACCATCATTGAAGAGGGAGAAGAAACCTTTTATGTAACCTCAAACGGTACCAAAATACCCAAAGCCGAAAAGGGCATTACCATAGTATCTGAAACAGGTTGGTCGCAACAGGAAATGAAATTTCAACTCAGCTATTGCGGGCAGATGATGCAGAGCCAAACAGATATTTACGGAGATGTTTTTTGTCAATGCTTTTTGGAAAAAATTCAATACTACTACGAACCGATTTATGTACGTGAAGCCTATACCGACCAAACTAAATGGAACAGTCAATGTATTGAAAAAGCTACTCGTTAGCTGATTCTTTGTTTGAAAAGAAAGGAAAGCGGTAGAATCAACCTTTTAACTTTCCAACCATTTCAATCAAAGCTGCCGTATTAAAAGAAACAAAAGGGTCAGGAAACTTAGGCTAATTATTTCCAAAACTGCCACCATTTTTTAGGGACGATTTTTTCCATTTTGGTAATTTTCAAAGGATGTCCTTTCATTTTCACATTAGGAGGGGGGCTGCCTGACATGCCGTTAAAAATTACTTTTTGCTTTTCGACTTTAAACTCCGGGGACAAGTTCATGGGGTAATAGCGCATCCCTTTGTCGGTTTCAATCAAAAAGGTGCTGCCAATCAGGATAATCGTGCCTTTTATATTGGATAGTTTGGTGGTATAACCGACCTCGACGTAGTCTGTCCTGTTAGTAACTGAAACATCAGCAGGCTGGTTTTCATTGTTGAAATTTGGTTTGTCGCCGCCTTCTTTATTATTTACAAGAGGGACTGTTTCGTTTTGGGTGTTTTGCAATGTGATTTTAGTGATTTCAAAAGGCGTTCCTATCATTCTTACGTTTGGTGGAATGGCAAACACTTTTCCGCTAATGATCACCTTCAATCCGTCTTCTTTAAACTGTTCCTCCAGATTACGGGGCATATAACGCTGACTGTTATCATCATCCGGCACAATCGTATATTGATTCGCAATAAATGTAACTGTAGCATTCACATCTGATATAATAGCAACGGGGGCTTCTTGTTGTGCAAAAACAGAATTGGGCAAGAACATGAAATGCATCCAAACGATGAAGATAATACAAGATTTATGTTTCATTTTACAGTTGTGGGAGTTTGGTAAACTGAGAAAGTGTTTAGATATAAATTTTGGGATAAAGTTACAAATAAACACGACTAACCTACCGGATTAAGAAAAAGCCAGAAGACTCAAATACAAATTTCACCAAAAAACATTTCAAACTTAATCATCTAAATCAATTCCCATATTTATTGGGTTTATCTTGCTATAACTACTTTTTGAATGTATAAACTCCCTCTCGAATCGCTGATTTTACAAAGATAAATGCCTTCGGGCAGATGTGAAATTTTTATTCCTGAATTATTATTAACCTGATTTTGAAACAAAATTCGTCCGGTCAATTCATAAAGCGTGGCTGTATAAATTTGTTCATTCGAAAGGTTTCCAAAGTATAGTGTTTCAGATACCGGCATAGGATAAAATAAAACGGGATTCATTAAATCCGGAGAGTCTGTACCTGTCGTAAAACTATAAATGTCAGAAAACGCATTACATCCATAAGAATCAATAGTTGCTACATAAAAGTCGCCAAATTGCAAACTATCAAATAAGTATGATGAATTTGTTGCGTTTATAATCGGCATACCATTGTAATACCATTGGAAAGAGACGAAGTCCTCGGCATTATTCACCAAAATCCCTATTTCTTCGGTTAAGGATAAGGGTTCTAATTGCGGTTTTGGAGGTGCAATTACTCCTATTTCAAGCCCAAGGCTCACCGGATTCAGCGTACAGATAGGATCATTGCCTGTTACTGTGTAATTCCCGGTATAAGTAACCGGCAGCGGGTTTTGGTTAATAGCCCCCAAAGATTCCCCGTTGATATACCATTGCAAATTGGCAATATTATAAGCTGTCAGCCACAATGTATCACCCGGGCAAACAATGGTATTGCCATTAGTGTCTATGGTAAAATCTCCCTCGCTCACCACATAGGGCGGCAAACTAATCAATTGGTCAATCAGCACTTCATTTGAAGTTACAGAACAAGTATCTGAGGTTACGGCAACACTAAAGTAACTGAGCACATCGTAAATATTCACAGTATAAGTCTGACCCGTAGCGCCCGGAATAGGAACAGCATTTGAATCAAAATAACCTCTTCTATACCATTGATAGGTGTCGAAGGTTTGAGTACTTAGTACACTAGTTTCATATTCACAGTTCACAAACAGATCGCCCGTTATTACCGGATTCACCTGTAAACAGTCTGAGGAAACAGCTCTGGTAAAATAATGGGCATAAGGGCCATCTACTACCATTGAGCCGTCTAAAAACAAAAGCTCGTTATCATTTAACACGATGATTTCCCATGGAAACGAACCGCTTATATTGACTTCAAATTGTACCGACCAACCGTTAGCTGTTGCAGTAATCTCTGTAATTCCGCTTGCAACCCCTACCGTAACACCGGTGAACATATAGTAAATGGAATTGGGGGGCAATGGTCCGATATTGCTGAAACTAAGTTCAATTGGACTCGCTTCTTCAACTGTAACTGTATCCGGAAAAAAACTCATTACTGTATATTTCCAATCCCAATTGCCGTTTAAGGCTGTAATTACTTCTTCAATTGTTGGAGGCACATCTTGTGCAAATGTGTTTGCATTTAAAAAAATAGCAATAAACCATGTTGACAGTAATCTTTTCATCGTATCAGAATTTTGAATTGTTTACTAATAGGAACGGATACACCTCCTCATCCGTTGGCTAATCTCACAACTGCCATGCTAATTTGGTAATATGGAAGACAAATCCCGAACTTACTTCCTTTTTTTAAAATAGTCTGGTTTCGACTTATTCAAATTCCCCTCAGTAACTTAAAAAAACTCCCCGGTATTGTCGCAAAACTCAACAGTATTGGTCATAATAACTGTGTTTTATTTCATAACTTCCCTGTTTTTCACTGTTTTGTCTATTAAATTAAAATTTGAACTCTTTATGAGAGTCGATTTATGGAAATCCTCCTTATATATAATATACGGTAAGTGGTTGTTTCTTCAGAAAAGGATTTTATTTATGAAACGGGTTAAACTAAGCGGGTTTTATTACTGCGCATTGCAATCCGTGTGTAGGATATTGAAATTAAGCAAAAAGGTAGGAATGAGCTGTCCCCTTCCTTTTCACAGTAAAATTTCATTCTTATAAAAGTTCATACAAATGAGAACATTGCAATTAACTGTACTCACTTTGATGTAAAAACAAATCATCGCCTACATCATGTAAATAGCAGGTTACGCTAAGTTGTTTTATTTCAAAGCAAACTGAAATGGAACAGAATGTTTCAACCTTGTAACAGTTACTTAAAGTAAATCATTTAACCCTTGCCTCCTTGAAAAGTACGGTCCGTCAACAGTTGCTTACCACAAGTTTGTCAGGGTTTTTCGACATTAGACCGGCATTTATTGCAAAGACCAAGATACAGATAGCAATCATTTGTTTTATAACCCAATCAACTTTCATTCTGAATAAAGATGTTATAATTCAGTTTGTTTTTGAATAATTTCAAGGAGATTTTGTCCCGATATTTTATGTTTAACCCATAGTTTGTGCAAACCTTCTCTTTGTATATAATTTCGCTCAATTTCGTTGTTGTCTTCCAATTCTTCAATCGCTTCAAGCAATTGTGAGTACAATTCCTTTCTTTGCGAATAGGGAGTGTTTAGATATTTTCTCATAAACCGGATAAATAGGTTTTCATACTCAAAGTAGTATTCCTGATTAATGGCATATCTTTGAACCGATCTCAAAGCATGTTCCAATAGTATATCATTTTCCAATTCAAGATGAATTATCAAGTACCATAGACGAAAATATACCATTAAGTCCTTCCTTATATTTTTATGCTTGTTGTTGAGAAGGTACTCAAGTATGTCAAGTGCTTTTTGGAATTGAAAACTACAGATAAAAATCAACGCACAATTGCCCAATAATGCAATTTCTGAAGACGGTTTGATGATTCCGGAATACTGTAATCGAATTTGATCATGTATGTTTTCGGCTAACTTAACACACTTTTCAACCTGATGATGTTTGATGTGTATTGCCATATTCCAATTGCTTGTATGCGAAAACCATACTGCCTGAACGGAAGTGGAGTTTCCTGCAATAGTTTGATTGTTCAAATATTGTTCAAATTCTTCCAAAAAGTTGTGGGAATAGCAATAAATGAAGTAGTTATTGAGCGTGCTTAAAAAAAGAATGAGTTGTTCTGACTTAAGGTGCTGATGTTCATCCCAAAGAGCAACTACTGTCCTGATGTTATTACCCTGTTCATCAAACTGTTGCATGATGGCATGATAGGCGAAGTGGGTTAAATAGAAATACAGTCGTGTATGGAAAGAGGCATTTTCGGGCAATGATTGTAAAAGTGGATTTTGGATAAACTGTTCCCATTCTTTCTTTTGTTCTTCTGTTCTAACATTGTTTTGGGTGTTTAAAAAGGAAAAAATCTGAAGATACAATTCCGAATAATTGAGGCTCAGCCTGTACGTATCAATCAATTCTATCGTTTTATGCAAATTGTCAAACACATTGAGTTTGCCTATTTGAAAGGTTGAAATATAACTTCGTTGAATTTTGTAGAGTTTAATCAGCGCTAATTTATCATCGTGTTTCAGATTAACTTCTTCCTGTTTTTCGATGAGTTTATCTGCTATATCGTACAATCCTTTTTCAATCAATACTTCGATGCCCTGTGAGACACTTTCGTTTTTAAACGACCAAATTGTTTGCTCGTAATATGCCCTTAAACTTCTGATAATAAGTTGAAACAAATAGGTTTTGGTCGCCGAAAGATGTTTTAAAATGGGCTTATTTTTAAATTTCTTAAGTACCAAGTCTTCATCATATTCATCCGTTTGTTTATCAATTTCATCAAATAGTCTTAGATAATCGGAGTTTTTCCCGCTTCCATGCAGTTGTGCAAATTTTTTGAAATATCCTTTTTCACTTCGGGTTAATGTCTTTATCAGTCTAAAAAGGTCGTTAGACGGTTTCATTGTATTAAGATGATTTCGAGGCAAAGTAAATCCATTACGGCAAAAAACGCAAACAGATTGAATCGCTGTAAAGCCTTTATATTAACGGCTTACAGCAATGTTTAATCCGTTCGACTTTGCAATTTACTCCAATTTTTGGTTTGAACGGTATTTGATTGACAGGCAATTTTGCATCATCAATCAATTAATTACCCAACAAATTTACACTCCATGAAAAAGCTTAGTTCTTTTTGGGTTGGAAGTATTGCGGCTGTTCATTTGGAATTTTCTCCACCGGTCTTAACCATTCCATTAGCGCTGCAACCTCTTATCACCGTTCTATTACCTGTTTCACCGATTTTTTTCCGGTTTCGGATGAACGGAATCCACCCTGATTTACAAATGATCTGCTTCAACCAAGGCATTTCAAACCACAAATTTTCATTTTATAAATGCAGCCTTAAAAAGCCGCTTGGGAATAATTGATTGATTTCATTCCCATGAGCGTGTACAGCCTCGGTTGGTTAATATCCATTGTGGCTGTACCTTTTTAGGCGCAAGTTATATCATGGAATAAATACCTACAAATTTTACTCAGCAGGTTTTCCATTGAATTTAACTACAGTATGCCATTTAATATTGGCAATTCATAGCTTTTTTAAAATCCAATTTTACAAAACTTAACCTGATATAACATGAGACACTTTTATGCAACTTTATCAATTCTATTTTTCACAGTTTGCTTCACCTCGTTAGTTGTTGCACAAGCACCACAACTAATTAACTATCAGGCAATTGCCCGGAATGCTTCAGGACAGGCTTTGACTAATCAGGACATCACCATACGTTTTTATGTCAGACAGAATAATCCGGCAGGATTAGTCCTATTTTCTGAGCTTCATAACACGACTACAAATCAATATGGTTTGTTTAGTTTGCAAATTGGCGGAGGAGTACAAATAAACGGGCAATTTGTAAATATTCCCTGGACAGATGGCATGAACAAATTCCTGCAGGTTGAGTTAGACCCTGACGGACCGTTTGGGCCTGAGCCAACATTTGATATGGGAACTCAGCAACTCGTCAGTGTCCCTTTTTCATTATATGCGCAAAATACAAAGTGGGTTAGGTTAGATAACAATAATTTAAGCGTTGGCAACAGTTTATACAACATGAGCGGCTCTGCAAATGTAACTCTTGGCAACCAAAACCTTCAGTCAAACACTTCGGGAGGTCATAACACGGCTGTCGGAAACAATGCTTTAGCAGGTAACACGGACGGTTTTTTTAACACCGCTTTAGGTGGAGGGTCATTAAATGCCAATACTTCCGGGTTCTTCAATACTTCGGCAGGTCATAGTTCGCTCTCCGAAAATACTATCGGACGAGGTAATTCAGCTTTTGGGTTTGAATCACTACTCAGCAATACTTCCGGTTTTTCAAATGTGGCAATAGGTGTTAAATCGCTTGCAATCAACAGCACTCGAAGCAATCTTGTGGCAGTCGGCGACAGTACTTTGTATAACAATGGATTAGGTGCTACATTATTTGAACATGGAACTGCAAATACGGCTTTGGGTTCAAAAGCATTGTTTGCCAATACCATCGGATTTCGAAACACCGCTGTTGGTTCACAGTCTTTATACTTTAATACAATTGGCGCTAACAATGTTGCTTTAGGAGCAAACTCCCTGAGAAATAACAACATAGGTTCTGCAAACTCGGCAATAGGCACTTTTTCTTTAGCGTCCAATACGACGGGCAGCAACAATACCGCAACAGGATACGCAACCCTGCAAGACAATACCACCGGTAGTTCAAATGCTGCGTTCGGCTATTTTTCTTTAGGAAAAAATACTTCCGGTAGCTTCAATGTGGCAACAGGAATGCAATCGCTTTACAATAATACAACGGGCAACAACAATACTGCAGTAGGTCGAAACTCACTTTATGCCAATACTACAGGAAACAACAATACAGCCACCGGATTCATGGCTTTGTCATCAAATACTACCGGTACTTTCAATACAGCAAACGGGAGTAATGCACTTTTGGGAAATACTACCGGCAGTGACAATACCGCTACCGGGCATGAAGCATTGTATTTCAATACGGCAGGGATAGACAATGTTGCAAACGGTCGAAGATCGCTTTATTCCAACACAACCGGTTCGGGAAATACCGCAACAGGTCGTGAAGCCCTGAGTTCAAATTCAACCGGAAACAGTAATGTTGCCATTGGCGGATATGCCATGAGCAGTAATACAACTGCATCTTTTAATACATCCACAGGTGCTTTTTCGCTATATTCCAATACAACAGGATCTGAAAACACTGCCAACGGATTTTATGCCATGCAGTCAAATACTACCGGAGAAATGAATACTTCTATTGGAAGCAGAACATTACAGACAAATACTACCGGTTCAAGAAATCAGGCTATGGGTTTCGAAGCTTTGTTTAACAATACTACTACTGATGACAATATAGCTTTGGGCTTTAAAGCATTGAGAGAAAATAACGCAAATGGAAACATCGCAATAGGATCATTAGCATTAACCAATAATACTTCCGGAACAGAAAATACAGCCATAGGTGTAGAGGCTATGAGTGGGAATACTACCGGACTTAGCAATACGGCTATTGGCTTTAGAGCCTTAAAAAACAATGGATCAAATGGCTTTGACAATACCGCTTTAGGAGTACAAACTTTGTTTTGGAATACCAGCGGTACCGGCAATACAGCCATAGGTTATTATGCTTTAAGAGAAAATTTAGCCGGGTCATTCAATATTGCTTTAGGCCATAAGACTTTGAATAATACCAGACTTGGAAACAATAATATAGGAATTGGACGTGATGCGCTGTTTAGTAATGATGGAGGTAGTGCTAACATTGCTGTAGGTGTAAGGGCATTATATAATGCTGTTTCTCGAAATAACTTAATAGCAGTTGGAGACAGTGCTATGTTTTACAACACCACCGGAACAGGAAATACAGCAATTGGCTCAAAAGGACTTTTTAATATTACAACCGGAAGCAGGAATACTGCAGTTGGATCAAAAGGATTGTTTTATACTCAAACCGGTTCAGATAATACGGTTGTGGGTTTTGAAGCAGGAGCCGTTTCCGGTGGGGGACTTTTTAGTCAATGTACCTTTGTTGGTTCTTCGATTGGAATTTTTAATAACCGGACGAATGTAACGGCTTTAGGCTACTCAATTCAAAACGCACAATGTACCGACAACAATCAGGTACTTTTAGGAAATACAGCCATCAGCCAAATCAGGGCGCAAGTTTCGGGAATTACATCTTACTCTGATGCCCGGTTTAAATCGAACGTTTCAAACAATATGCCCGGTATCAGCTTTATCAGCAAGCTCAACCCGGTTACTTACAACCAAAACCCAGAAATGCTTCACCGAATTTGGGGTACATCCGAAGAGTCCTTGGCAAATATTGACCACTCCGATATCAAAGCAAAACGCTTTATCGGCTTCATCGCCCAGGAAGTAGAGCAAGCAGCCAAAGAAAGCGGATTCGATTTTCCAGGTATAGAAAAACCATTGAATGCAAACGAAGCATATTCTTTGAGATATACCGATTTTATCATGCCTATGGTCAAAGCCATGCAAGAACAACAGGCGATGATCGAAGAATTGAAGAAACAAGTTGCCGAACTGCAAAACAAAATGAAAGAAAGCAAATAAGTCTGTTTGACTTCTGAAATGACTACTCTATCCTATTCATTTAAATTATCTCTGACAACATACTTTGGAAACTTAAATAACCGGATTAAAAAAAATTCAAAAATAGCTTGGTTATTCTCTAATAATAGCTTTAACTTTATCAACTCACTCCTTTATTTTACTTTTTAAATTCAATGCTTTATGAAAAACATTTTCATTATTAGCCTGCTAATGTTTGCCTTTGCTTATACTGCATATTCGCAAACCCAACCCGAAATGGAAATTGAAATTCCACCGCTCGAAGATTTGGAAATGATACCCGACCAATTTATTGTTATGATTAAGGAAAGTGTTGCAAAACCTGTAATCCTTCAGGATATGGGAACGGTTCAAGACCGCAACCGAAAAGAAACAAGCGGTCAGCTTGCAAGAGAGGCAAACGAAGCAGTTATTAATGCAGTTGCAGAAAGAAGCGGAGTCAAAAGAGACAATATTCTTCATGTATATGCCGATGTAGTGGTAGGTTTTGCCGCAAAACTCACTCCTGACCAAGTCATCCGGCTTCAGTCTGACCCCGATGTTGAAGAAGTTTATCAAGATTTTGAATTTGGTCTGACTCAAACTGAAGTTGAATACGACCCCATAATTGAAGAAACTGCTTTTGCAGCACAAACCACTCCCTGCTCTATTACAAAGGCAGGAGGTTCTGTTAACGGAGCCAATAAAAGCACCTGGATTTGGATAGCAGATACAGGGATTGACCTCGACCATCCGGATTTGAATGTTGAAACATCTGGCACATTTGCCAAATCATTTGTCTGGAACGAAAGTGTAAACGATGGGCACGGACATGGAACCCATGTTGCGGGTATAGCTGCTGCCAAAAACAACACTATTGGTGTTGTAGGAATGTCAGCCGGCGCAAAAGTGGTTCCTGTAAAGGTGATGAAAAACAACGGAAAAGGCAGCAACAGCGACATTAAAGCCGGATTAAACCATGTCGCCAAACATTATATAAAGGGAGATGTGGTCAACATGAGTTTAGGGCAGAAAGGTAAAAATAACTGCGAAAATACCAGTCTGGGGATAAGAAACGCAATTCGTAATCTGGCAGATGCCGGTGTGCATGTTGTTATTGCTTCAGGCAACGAAAGCAGTTGTGCCAACGATTATTTTCCGGGTTGCATTGACAGAACCAGAGTTTACACAGTTGGATCTATTTCCTGTAATAACGTGTGTGCCGCAAGTTCCAACTTTAGTATCGGACCGGTTGATTGGGTTGCCGTTGGTGTGAGCGTACTTTCTACCTGGAAAGGAGGTGGTTACACTACAAGTTCAGGTACTTCAATGGCAGCACCTATAGTTGCAGGGATTATTCACTCCAAAAACGGAGCACCTGTAAGCGCAGGAAATATCAGTTGCGGTAACGGCTGTGCAGCTGCTAAAAACTATAAAATTGCTAAGAGATAATAATTTTAAACAGGGTGGTTTGTAATTTAATAAGTTCTTAATAGAGTTCAACTTTTGCAAATTCATTCCACTCTGTTTTTTTTAAAAATCATTCTTCAAAAATGTCAATGATCAAATCAAAATGAAAGTCAGGACTTTGCTGTTTATCTTATTATCAACTTCATTTTCTTTTATACTTCAGGCGCAAAGTCTATCACATCAAGTAATGGCTTCCGGCGGAACCTCTACTTCTAATGGTGGTTATTCAATAGCTTACACCATTGGCGAATCTGTTACTACTACCATATCGGCAGGCAACAACATCCTGACGCAAGGGTTTCACCAACCCGACTTGGAAATGATTGTTAAACTTTTGGCAAAAGTATATTTAGAAGGTCCATATAATGGTGCCGGAATGAACACCATTTTGCAAAGTATGCCTCCTGTTTTTCCTAATGTTCAACCATATAATGGTGCTCCTTGGAATTACAATGGTGGTGAAAACTTAGTATCTGTTCCCGCAAATGCTGTAGATTGGTTGTTGATAGAACTACGCGACAATGCCTTTAACCCAGTACCCGGAGGTAAACGTGCGGCTGTTTTATTGGCTGACGGATCTTTGCGAGACATTGACGGCACACCCGGCGCATCGTTTATCGGCACAGTACCCGGCAACTATTATATCATTGTTCGGCACCGGAATCATTTGGCAGTTATGAGTGCATCTCAAATAGCAATCCCAAACGGTGCAGCTTATGATTTTACAATATCAGCTACACAGGCAACCGGAAGCGGACAATTGAAAGAATTAAATCCAGGTATTTTCGGCCTATTTGCAGGTGATATGAATGCAGATGGAGTGCTTTCAGTTGCAGATTTCAATTTCTACCTGTTAAGTTCAGGGGTAAACGTATATAACGATGCAGACTTAAATCTCGATAAACAAATTACAGTTGGTGACTTCAACCTCTATCAACCAAATGCAAGTGTAATAGGTATTCAGCAGATAAGATATTAGAATTTCAAACGCTACTCTTCAACTATACTTATCGCACAACCTCCTCCTGCCACTAATGGGATATTTAATAAAGTAGTGGCGGTTACTTTTTTGGTTTCGATGCTGTATGCCATCGGGTTGTTTTGCCAGTGCGCGTTGTTGGCATCTTTGTAAATCGTGGCTTTATATTGTTTTCCCTTTTCCAGAAAAGATAACTTGGCGTTAAACATTCGGGCATTTTCATCAGTGATTGCGCCAACATACCAGTTCCCTTTTCCCTTCTGTTTTCGGACTGTATAGATAAAATCTCCCGGCTCGGCATCTAATATTTCGGTTCTGTCCCAGTCTGTCGGCACAGCTTTAATAAACTGAAAGGCATCGGGGTGTTTTTGATAATTTTCAGGAAGGTCGGCAGCCATTTGAAGCGGACTAAAAAGGGTAACATATAAAGCTAATTGCTTTGCCAGTGTGGTGTGAATTTGTTCCGTTTTCCCTTCCCTGTAAGCGTCAAGTTTGATTTGAAATATCCCCGGAGTATAATCCATAGGTCCGCCCAGCAATCGGGTAAAGGGCAGAATAGTTTCGTGTTCAGGTGGATTACCAATGCTCCAGGCGTTAAATTCGTTACCTCTTGCTGCTTCTGAGGTAAGCCAGTTTGGATAAGTTCGATGCAACCCTGTTGGACGCACCGGTTCATGGGCATCTATCATAAAACGGTATTCGGCACATTTCTGAACAACCCGATTGTAATGATTAACCATCCATTGACCATCGTGATGTTCTCCGCGAGGAATAATCTTTCCTACATAACCGGTCTTAATGGAACCGTAACCAAATTTTTGCATAAAACGGTAAGCAGTGTCCATCTGCCTTTCGTAATTGGTTGCTGATGCCGAAGTTTCATGGTGCATTATAAGTTGTACCCCTCTATCCTTTGCATATTTACTCAGTACTGCCACATCAAAATCAGGATATGGAGTTACAAAGTCAAATACATCTTCTTTCCACTTGCCAAACCAATCTTCCCATCCGATATTCCAACCCTCAACCAATACATAATCAAACCTATGTTGAGCAGCAAAATCAATATACCGTTTCACATTTTTAGTAGTTGCACCATGACCAACAAAAGAAGAACGCTGTTCTTCAGGTATTTTGTTAATATCTTTGTTTCCTAACTCCCAAGTGCTTTTACCAATATGCATTTCCCACCAAACTCCAACAAATTTGCCGGGTTTGATAAATGAGGTATTCTCTAATTTTGAAGGTTCATTGAGATTTAAAATCAATCGCGACATCAAAATATCACCGGCAGTTCTTCCGATGATAATTGTTCTCCATGGTGATTGGGAAGGCGTTTGAAGATAGGCTTTATTACCTAAAGCATCAGGTACAAGGTGAGAAGTGAAAACCCATTTCGATCGGTATGCTTGTAGGTGCATGGCAGGGTAGTTCACCAACGCTGCCTCGTGAATTGCTATATATAGCCCTTCGTTAGTTTTCATCAACAACGGCGTTTGTACCAAACTATCGTTTACCAGCTTTTTAAATGCAATGCCATTTTCCTTTTTCCCGTCAAAGGCATGGATTTCACTGATAGGTGTAGTATAATAAGAATATTCGTTGCTGTCATAGTCGCCCGGTATCCAAAAAGTTTTATGATTGGCTGTCATAGGAAAAGTGGTAAGCTCCTCACTGACGATGAAATGAGACAAATCTTTTTGTTCCGGAAAAATGTACCGAAACCCAAGCCCATCGTTAAATAATCGGAATTGAATCTTAAATAAACGATGATTAACAGAAGGTTGTGAAAGTGTCAGCAACAATTCCCGGTAATGATTGCGAATATGGCTTTCTTCTCCCCAAACAGGTTCCCAGTTTTCATCAACTAATAGTGTGTCAATACTTTTGATTGTAAATCCTTTGTCAAAGGATGGGGTGTGGTGCAGCATAATGCCCAATGAGCCATTGACTATAACCGGTTTGTTGTCTGAAAAAAGGCTGTATTGAAAACTGCCGTCTATGCCGGACAATATTTGTAAGCGCAATCGCCCATCGGGAGAATCTATTTTTTGTGCTGACAATTGTAAACAAAAGAGACTTGAAAATAAAAACAACATCCAATTCCTAAAACCTCGCAGGTTCATATCGAAACAGTTTGAATAAAAAAACTATTACCAAGCATAATAGCGTAAAGATAATTTAAACCTTACAGATTGATATAAATAACCCCTGTCAAGAAGCCTTTTTCCGGTTAGAAAACTTCCTTTTCCGGTTGGAAATCCTCCTTTTCCAGGTGGAAATCCTCCTTTTCCAGGTGGAAATCTTCCTTTTCCAGGTGGAAATCTTCCTTTTCCAGGTGGAAATCTTCCTTTTCCAGGTGGAAATCCTCCTTTTCCAGGTGGAAATCCTCCTTTTCCAGGTGGAAATCTTCCTTTTCCAGGTGGAAATCCTCCTTTTCCAGGTGGAAATCTTCCTTTTCCAGGTGGAAATCCTCCTTTTCCAGGTGGAAATCCTCCTTTTCCAGGTGGAAATCTTCCTTTTCCAGGTGGAAATCTTCCTTTTCCAGATGGAAATCTTCCTTTTCCAGGAGAAAATTCTCCTTTTCCAGGTGGAAATCTTCCTTTTCCAGATGGAAATCTTCCTTTTCCAGGAGAAAATTCTCCTTTTCCAGGTGGAAATCTTCCTTTTCCAGGAGAAAATCCTCCTTTTCCAGGTGGAAATCTTCCTTTTCCAGGTGGAAATCTTCCTTTTCCAGGTGGAAATCCTCCTTTTCCAGGTGGAAATCCTCCTTTTCCAGGTGGAAAATTTGGTAAAAGATAGACATTTATGGGTTTTTCAAATCAATCCGATTCAAGTACCGGAATTACCTATAGCTAATTGCCGTAAGCTCAACCAATTTCCAGCCACTACCTTGCATTTGCGATACACTGCCGTTAGCCGAATGAAATTTTGGCCTAATTTGATGGTGAAATCTGTATTAGAGACAATCCCGAACTCCTTTATTCTTTTTCAGCGAGTTTTTCTTTCAGCCAATTGGCATCTGCCACGTTTCCGGTTTTCCGTATTTGATTTTTGATTCGCTCTACGGCATCATTACCCGGATTAGACGTTAAGGCCAAAAGTTTTTCGGTGAACCGGACTAAATTGAGATAGTTGGTTCTATGGTGTTCCGAAATTCCTTTTTTTCTCCTTAAAAAAATACGGAAGCTAAACAACAAAGAGAGCAAGGCATCTATTTCATTGGTTTCATAATAAGTTTTCAGGAGCATTGCTTTAGAATCCAACTCATAAAACACATCCTGATAGGCTACTTCTCTGAGCAGTTCTATCACTTTTCCATATTCGCCTTTATGAAAATGGAGTTTTGCTTTGTTGTATGTATAGGCGTTGCCGGCAAATTTTTCGGGTAATAAATTCTTATATTGTTCTATAAATCCCTCTACCCATTGATAAGATTTTAACCTCAATCCTACCACTACAATATTTTTGTAATGCCAGGGAGAAAGTTGACCGTCTGTAAAAATCAGTTCCTTCTCCAATGCGTTTTGGTAGAGTTCAAACAGTTCGGTCAGATAGCTGTTGTTTCCGGTATTGATTTGACGGATACAATAATTTTGCGCATATCCATACATAGTCCAGGCTTCATTGTGCGGAAAAAGAGAAGCATGTTGTTGAAGCAGCGATTTAAGGTGTTGATAGTGTTCCTGCGAATCGGATTGAGTCAGGGTTGCAATGATACTGAGGTAAACTGCAATCAACGGAGGAAGTTGGGTGTCGGGGAGTTCATTCAGATACCCTATCAGTTGGGGTAAAAACCTGAATTCGCGTTCCTGTGCCGACTGCAACACTTTTTGGTAGTTCAACCAGTTACAATAGTATTTGAGTTTTTCGGCAATATAGTATTCGTCCAGACGCTCTAAAGCTGTGGTCAGCAATTCCCAGTTACCCTCCCTGCCAATGCCCTGTTTGAGGTCATGCCGCATAAGCGCTAATTTGTATTGAGCATAAAAATACTCGGCATTTTGATGAGGCATCTGATTTTGTCCTGCCTGAGTATAGGATAAAACTGAGTTGTATAAAGGTTTAAGTTTCTTTTGAGATAAGCCTTCCAGGAGATAAATCGGTTGATTGTAAATATCGGCTTTATAGGTTTGATAGGCAATGAATGCCTCCGCTTGTATTACCAAATCAGAACATAGCCGTCTGAACTTTATATCGTTGTAAACCTCCTTATAGCCTAATTTCTTCCACAATAGTTCTTTGCCCGCTCTTACCTGTCCATATTTCTTTAAATCGGTTGAAAGTAAACCAAACAATACGGGCAATATGGGTTGTTCGTTGTGAAACGGTGATAAAAGCCATTTTTTAAAGCGTTTTAGCTCTTGTACAGTAAAAGTTCCTAAAATTGACGTAAGTTTGTTGGAAAGTGCGGACTTCTGCATTTTTAGTTCAGATAATGATGAATAGATAGACCAAACAAGGCTTGCTTACCTGATTTTACTCTTGTTATGATACGACTTAGAATAGGGCTCTATTAAATCTTCACAAGAAATTCTTCGGTAACTTTTTTCGTAGATTTCAGTTTCTGTTATTCGATATAGATAGCAAATGTAGTTTTTTTTGTGCTGAAAACTCGTACTCAGAGTAAATTTATTTTTCACAGTTAATTTCATACAACCCTTTTAAATAAAAGGTTTTCAACAGTATTTATACAATTTGTTTTGTACAATTTACCGAAAATGTATTTTTATCAACGAAGAAGTTGATGGACTTTTGTATCATCAATTTACTCACGCTAAAAATTTGAAGCATGAAACGTTTAAATGCAATAGTAAACAAGGCAATTCTCGCGCTGGTATTATTTGGCTTCACCTTATTGGGAGGTATTATCTTCCAATCTGCAAACGCTCAAACAGATACTACTTTGGTTGCAGTAGATGATTATGTCAATGTTAATGCTGCAAGTGTTACAATTGCAGTAATGAGCAATGATATCTTACCCGCTTTAGGTGCGTCTTTAGTCAGTATCGGATGTGGACCTTCTTATGGGACAGCCTTTATGAATCCTGCCGGAGTAATCACCTATTCATTCAGTGCCGGTGCAATTATGAATGATGAGTTTTGCTATGTAATTTGCGACTTCAATTCAGTTTGTGATACGGCTATGGTCTATATTATCGTTTCCACAGGTCCGGGCGCTCCGGTGGCAAACGATGATTATGTTCAAACAGAAACTGATAGTGCAGTTACGATCTTCCCGATGTTGAATGATGAATTTGACAGCAGTGTCAGCATTTCCATCAGCTCCCCCCCTATCAATGGCACAATAAGTGCTACCGGAAGCGGGGCATTTGCCTATATTCCAAATCCCGGTTTTGAAGGGGATGATTTCTTTACCTACACGATATGTAACACTATGGGCGACTGTTCGACAGCCACGGTATATATCTATGTGGGTACATCAATAGGAGGTGAAGCACCAATAGCTGTTGACGACACTTTTTATACTTATACCGATATGCCAATTGTTATCCATGTTTTGGGCAATGATATCTGGTCTCCGGCAATGGTTATTGATATTGTCAGTATTTCAGACCCTGAAAACGGCACTATAGTAGAAGGTGCAATCGCATTGTATTATACGCCCAATCCGGGCTTTACCGGAATTGATCAGTTTACTTATGTAATTTGCACAGGAAACACTCCGGAATACTGCGATACCGCATTGGTTACCATTATTGTTGAGTCCGATACCACTACCACAGGCTGTAATACCTTCTCTTGTGTATGGCCTGGAGATGCCAACAACAATGGCATAGCCAACAACTATGATATCCTAACCATTGGTTTGGGCTATGGATTTACAGGCCCGGCAAGAACTGACGCTTCCCTCGACTGGATAGGCCAATATGCAGACAATTGGGACGACTTTCTGGGAACTGCCGGTACTGTTGGTTTCTTAAATGCCAAATTTGCTGACTGTGACGGAAACGGCATCATAGAAGCTGCCGACACCTTAGCGGTTTCACTAAACTACGGCATGACCCATGGAAAAAACGAAGGAGATGCTGACGAAGATTCCCCGGTTCTTACTTTTGAATTGCCATTAGATGTTGAAGAAAACACCTGGGTTTCTGCAGATGTAATTTTGGGTAATGCTACTAACGGCATCTCCGATATTCACGGGCTTGCATTTTCATTTGCCTTTGATGCCGGTCTTGTACAAGCCTCTTCTGTCAGTTTTACCTTCGATTCAGATTCATGGTTGGGCAGCCCGGAAAACCTGAGTTTTTCTAAAAGACTCACTGATGGCAATGCAGATGTTGCCTATACCCGTACTGACAGAAACAATGTTTCGGGATATGGTAAAATAGGAACCGTTAATTTCTTTGTGATTGATAATATTGACGGCAAAAATGAAACTGCACCTTTGCTCGAAATCTCTGCAAGCAATGCTTATATGGTCAATGCAGAGGGTATTTTAACACAATTGAATACGTTGTCTGCTTCTACTGAAATTAGTACCAGCATTATTCCAAATCAGCCTACTCTGATTGACGGCATTAAAGTTTACCCAAATCCTGCCAATGTCAACAGTGAGATATTTATTTCTGCCGGCAACGCTCAGGTGAACTACATTACTGTTATAAATGCCGCGGGACAAACAGTATTTGCTTCTAAAGTTGATGACAGTACGAGCATAAAACTAATGACAAACGGTTATGCTCCCGGTTTGTATCTGATGCAATTGCAAACAAATGAAGGAATAATCAGTCGTAAAATTATTCTAAACGACTAATATTGCAGGAAATGGCACTTTGATAGAGTTGCTATTGATTGAATCAAAAAAGGCACTTCGAGTATTCGAAGTGCCTTTTTTTAATTGTTTTTTTGAAGAGCCAGCGGAGGGACTCGAACCCCCGACCAGCTGATTACAAATCAGCTGCTCTACCAACTGAGCTACGCTGGCGGCGTTTGCCCGTAAAGCGGGGCAAAGGTAGAATCAAAAATTTTATTTAGCAACAATTGGTTCCTTAATTTGTAAAAAAATCCTGCAGGCTTTTAAAATGAGCTAAAACTTACTTTGCAGAATTGATGCGGCAGCAGTTGTCCTATTGTCTATGCCGCATAATCGGCATAATGAGCATCAGCAAATGTTCATCCGTTTCCTGAGTTGCCGGAAGCACAAGTCCTGCCTTAAAAGGAACAGAAAGTTCAATTCGAACTTCGTCTGTTTCAATCGCTGACAACATTTCAATCAGAAACCGGGCGTTGAAAGCAATTTCAAGTTCTTCACCCTGATAGTCGCAGGCTATGTTTTCATGTGATTCTGTTGCAAAATCGAGGTCTTGCGTATTTAGCTTCAGTGTGTTTTCTGAAAGTGTAAAAACGACTTCAAAAGTTGATTTGTTGGAAAAAATGACGGCCCGCTTGGTAGCGTTAAGCAATTCATTTCGGTCAACTGTAATGATATTGTGATTTTTTGTTGGAATAACAACGGAATAGTCCGGAAACCGCCCTTCGACTAACAGACAATTCAACTTAATCGATTCAAAGGTAAAAAGGGCATTAGAGGCGTTATAGGTAAGATGGACAATGGTATTGGCGGGCAATGCATTTTTAAGAAGGGTCAGGGCTTTTCGGGGCAAAATAAAGGATACATTTTCAGTATAGGTTTGTGCAGTATGTTCGAGTTTTACTAATTTGTGGGCATCGGTCGCGACAAAAACTGCACCGTTTTCATCAAATTTGCAAAAAATTCCGGTCATTGCCGGTCTTAGTTGATCTGTGCCTGTAGCAAACAGCGTTTTTGTTGCAGCAGCCAATAAAAGGTCTGAATTTAGCGTAATGGTCTGTGCACCGGATAAAGTTGTCATTTCGGGAAATTCGGCTGCATTTTCTCCGGCAATTTTATACTCTCCGTTTTGCGAACGAATGATAATAGCACCGGTTTCTTCATCTACCACAAAGGTCAAAGGCTGTTCGGGAAGGTTCTTAATTACTTCGGTCAGCATTTTTGCAGGAATAGCAATTGCACCATCTTCAGTCCCCATCACTTCGACATCGGTATGCATGGTTAATTCCATATCACTGGCGATAATACTAAGAGTAGATCCGTCAAGTTCAAACAAAAAATCGCTCAAAATGGGCATAACCGCCCCTGCCCCTACAGCTCCATTGACTAATTGCAATTGTTTTTGCAGGGTATTGGTAGAGATTGTAAACAGCATAAAATTAAGTTATGATGGAGTTAAAAATAAAAATTGGGAATTAGGTTTTGTCTCAACAGCAATTTTTAGAAAACCCTGTAAAAGTAAAATAATAGAATGAGGTAAACAAATAAACAAGGTAATTAAGAAATGAAAAAGCCGGCAACCAATCCTTGACGAATTCAGTTAACCGGCGTTAAAATTCAGATATATTGGCTTAAAAGATTTAATACACTAAAGGCAAATGACCAACTTTATGCACTGCAGCTTTCACAATCGGGATTATCAATACTACAAACCTTGGCGACCATTGCAACTACTTCTTCATCGGTAATAGTAGAAGGTGCTTCGTTGTTATCTTCTGTTTGTGGACGACGCAATCGCGTTACATCTACTGTAAATTTAATCGGGTCGGCAGCGGGCCGGGTACGCAGATAATACATTCCTGTTTTAAGCCCTCTTTGCCAGGCATAAAAATGCAAACTGGAAAGTTTCTTATAGTTAACATCCTCCATAAACACATTCAGACTTTGGCTTTGGCAGATAAAAGGCCCCCTGTCGGCAGCATAGTCAATCAGGGTTTTCTGTTTAATTTCCCAGGTTGTTTTATACAATTCCTTAATCTCGTCCGGAATACCTTCAATGTTTTGAATAGAACCGTTGTTGGCAATTAACGAGTTTTTCAGGTCATCATCCCAAAGACCTAATTCAATGAGATCTTTCAATAAGTGTTTATTTAGAAGAATAAACTCACCACTCAATACGCGGCGGGTGAAAATATTGGACATATAAGGTTCAAAACACTCGTTATTGCCTAATATCTGAGAAGTGGATGCGGTTGGCATAGGTGCTAAAAGCAGGCTATTGCGCAATCCATACTTCATTATGTTTGCCTTTAGGGTGTACCAATCCCACCGGTCTCCCGGTTCAACTCCCCACATATCATATTGCAATACGCCACCACTTGCCGGCGAGCCTTTAAAGGTTTCATAATGACCATATTGTTGCGCAAGCTCACAGGAAGCAGTTAGTGCTGCGTGGTAAATGGTTTCAAAAATTTCCTTGTTGAGCTTTCGGGCTTGTTCGCTTTCAAACGGCAACCGCAACAACAAAAAGGCATCTGCAAGCCCTTGCACTCCGATTCCGATAGGGCGATGCCTCATATTTGAACGTTTTGCTTCCGGTACAGGGTAGTAGTTTATATCAATCACCTTGTTCAGGTTGCGCGTAACTGTTTTGGTGATTTCGTGCAGTTTTTGATGGTTAAACGCTCCGTTTTCCACCATTTTCGATAAATTGATGGAAGCGAGATTGCAAACAGCGACCTCGTCTTTGGAAGTAAACTCCATGATTTCCGTACATAAATTGCTCGACCTGATAGCGCCTAAGTTTTTTTGATTGGATTTCCGGTTCGCTGCATCTTTGTAAAGCATATAGGGGGTTCCGGTTTCGACCTGAGAATCGAGAATAGCAAACCAAAGGTCCTGAGCTTTGATGGTTTTACGCGCCCTGCCCTCCCGTTCATACTGTTCATATAACCGTTCAAATTCTTCACCGTAGCTGTCATAAAGTCCCGGCGCTTCGTTGGGACAAAACAATGACCACATTTCGTCTTTCATCACCCGCCGCATAAACAAATCGGGAGTCCATAGGGCATAAAACAAATCTCGGGCGCGCATTTCCTCTTTACCGTGATTTTTTTTCAGTTCGAGAAAATCGAAAATATCTGCGTGCCAGGGTTCGAGATAAACGGCAAATGCACCTTTGCGTTTTCCGCCGCCTTGGTCAACATAACGGGCAGTTGTATTGAAAACCTGCAACATAGGCACCAATCCATTAGATTCGCCATTGGTTCCTTTGATATAGCTCCCTTTTGCCCGGATATTGTGGATGCTTAGTCCGATACCTCCTGCAGATTGAGAAATTTCTGCACATTGTTTCAAGGTGTTGTAAATTCCCTGTATGCTATCGTCCTGCATGGTCAGCAAAAAACAACTCGACAACTGGGGTCGTGGTGTGCCTGCATTGAATAAAGTAGGGGTTGCGTGTATGAACCACTTTTGTGACATCAGGTGATAGGTTTCAATTGCGGCATCAATATCTTCATAATGAATACCAACAGCTACCCGCATAAACATGTGCTGCGGCCGTTCAACAATAAATCCATGCATTTTGAGCAAGTATGAGCGCTCGAGGGTTCTGAAACCAAAATAATCAAAATCAAAATCACGAGCGTAATCAATAGCATTGTCTAACCGTTCTTTGTTGGCCTGAACAATATCGTAAAGGCGTTTTGAAACCAAAGCAGCTTTCCCAACTTTGGAGTCAACATACCTGAACATGTCTTTAATATTTCTGGAGAATGATTCCCGGGTGTTTTTATGCAGGTTTGAAACGGCAATGCGGGCAGCCAATATGCCATAATCGGGATGAATAGTAATCATGGCTGCTGAGGTTTGTGCAGCTAAATTGTCCAGTTCGGTGGTGGTAATCCCATCCCTCAGACCTTGTACCACTTTTTGGGAAATACCAACCGGTTCAACCAGGTTGTTTAACCCGGTGCAAAGGTTTTGAATACGCTTCAAAATCTTGTCAAATGAAACTGATTCCCTTTTTCCGCTGCGTTTGATTACAAACATATCTGTTTTTGTTTTTTGTTTGGGTGAATGTTTGTGTTTATAATTATGTCCCTTGCTAAATATTTTTATATTTTGGTCTATATGCGCAAAAAACCATGCCACGCTTGTAAAAAGCAGTGACATGGGTTAGAAAACATGCGCCAACCCTGTTAAACAGGGCATTATTAAAAAACGGAAATTCTCAACTATAAAAAATACTCTATTTAAAAATCTTCATCCAACGCAAAAACCTGAGATGATTTTTCGGCCATCACTCCTGATTTTTGATATTCTGAAACTCTGTTTTCGAAAAAGTTGGTTTTCCCCTGCAAACTGATCATCTCCATAAAAGGGAAAGGATTTGAGGCTTGATATACCTTTTCATACCCCAAAGCTACAAGCAACCTGTCCGCGACAAACTCAATATATTGCTGCATCAGTTCGGCATTCATACCTATCAGCGAAACAGGAAGCGCATCTGTAACAAACTCTTTTTCGTAATCTACTGCTTCGCAAATGATGACTTTGACCTCTTCATAACTGAGTTTGTTTTGCAACATTCCGTAAAGCAGACAGGCAAAATCGCAATGAAGCCCTTCATCCCTGCTTATAAGTTGATTGCTAAAAGCTAAACCGGGCATCAGGCCACGGTTTTTAAGCCAAAAAATGGAACAAAAACTGCCACTGAAAAAAATGCCTTCGACAGAAGCGAATGCTATCAACCGATGCGCAAACGTTGGGGCATCCTGAATCCAACGAAGTGCCCAATCTGCTTTCTTTTTTACACAGGGTACCGTTTCAATGGCATTAAACAAATAGGTTCGTTCAGAAGGATCTTTGATATAAGTATCTATCAGCAAGCTATAGGTTTCGGAATGAATATTTTCGATGGCAATCTGAAAACCGTAAAAACAACGCGCTTCCGGTATTTGAACATCGTTCATAAAATTGATGGCAAGGTTTTCATTCACAATGCCGTCACTTGCTGCAAAAAAAGCTAAAATGTGTTTTATAAAATGTTTCTCATCTTCATTCAACTTTGCCCAATCGGTCAAATCCTGTGAAAGGTCAATTTCTTCGGCCGTCCAAAAACTCGCTTCGGCCTGTTTATACATTTTCCATACATCGGCATACTTAATCGGAAAAAGAACAAACCGGTCTTTGTTCTCCATCAAAATTGGTTCTGTTGAGTTCATTTTTTAAACTGAAATCTTATTTTGAAACAAATTGGTTATCAAATTAGCCCCTTTTCAGGGCAGGGATGTTCGACTATGGCAGAAGTGCTACGCTAAGGTACGGGGTTGAATTTTTTGTCCTAAAAAAAAGTTATCCCATCTGTTGTGGATAACTTGAAAAATCTATGACAAAAGTCAGGCTTTGATCCGTTTTTTTCCAACATTTAAACGCTTTGAAGCAAAACCTTATGATGTTGGAAACTGTTACAATCCGTCATACAACAAATCAAAAAAATTGCGTTCGTTTTTTATTGATATTCAAGCTTTAAGCAAGCGCTAAAACCTGATAAATATATCCGTCTATGATTGATACCCTTGAATATGTAGTGCTGGTCAATAAAAAAGGTAAAGTTCTGGGAACAGAAGAGAAAATGGCAGCCCATCAAAAAGGGTTGTTACACAAGGCTTTCAGTGTGTTTATTTTTAACAGTAAGGGGCAAATGCTTTTGCAGCAAAGGGCATTAGATAAATATCATTTTGGTGGTTTGTGGAGTAATAGCTGTTGCAGTCATCAAAGATTGAAGGAAGCCGACGAAGCTGCCGCACATAGAAGAGTGAAAGAAGAACTGGGATTTGAAACCCCGCTAAAGGAGGTGTTTACCTTTATATACCGTGCAGAAGACGAGGCAACCCAACTGATAGAACATGAATTAGATACTGTATTTGTAGGTATTTATGACGGCGACACTTCGATGTATAACCGCTCCGAAGTTCAGGCTATTCGTTGGATAAGTATGCCTGAACTATTCAAAGACCTTAACGAGTTTCCGGAAAATTATACCTTTTGGTTTAAAACCGCCTTACTCGAACTAACCTCCAAAAACCTGTTGTCGGTATTCGCAATCAGAAAGCTGTTTGCTTAACTTACCCTTTCAAATTTATAGACAGGACAAAACAGGCTGGATTGTTTTAAGCTACAAAAAAGGCTTCTCCTGTCTAAGATATTCTCCTTTTTACTAAAAAAATCCCTTATCCTGCCTAGATTTAAAAGAGCAGCTTTAGTAAAAATGTGTTCTTAGGGAAAATATTAAAATTTTGAACAACAAATTTAAAAAATATGAGAGCGGTGTAGTTTATTTGCGGTGGAATATACCCTGATTAGATGGTTTTGGTATTTAGGTATCTACTAGTGCACGGGTACAAAGACCTTAGTATTCTCTTTTAATAAAGAAATTGCGAATTAAATTGAAGATCAATGAATGTTCCGGGCAATTTTGGGAAACTCAAGCAAGGCATAACACCGATGTATTGTAGCGACTATTACAAACAATACATGACCTGATAACTTTGAAGCAACAGAAAATCAGACAAATTATTTTAAATATTCAAAAAGCAAATGCAATGAACAATCAGAAAATTACCCCTTGTCTTTGGGTTGAAAAAGATGCTAAAGCAGTGGCAGAATATTACCTCTCTATATTTAAGGAGGGTACGCTGAAAGACTATCAGTTGTTTGAAAATATGCCATCAGCAGATGGTACAGGCAATGATGGAAGTTTTGAAACCGCTGTCATGGAGCTGTCAGGAGTGGAATTTTCAATTCTTGCCGCAGGTCCGATGTTTAAATTCAATGAAGCTATTTCACTCGTGATAAATTGTAAAGACCAGGAAGAGGTGGATTACTATTGGGAAGCACTTACTTCTAACGGCGGCGAAGAAGGGGTATGTGGATGGTGCAAAGATAAGTATGGTTTGTCGTGGCAGGTTGTTCCCGTTGAATACTTTGACCTGATTCATAGCGATGATACCGCGGTGAGGCAGAAAGCGATAATAAACACATTTAAGCAAAAAAAATTAATACTTTCAGAGCTTAAATAAATGAATAATGGGGTCAAAGAAATCGTAAAAGCAGAGCTTTGATCAAGGTACCCAGTACTGGGTTCTAAGGCAACACTCCTGTGTTTGAGTTATAGCTTAATAGAATCAAATCATGCAAACTGACCTGATTATGGGCTTTTAATAGGTTTTGAATAAATTAACCTGACTTATGCCTATTGTTGCTTTTGGTTTTCTTTGAGTTGTTCAATAACTAAAAGGCATTGCTAAAATAAGAACTTATAGATTTTTTATGAAACAATTGTGTTTATTTCGGAATATAGTGTTTTTGAGTTATCGTGTTCTTTCACCTGAAACAATATAATTGAAGCAAATAGCAATGCTCTAATCTATATACCTTTACAGATAGAATTATGACCAACATACATTTTCATTCCGTTTAAAGATACCGGTCTCGATTGGATTTTAAAGTTATTTACAGATATCGTGGGGCTCTCTTCCTTAGCAGATAATATATCTCCCGACAAACGCGTGCATTTGACAAACCATATATTCTATAAAATAGATGACAAAGCGGATGCCTTGCATATTGAAAATATTAAAACTATCGGCGATTCATAAATGGCTGTTGATGGGCTGAATTCTGAAAGTTCCGGAGCAGAAAGCTTTGCAAAATTGCGCTTGAAATCTGTCTTTTTTGATAATGACCTAACGTCTATCAAAATAAAAAAAGATGGCTTACCCTAAGACTGTGCTGATTACTTTCAATAGCATCAGTGATTTTTTACTTTACTGAGTATCCCCCCGTTTGCTTCTTTGACTTGTTGAATGTAGATAAATGCCAAAGGGTCTAATTTAATGACCGCCTCTTTTATTCTTAACAGTTCAAGTCTTGTAACAATAGTGACAACTACATCACATTCAGTACGGACTTCAAAACTGTCCGGTAAATATCCTTTTTCACCTTTTAAAACGGTGATGCCTTTGCCAAACCCCTTGACGATAAGTTCTTTTATCTCATCACTTTTAGATGATATGATATGAAGCGAAGTGTAATGTTCAAAGCCATCTGTTACATAGTCCAAAGCTTTGATTGCTGCGAAGTAGGTAACAATAGAATACAATGCTGTTGTAATGCCGAACGAATAAGCGGCTAATAAAAATAAAGTACTATTCATGGCAAAAATTACCTCCGAAGTGTCTAACCCAATTTTTCGGATAGTCAATGCTGCAAGTACTTCTGCTCCATCTACCGTTGAGCCTCCCCGCATACAAAATCCAATTCCTAATCCTATCAACCCTCCTCCAAATAATGCAATTAACAGCCTGTCGGTTGTAACAGCATCAATATGAATTACTGACATACAGACAGCCAGCATGACGATGCTGATACAGGATTGTACGGTAAAAGTTATGTCGAATATGCGATTAGCCAGAAATAGAAAAGGAATATTAAAAATAATGATTAACATTGCAAAGGAAAGATGTGTTATTTCATGCACCAATATAGAAATACCGGTAACTCCTCCATCCAGAAATTGATTCGGAATCATAAATCCTTTTAGTGCAAAGGTAACTAACCCCACTCCTAACACATTGAATAAAATATGCTTGACTTTGAAAATCTCATTCCAGTTAATTTTATCTTTTTTTATTTGCATTAGATTCAATGTTACTTGTGTTTGATTTGAATTTTGTTTTAGGAATTCCTGTATTTGTTTTACCCGATTTGCACTTTACTAAAGTTTGAATTTTTAGTGATTTTACCGGAACAAGAACATCGGCAAATTTACTAAATAATCAACACAGCCAAAATTTTTGTTCATGTTCTGACCGTTATTCCTTTTTAAAGCACTTAATTCCTGACATCTACATGGCTCTTTTTTGTTTTTTTTAAGCCTTTTCAATTTGCACTCTTTTAAAAACCAGTATAGGTTAAATTTGCTTTTCAAAAAGATCAGTATTCTATGTGTTTCCAATGCTCAGTAAGAAACTTATCATATTTTTGAAGGGCAAAATAAATAGCATCATTTACGTTCAAAACTTAAATCTGGCACATGACCCCTGAACATCTGACCACTTTGGTAGCAGATTTAGAGGCATTCGTTAATAATGGGAAGATGGCACAAGCAGAAGCAACTGCTTCAGAGCTTTTGGACAACCCAAAACTTATAAAGGAACCAGAACTGAATGCAAGAACTCTAGTATGCCTGTCTCTAATATATTTAAAACGGCATGAACTAAAAAAGGCTCTTGCCAATGCTTTGCAAGCGCAAAAATTGGCAAAGCAATGCTCCAACAAAATTATCTTTCTCAAATCACTCTTGCAAAGCGGAGTAGTATATCACCAACTTTCTGATTTTCAAAAAGCCTTGGATACTCAACACCATGCCTTAGAACTTGCAAAAAAACTGGAAAGCAAACAAGACATTGTTAAAGCTCTAAATTCTATAGGTGTCATTTATAGTGATATGGCAGATTATGTCAAAGCTTTGGAATTTCTTCATCAATCTTTGATATTGACTAATGAGCTGGAAGATACCGAAAGTATTTTAGTCAGTACCGGAAACTTAGGAGTTGTTTACAGAAAAATTTCCGATTTCCCAAAGGCTATTGAGTATTATCACCGCGCTTTGGCTTTGTCTGAAAAAATTGGAGACAAGCGTGGAATTGCTAAAAGTATGGGGAACCTGGGGGTTGTCTATAATGAACTTTCCGATTATTCCAAATCGTTAGAATTTACATACCACGCATTGGCATTGTTTGAAGAATTAGGTGATAAAGCAGGTATTGCAAGAAATAAATGTTACCTCGCTCATGCGTATCATAATCTACAAGACTACCCGAAAGCTTTACAACAACTTCAGGAAGCATTGTTGTTGTTTGAAGAAATGGGACATAAAAACAGTGTTGCAACTCAAACAAGTAATATTGGTGCCGTTTATAGCCTAATTCCCGACTTTCAAATGGCATTGGATTATTTTCACCGCGCCATGGTTCTGAATGAATCGCTTGGTAACAAACGCGACGTGGCGATTAACGGAGGGAATATCGGTAAAATTTATGCAACCAAAGAATTTGAGGGCTATAACCCCGGTAAAGCAGAGGATTACCTGCTAAAGGCAATCGCAATGAACAAAGAATTAGGTATCAAAAAAGTTCAGAGCACTTATGAAAGGTCCCTTTCTGATTTATACAAAATTGAAAAACGCTGGGAAGAATGTCATCGGCATTTTGAAAATTTTTATGAGTTGGAAAAAGAACTACATTTAGAGGATGCAAAGAAAAAAGCAGAACAACTGAGTTATGAACGACAAGAAGCTGAACGCGAAAAACAACAGGCAATAGCTAAAGCAAAGCATGAAGCAACCGAACAGTTGTTGTTTAACGTACTCCCCCCTGTCATCGCCCAACGAATGTTGGACGGAGCCACTATTATAGCTGAAAAGTTGCCCTCTGTTTCGGTTTTATTTGCCGATATAGTAGGATTTACCCGACTGTCGCAACGTATAACCCCTGAACAAATAATTCAAGGGTTAGATCGTATTTTCAGCGAATTTGATACCCTTGCCGAAAAATATAATCTGGAAAAAATCAAAACAATCGGCGATTGTTATATGGTTGTCGCAGGTGCGCCAAAAGCACGTTCTGACCATGCTGAGGTAATCGCGCTCTTTGCACTTGATATGCAAAAAGTTATAAAGAAATACAAAGCCATAAGTACAGGAGAGGAGATTATGATGAGAATAGGTATTCATACCGGCGAAGCCATAGCCGGAGTTATCGGAAAGAAAAAATTTGCCTATGACCTTTGGGGAGATACCGTAAATACGGCAAGCAGGATGGAATCTCATGGCGTAGAAGGTAAAATTCATGTCAGTGCAGAATTTGCAGATGCTTTAAAAGAAACCTCATTCCAGTTTATCTTAAGAGGTGAAATGGATGTTAAGGGCAAGGGAATTATGAAAACTTATTTCCTCTCTGAATCTTTAACGGAAGCAAACAATTAAACTAACGTGAGCAATTTTTTAAGTGACTATAGGAAAGGATTTTTGATTTTTATTGTGAAAAGGGAGTGATGAAGCCTTAGTTTCCTGTTTTCAGCTTCAAACTGGATAAAAAAACTCTTCAACTTCTAAAGAAACTCGGCAAATAATATCTACCTTCATATTTGAAGAATTAAGAAATTTATTGTTTGATGTTCACCTGCTTTCGCATTACTTTATTCTCCATTTTTTTGGTTTTTAAACACTTTCTCTAATCCGTTATTCATGGCAAAATAAAGAAAACCTGAAAATCAATAAGTATTATGACTGCCTTAGAAATTGAACACCGACTAATTGAAGCTGTTTCGGACATAAAAAAAGGTCAATTTGAATCTGCAGACAAACTTGTGTATGATTTGGATCATCTTTTTACTTCATCTGCAAATCTTGAAAAGTCTGCAATTGAGATTAAACGCATTGAAACAATCTTTGAACTTATTAAAGCAGCTAACGAAGTTAATAATTTAAGTCATGCACTTCAATATCTACTGCCCTTACAAGACCAAATAGAGGATATTAAACAGTTTAAATTGAAGGGATTTGTTCAGGAGATTGCAGGAAGTGTGTATAGTTCATTAGGCGACTATCCAAAGGCGTTTGATTATTACGAAGCAGCTCTAAATTCTTTCGTCGAAGCAAACCATTCTGAACGAATTGGATCTACAAAAAACCAAATCGCAATGCTTTATTATAACCTTGGTGAATATTCACTGGCGTTACAATACATGGAACAAGCACTACAAACCATCGAAAAACAAGAAAATCATGGATTGACAATTTCCATTCTTGGGAATATGGCAAACTCAAATCTTCAATTAAGGAATTTTGAAAAAGCCGAAACTTTGTATTCGGAAGCATTAAAACGTTCTGATTTATACGATTTAAAAAAGCAAACTGCTCATTTGACCGGAAATATGGGAGCACTTTTTCTTTATAAGAAGGAGTATGAGCGCGCAATGGAGTATTACCAACGTGCATTCGAATCATACACAACTTTAAGGGACGAATTGGGCCGCTCAAATGTCATGGGCAACATGGGAAGGCTTTATGCCGGAGAGGTCTTCTCGGGTTATGATGTGGTTAAAGGGGAAAAGTATCTGATGGAAGCCTATACCATTTGCGAACAAATAGGCAACAAAAGACATGCTTATGAATTAGCGATGGAATTGTCAGATATTTACGAAAGTCAACAGCGTTGGCAAGAAAGCTTGAATTATCACAAAAAATATCATCATTTGAAGAGTGAACTTGCTTCTGAAGAGTCTATCAGGAAAGCACAATTACTCGAAAATAACCGAAAAGTAGCAGAAGCTGAGCGTGACAGACAGGTAAAACTTGCCCGTTTTCAAGAGCAGGAGAAAATTTTACACAATATTCTTCCGGCTCAAATTGCTGAACGTATATTAAAAGGCGAAAAACAAATTGCAGATACTTGTGAAAAAGTTTCCGTTTTTTTCTGTGATATCGTTGGATTTACTAAGCTTTCTGAACACATTTCAGCACATGATTTAGTGAGTATTTTAAACGAAATTTTTTCAGAGTTTGACCAGATTGCTAAAGAATATAATTTGGAAAAAATCAAAACTATAGGCGATGCCTATATGGCAGTTGCAGGTGTACCAAAACCGGACACTAATCATGCCGAACATGCAGCCCTATTTGCTCTCAAGGTGATGAATTTCTTGAACAATTACGCAAGTAAAACAGGGCGTGTTCTTGAAATTCGTGTGGGATTACATTGCGGACATGCGGTAGCCGGTATAATAGGAGAAAGCAAATTTGCTTATGATTTATGGGGCGATGCTGTAAACACAGCTTCGCGTATGGAGAGTCACGGATTGCCCGGACGTATTCAGGTGAGCGAAGATTTTAAAAATGCCTTAACTAACTCCAACTTCTTCTTTGAAGAACGCGGAGAGTTGGAAATAAAAAGGCAAAGGAATAATGAAAACGTATTTTTTAAACGGAATTTAAACCCAGTACTTATAACGTTTACAGTTCATAATTAGCCCTGCCATATTTGACAAAACAGCTATTATGAAGGTCTTATAGCTAAACAGGTCGAACTAATTTGTAAATGTATCTGGTATTTCCGTCCTCATAGTTGGATTTATTCATCAAACCCAATCATTAATCGGTATTATATCTTGAAGTTATACGAAATCGAAGGAATGATGGGAAACAAAGAAGCTTGTCTTGGTTTGAAGGTAAGTGTTTGGTTCTCTTTATCCCTTATGTTGTCGTAATAGATAAAGAAGGCATTCCTGCGGTTGTAAACATTGTAAAAGCTGATGGACAACTCTGACTGAAATCTTTTTTTAGAAGCAAACCGTTTGATAAATCCGAGATCAAGCCGATGATAGTCGGGCATTCTGAAGCTGTTTTGACTGAGATAGTCCGGCACAATTTCGGGGTCGCTGAAATTGATGCCGTAGAGAAAAAACCGTCCGACTGCTAAATCAATTGCTTCACCGGTCCGGTAAATAAAATTGGCACTGATTAACCAGTTTCGGGGCAACTGATATTGGATTACGGCAGTTAATACATGGCGGCGGTCGAAATTAAAAGGGAATTCTTTACCGTTGTTTAAATCGGGAAACCTGCGATGTGCCCATGATAGGGTATAAGATAACCATCCGGTCAGGTTGCCTTTGGTTTTTTCTAACTGCCATTCTGCGCCATAACTCCTGCCGGATCCTACAGTGAGCCGCTCGTGATAGTTTGCATCAATAAACAAAAAATCCGCACCATTGCGGTAGTCTAATTGATTATGCAGCCATTTGTAATAATATTCGTTGGTAAAACTCACCCTGCCTTGGAACAAGGAAGCGGTCAGCCCGGCAGATACCTGATCGGCGGTTTGTGGCCGTACATTCTTGTTGGAAGGGAACCACGGGTCTAAAAAACTAAGATTGATAAACTTTACCTGATGCAGATATTGAGCCATGCGCGAATATCCTGCCTTTATAGAAAGGTTGTCATTTATCAGGTAATTAGCCGAAACACGAGGCTCGGCATTGAAATATTGTTGAGAGCCAACTGTTAAGAATCCGGACAATCGTATGCCGCTTTTAATTGCAAGACGGCTGTTTAGTTTCCAGATATGCGACAAATAGACGGCGGCTTCTTCTCCTTCATATCGCTGTTTTTCTCTGACCTGTGAAGCTTGATATAAGGTGTCTGTACTGGTTACGCCGGCAGAAAAATCAACTGGACGGATGGAGTGATGCGTAAAATGAATGCCAAACTTCAATTTATGCGCATCGGAAGCATACAGGTCATAATCTTGTTTGAGGCTAAAAGTATAAGTTTCGGTGCTGCTGGTAAATTCATAAAAATCATTGAAATTAAACCGGTCCCGATAGTTAAATCTGCTTGCTACAAATGTAGTATTTGAAAAAAGTGAAGGGTTATATACATGATTCCAACGCACGGTTCCGGTCAGGTTGCCCCAATTCAGTCCGTAATTCGTGTTTTCGGTCGGGTCGTTGTTAAACCTGAAAAAAAGTTTGTCGCGTCCAAGATAGCCGCTTACAAACAAGCGGTCTTTGTCGCTCAAAATATAGTTTAGTTTGACGTTGAGGTCATAAAAATAGTAATCGGGCATCGGATTCTCTTCCGGCAACAGGCGGTTAATCATAGGGGTAAACAAATCAACGTATGTACGCCGTCCACTCACAACAAATGAGCCCTTGTCTTTTACCATTGGCCCTTCAACTGTCAGTCTTGATGCAATCAACCCAATTCCGCCCTGAACCCCAAACTTTCTCATGTTTCCATCCCGGGTTTGTATATCAAGGACAGACGAAAGCCGCCCGCCGTATTGAGCCGGAAAATCACTTTTATAAATCTCAAGGTTTTTGACAATGTCTGAATTAAATGTGCTGAAAAACCCAAATAAATGTTCCGGATTATAGACTGTCGCTTCGTCCAGTAAAATTAGGTTTTGATCATACCCTCCTCCTCGAACATAAATGCCACTGGATCCCTCTGAGCCGGTCTGCACACCGGCAGTAAGCTGAACCACTTTCATCACATCTGCCTCTCCAAACAGAACGGGAATAGTTTTAATGTTCTGAGAGGTAATTTTTTGCATCCCCATTTGGGTTGACTCTATGCGTTGCTTCACCACATCGTCAGTAATAACAACTTCCTGTAAAATTTGCTGTTGCATCCGGAGGTTAATCCCGATTACTTTATCAGCGATAGGTACTATATTGATCTCTGTCGTTTCATAACCTAAATAGCTGACCACAAAGGTCAGTATTTGATCACTTTGAGGAACTTTTAAAGAATAATACCCATAGACATTAGAGGTAGTGCCGGTTTCAGTGCCTTTTACATATACGCTTGCTCCAACCAGCGTTTCTAAACTTTCGGCATCTTTTACGTATCCGCTAATGACCACATTTGTAAGGGTTTGTGCTGATAACTGAAATGCAAAATTCAGTAATACAATTAAAGCGAATAAGTATTGTCTCAGCAAAGCTTTAAGTTTTAGGGCGCAAAAATACAATTACGGCAGGCAAGATAGCGCAATTTCGTTTAAAAAGTAAAGATGAACCGATGGTTAATGTTAAGATTCAAACTTGTGCTTCAGGCCTGAAGCATCTGATATCTCCTTATGATGTGCAGAAGTTTTAATGATTAATTTCCTGATGTTGTCCTCGTGCTTTCACAAACTGATGGCTATGTCTTACTTCGTCAATCACCATTTTACTGATGATTTCGTGCATCACCTCTGTTGTGCCGGCTCCTACTGTCATTAACCTGACATCGCGCAAGGCACGGGCGATGCCATAATCTTCCATATAACCCCATCCACCATGAATTTGAAGGGCTTCATTTACCACAAAAAACGTTTCTTCACAAATAAAAGCCTTAGCCATGCTGATAGTTTTTATAGCAGCCGGACCATGTTCAATAAACTCCTGAACAGCACGATAGGCAAACGTGCGGCTTGCTTCAAACGAAATGGCCATCTTTGCCATTTTATGCCGAATGACCTGAAAATTGCCGATAGGTCGTCCGAATGCTTCCCGTTCTTTGGCATATAAAATGGCTTTGTTTAATGCCCATTCTGATGTGGCTGCCCCCATGACACAAGCTATGAGCCGCTCTTCCTGAAGATTATTCATGATATAATAAAAACCATTGCCCTGTTGACCAATCAGGGCTGATTTTGGCACTTTACAATCTTCAAAAAACAGTTGGCCGGTATCTGAACTATGCATCCCAAGTTTGTTTTTAACCGGTAATGCCTTAAATCCCGGCAGGTTGGTATCAACAATCAACACACTCATATTATATCCCTCACCATGTCGAACGACTGTTACTACAAAATCAGCAAGAGTTCCGTTGGTGATAAACATCTTCGAACCATTTACCAAATAATAATCGCCCATATCTTTGGCAGTAGTTTTTATTCCTCCAACATCAGAACCCGCTCCCGGCTCAGTAATTGCAAGGGCTGCAATTTTTTCTCCTTTAAGAGCAGGCATTAGATACTGCTGTTTTTGCTCTTCTGTTCCAATGGCATTGATGAGTGGAAGCGGTAAATAGGTATGCGCATATAAAGACATGGCAAGCCCTCCTGCGTTAGAATGTGCCAGTTCTTCAGCTATCACCACAGCACCCCATAAATCCATCCCACTGCCCCCCATATTTTTCGGAAAATGTGACTCCTAAAAAGCCCTGCTCTCCCATCCTTTTAAAAATATGCGAAGGACATTCTTTTTCCAATTCCCACTCATCTATAAAAGGCACGATTTCCTGACCTATAAACCCTCGTATAGCTTGACGAAGTAACTCATGTTCTTCTTTAAATACATCGAAACTGTTCATTTTAAAAATTTTAGCTGATTTAACTCTGATTTTAATTACAGCGACAAATTTACAATGCACGCATTGATATAGTATCACTTTGGATAAATTTTTCTGTTTGAATTAACCGGTTTAACACATCAATGTGCTTGTCGTCTTTAAGTTGAGCAGAAAACTCAGGTCTCAAAGTATAATTTGGCTCATCTAATCACTTAGGCAACCTGATTTCAAACATATCTGTATCTTAAAAAATGAGGCTCTGTCTTTTCGGGGATAATGGATTGCTGTTTTCTAAAAACTGGAATGGTTATCTGGTTTCCCTACCCTAACAACGGTTGCAACCATTTTGCCATTTCTGTAACAGATAAGCCTTTTCGTAAAGCCAGATCTTCAACCTGCTCCATAGTAATTTGGCCTATTCCGAAATATTTAGATTCGGCATGGCTGAAGTACCAGCCGCTAACCGAAGCAGCCGGATACATGGCATAACTTTCAGTCAGGGATATGCCGGTATTTTTTTCGACCTGAAGCAAATTCCACAAGGTCTTCTTTTCGGTATGATCGGGGCAGGCAGGATAGCCCGGAGCCGGCCGGATGCCCTGATATTTTTCTGAAATCAACTCCTGATTGGTCAATTGCTCACTTTTGGCATATCCCCAAAGTTCGGTTCTGACAAGCTGGTGCATTTTTTCGGCAAAGGCTTCAGCTAACCTGTCGGCGAGTGCTTTGAGCAAGATGGCTTGGTAATCGTCATGTTGATGTTCAAAATGGGCAATCCATTTTTCAATTCCGAAACCTGTGGTAACAGCAAATGCCCCGATATAGTCCATCAATCCACTATTTTCTGGGGCGATAAAGTCGGCAAGGCAAAGATTGGACAGACCGGGAGCTTTTGCTGTTTGTTGCCGAAGATGGTGCAGGGTAACGGTACTTGTTTCGCTTGTATTAACCAATATGTCATTCCCAACCGTATTTGCCGGAAACAAGCCGACCACTGCTTTTGCAACCAGCCATTTTTCAGAGACTATTTGTTGCAGCAGGTTTTGTGCATCGCCAAAAAGCTGGGTTGCTTGTGTTCCTACAACTTCATCGGTCAGGATATCGGGAAATTTACCGGCTAATTGCCATGATTGGAAAAACGGGGTCCAGTCAATATAGGGAACTAACAGGTTAAGATCATAATTGTCAAAAACGGTAATGCCCAGTTTAGCGGGCACCGCCGGGATAAAATCTATCCAGTTCAGGGTAAGTTTATTGGCATAAGCCTGTTCGGGGGATAATAAATTTTTGGTTTTCTGTTTGTTCAAAAATCGCTCCCGAATGACATCATATTGCTGCCTGATTTGAAGAGTGTACTCCTTTTTCTGCTCTTTGCTCAACAAACTGCTCACTACCGGCACACTACGGCTGGCATCAAGCACATGTATCACCGGTGCACTGTATTGAGGTACAATTTTTACGGCTGTATGAGTTTGACTGGTAGTAGCACCTCCGATAAGGAGCGGTATAGTAAACCCCTGACGTTCCATTTCGGCAGCAACATTTACCATTTCATCCAACGAAGGGGTAATTAGTCCGCTAAGCCCGATGATATCTACATTTTCATTTTTAGCAACTTCCAGAATTTTTTGAACAGGGGTCATCACCCCAAGGTCAATGACCTGATAGTTGTTGCAGGCCAATACCACACCTACTATGTTTTTTCCAATATCGTGAACATCCCCCTTTACAGTCGCCAGCAACACTTTACCCTGCATTCTTCCGCTACCGGCTTTTTCGGCTTCGAGGTAGGGCTGAAGCCAGGAGACCGATTTTTTCATGACTCGTGCGCTTTTGACCACCTGCGGCAAAAACATCTTACCTGCTCCAAACAAGTCGCCAACCACATTCATTCCTGCCATGAGAGGCCCTTCAATCACCAACAACGGCTTGCCATACACTTTAAGCGCTTCTTCCGTATCTTGTTCAATGTAGTCTGTAATTCCTTTTACCAGGGCATATTTCAATCGTTCTTCTACCGTTGTTTCCCGCCAGGCCTCTTGTTCTTTAGCGGTATCTTTTGACTTACCTTTAATAGTTTGTGCATATTGCAATAACCGTTCTGCTGCTTCAGGATGACGGTTCAAAACAGCATCTTCGCAAAGCAGTCTCAAATGTGGTTCTATTTGTTCATAAACTTCAATCATTCCGGCGTTGACAATGCCCATATCCATTCCGGCCTGTATAGCATGGTTTAAAAAAACAGAGTGCATTGCTTCCCTTACCCGGTCATTGCCTCGAAAAGCAAATGAAAGGTTGCTAACCCCTCCACTGACCTTTACCAAATGCATGAGTTTTTTGATTTGCCGCGTAGCTTCAATAAATTCAACTCCATAATTGTTATGCTCTTCCATGCCGGTAGCAATCGCAAAGATATTGGGATCGAATATTATGTCTTGTGGAGGAAAATGAACCTGCTATGTCAGTATATGATATGCCCTGCTGCAAATAGCCACTTTCCGTTCGGCAGTATCTGCCTGTCCAATTTCGTCAAAAGCCATTACCACGACTGCTGCTCCGTACCTCCTTATAGTTTTTGCCTGTCTGACAAACACTTCTTCCCCTTCTTTGAGAGAAATAGAATTAACAACCCCTTTGCCCTGAAGGCATTTTAAGCCTGCTTCTATGACCGACCATTTTGAGCTGTCAATCATGATGGGAATACTTGAAATGTCGGGTTCAGCAGCTATCAGGTTTAGAAAATGCGACATTGCTTCTTCGCTGTTCAGCAGTGCCTCGTCCATATTGATGTCTAAAATCTGTGCGCCGTTTTCGACTTGCTGACGCGCAACAGCAAGGGCTTCCTCAAAACGGTTTTCTAATATCAACCGCATAAACTGACGACTACCCGTAACATTGGTTTTTTCGCCAATAGTAATAAAATTGGAACCCGGAAAAACAGTGAGTGCTTCTAATCCGCTCAGGCGGAGATAAGGTAAAATAACTGGATTTTGCATCTTATTAGTTTATTTGTTTACCGGCAGGCTAAACAATAAGCAAATCGGCCTGCTTTGCGGATTGCAAAGGTAATCAGAAAAAAACTATTCATCCCTGTTTTCATAATCAGGTACATCCGGAAGATAGATATAGGACTGATGCTCGTAATCAATTTTGCAACAAAAATGACGTATTCCATTGGTTACCAACAGAAAAGGTACCTGTAACGACATATTGTAACGCGCAATCTGATCAAAAGTATGTTGAGTAACGGGCACTTCCGGCGCTTTACATTCCGCAATCAAAAAAGGTTTCCGGTTTGAGTAATAGACTACCACATCAAACCTGCGCAACAGCCCGTTGAATTTTAACCCCCTTTCTACCGCAATCAACCCTTTGGGGCAATGACGCTGATTGACTAAAAAATGAATTAAATGTTGCCTGACCCATTCTTCGGGCGTGAGGATTATATATTTTTTCCGGATAACATCAAAAATGTAATGTTTGCCGTTTAGAACCCTCCGCTGTGCATCAAAATGTGGAAAATTAAGTTGGTTCATGCCATTTATCCTAAAAACGTTACAGGAATTTGCTGCAAATACATAGATACCATTAAAATAAAAAAAATTATTAAAAAACAGCCGTAAGAATGGAACATAATCCGTACTTTTTCCCTCAATATCGTTGTATGAATAAATTCGGTTGCATAAGCTGTATTTTTTTCAACATCAAATCACCTCTCCCATTTTGTACTTCTAAAAGGGGGTATTTTTAAAGGTTTTGACATTTCCTAACACACTTTTTAAGTCTTAATACATGAAAAAATTAAGTATTTGCTTGCTTTTGCTGAGTCTCATCAGTATCGCCTTCGTTGCCTGCAATCGTTCAGCGGGTGGCGCTATGGTAGAAATTCAATCCAAAAATTTTGAAAACGAAATTTTGCGGAATGAAAACCTCTCATTTACTTTCAACACAACTCTGGTTCCTGATTCGCTGCTGATGAAATGGGACAGTACTGCTTACATTCAATTCAACCCGGCCATACCCGGCCGTTTCAGATGGACATCCGGCAATACTTTGGTATTTTCTCCTTTCGAGGAGTTTGCTCCCAATTCCCAATTTACAGGCAAACTTACCAAAGATTTGTTAAAGCTATGCCGCTAAAGGCAATCAACTTTCACCCAATAACAGTTTTTCCTTTAACACACCATCCATCGGTATCAAGTCTTTTAATGCCTATTGGAAAAAGTCTTCCAACAGTGACAAACCCATTTTAGCCGCGACGGTAAAATTGATGTATGAAGTTGATCCAAAAGCAATAGCCGGAAAACTTAAAGCTCAAGTCAATGGCAGCAACCGCACTTATACGGTGCTGAACAATGCTCCGACCAATGAAATCAATATCGAGTTTACCGAATATACTGTAGGTGACGAAGATGTAGCTGTCGCATTGTCAATAGAACCCGGCTTACAGGTTTTAGGAGCCAATCAGACCACAAAAAAAGAACTGAATGCACAGTCCTCCCTGCAATCCATCACCATGTTGAGCATCAACAGCGTTGAAGCCACACACGATGGAGCTACAGGAAGAATAGACATCAGCAGTTCTCAACAAATAGCTACCGATAAACTTCGCCCCCAAATAACACTAAATCCTGCTGTGCCTTTTGAGTTAGAGTCTTATGGGAGTGGTTTTAGCATAGTGTCGTCTGCTTTCGATATGGGTCAAACCTATCAACTCACCATTTCAGACAAAATCACCGGCATATTCGGTGGGAAAATGAAAAATAAATATACCGCACAAATCGCCTTTGGTGAAGTAGAGCCGAATATCACATTTGTCAACAGCGGGGCAATGTATCTGTCCAACAAACTCAACAAAAACATTGCCGTTCGAATAGTCAGTGTAAAAGAAGTAAAAGTTACCATTGCCAAAGTTTTTGAGAACAACCTGCTGTCTTTTATGCGGTATGGCGAAGATTACGGCTATCATTATGAGTATGACGAATCGGGAGGTGAAGATTATTACGGCAATTCCTACTACTATGACATTTATAAAACCGAAGAATTTGGTCAGAATATTTGGGAAAAAACCTATAAGACTTCTGAATTGGAAGCTTTGGGCAAAGTCAATCTTCTGAACCTGAATTTTGAAGACAAATTACCCCAGTTTAATGGGATGTATGTCATTAAAATAGAGGATGCTGATCGCAAATTTATTACAGACTCCAAAATTGTTTGTTATGCAGATATCGGCATGATCGCCAAATATGATGGCGACAAAATTCATGTATTTGCCAATACCATCAGCGATGCCAAACCTCTTTCGGGTGCTGAAATTTCCTTTATCAGCAGCAACAATCAGGTCTTACACAAAGCAACAACCAACGAACAAGGGGTGGCAGTCATGCCAAGTTTGAAAAGCAAATATCCCGATTTTTCAATAGCCATGATTACCGCCCGTCATGGCAACGATTTCAGTTTCATGCACCTTGACCGAACCAATGTCAGTACAGACCGTTTTGAGGTAGGTGGCCGAAGGGACAATCCCACCAACTACGAAGCCTTTATTTATGCAGAAAGGGATTTATACCGTCCGGGAGAAACCATTCACGCTGCTGTTATTGTCAGAACTATTGACGGATGGAATACGCCTAAAAACATTCCGGTCAAATTAAAAATGTTGCTGCCTAACGGCAAAGAATACAAAACCATCGGGAAAACGCTGAACAACGAAGGCGGATGTCAGGCTGATTTCGACATCTCTGCCAATATGGTTACCGGAACCTATACCCTTGAGTTATATACCGGAAACGATATATTGCTCAATTCTAAAAACATCAGCATTGAAGAATTTATGCCCGACCGGATTAAAGTGGCATTGAGTACAGATAAAAAAGAGTTAAAACCCGGACAAACAATTACCCTGCAAGGAACAGCAACCAATTTGTTCGGACCTCCTGCTGCCAACAGAAACTATGAGGCGACTATGTCTTTGAGTTTCAAACCTTTTACTGCCAAAGATTTTCCAAACTTTATCTTTAACAACAACAAAACGACCTATCTAGAACAAATCGTAACTGAAGGAAAAACAGATATCAACGGTCAGTTTAACGAACCTTTTGAAATATCAAACGAGTATGTGGATATGGGCGTTTTGAACGGGAAAATCTTTGCCACCGTGTTTGATGAATCAGGAAGGCCGGTTTATGGAATGGCTCCGTTTGAAGCCTTTACCCAGGATGTGTTTTATGGCATAGGCGATTTTGGCGACTATGTTTCGACCAAACTACCTATAGATATTCCATTAGTAGCCGTAGATAAGGCAGGTAAAGCCGTTAGTACCAAAGCGAGGTTTGAAATAATCAGACACGAATGGCGCACAGTGATGGAAAGTGTTGGCGGAAGTGGCCGATATCGCTATCGCTCGCAAAAAGAAGAAATCAAGGAAGTCAGTCAGGACATTAATGTTACAGGCAACAAGTTTTCTTATAAATTTAAACCCACCGTTTCGGGCGAATACGAAGTGCGTATCAGTCGTCCTGAATCCACCAATCCAAATGGATATATCGTGAAATCATTTTACGCCTACCGGTACGGCGATACTCAAACCACTTCCTTTGAAGTCAATCAGGATGGTGCGATTGATATAGAATTTGACAAAGACAGTTACGAGGCCGGTGAAACGGCATCCGTATTGCTTAAAGCACCATTCGAGGGAAGTATGTTGGTAACGGTAGAACGCAACGAGGTTTTGCGATACCTGTTTATCAATACCGATAAAAAAGTAGCTAAAGTAGATTTGCAGATACCTGCTGATTATGTCCCCAATGTTTATGTTACTGCTACCCTGATTCGTCCGGCAAAAGAACTGACCGTCCCCCTGACGGTTGCTCATGGATTTGCCAATATTGGGGTAACCAATAAGAAGAACCAAATACCGGTAAAAATCACTGCAAGCGAGAAAGTCAGGTCTAAAACGAAACAAAAAATTGTAGTAGAAGCTGCTCCTAACAGTGAAGTAGCAATCGCTGTGGTGGACGAGGGTATCTTGCAGATTAAAGACTATAAAACGCCCGACCCGTATAATTTCTTTTATCAACGCAGAGCTTTAGAAGTAAAAAGTTTTGACATCTACCCCTATCTGTTTCCCGAAATTATGACCGGAGCCATCCTGACAGGCGGGGACGGATATAACCTGAACAAACGCGTCAATCCTGTTACTGCCCGCCGTGCCAACTTAGTGAGCTTCTGGAGCGGGTTGGTCAAAACCAACAGTGCCGGAAAAGCAGAATATGAAATTGATATTCCTCAGTTTTCGGGCGACCTGCGCGCCATGGCAGTTGCTTACAAAGATAAGGCATTTGGTTCGTCAGACCTTCATATCAAAGTGGCCGACCCGGTGGTCATCAGTACCGGACTTCCTCGGTTCCTAAGTCCGGGAGATACCATTACCATCCCCGTAACCTTGACCAATACCACCGAAAAAGATGCCTCAGCAAAAGTTACCATCAATACCAACAATTACATGAGTATTGTCGGCACTAACAACGCCACTGTCAATCTGAAAGCTAATGCCGAAAACAGGGCAGAATTTAAAGCTGTTGCTCAAAAAGATGTGGGAGTTGGTAAAATAACAGTCAGCGCAGAAGCGATGGGAGAAAAGTTTTCGGAAGATAATGAACTGGCAGTCAGACCGGCAGCCTCGCTTCAAAAAATCAGCAATTCCGGATCTATTGCCGCCGGACAGTCGCAGACCATCAGCATGGATCACGACTACCTGCCAAACAGCATAGATGCCCAGTTAATTCTCAGTCGCTCACCCCTGATGGAACTTGCAGGCGGACTGGATTATTTAATCGGTTATCCTCATGGATGCCTTGAGCAAACCATTGCCAAAGCATTTCCACAAATTTACTATTACGACATCACCCAAAGTATAGGACGTACTCCGAGAACCGCTATTGGCAAAACATCTTCCAATCCCAACTATAACGTTCAGGAAGCCGTCAAAAAAATAGAAGCCATGCAGTTGTGGAATGGCGCTCTAAGTTATTGGCCGGTGGAATATAACTATGACGACAACAGTTTCAATGAAAACTGGTGGAGCAATGTATTTGCTGCCCATTTCCTGTTAGAGGCTCAAAAAGCAGGTTTTGAGGTCAAGCAGCCGGTTTTGGATAAATTGGTGGGATATCTGCAAAAACGCCTTGCAAAAAAAGAAACCTTCAAGTACAAATATTTTGATGCCAATAACAAAGTAAAAGAAAAGGAAATTGCCCGGAAAGAAATTCCATATACGCTCTTTGTGCTTGCCGGAGCAGGTAAGCCGGTGGTTCCAATGATGAACTACTATAAAGCAAAATCCGAACTACTGAGCCTTGACGGAAAGTATATGTTAGCAGCCGCATTTGCACTTTCGGGCGATAAAACCAAGTTTTCACAAATGCTGCCTCCTTCTTATGACGGCGAACGCAGTCAGTCAGAATTTGACGGGAGTTTTTCTTCTGCCTTGCGCGATAAAGCAATCGCCTTGAATGTGTTGTTGGAAGCAGAACCCACCAATGCACAAATTGGCATTTTATCCAAACAATTGGTCAGTGATTTCAAAAAACAACGCTGGCATAATACCCAGGAATGTGTGTTTACCTTCCTTGCTTTGGGAAAAGTAGCCAAACAAAGTGCTGACAGTGATATTACTGCGAGCATAACTGCCAATGGGAAAAATATCGGCAATTTTACCGGAAAAGACCTCAAACTGACTTATGACGATATTCAAACCAATCAGGTTCAGATTACAGCATCCGGTAAAAAAGGAAACCTCTATTACTTCTGGAATATGGAAGGGCTTAGCAAAGAAGGCAATTTTGTACAGGAGGACAGTTTCCTGAAAGTGAGAAAGCGATTTTTTGACCGCAATGGTAAAGAAATAACCAAACTCAATTTTGGCCAAAACGATTTAATAGTCGTTCAGCTTTCTTTACAATCTATCGGGTCTGCCTCAGTGCCCAATATTGTTGTTACTGATATGCTGCCGGCCGGTCTGGAAATTGAAAATCCGAGAATAGGGGAACTGCCTGAAATGATTTGGATTAAAGATGCTGCACTGCCCCAACATCAGGACATCAGAGATGACCGGATTAACCTCTATACCACAGCACAAAACAAAGTGCAAAACTTCTATTATACTGTCCGGGCCGTTTCTCCCGGACGTTTCAGAATGGGACCCGTTTCGGCCGATGCCATGTATAACGGAGAATACCACTCTTATAACGGGGCCGGTGTTGTTTTGGTAGCTGCTCGCTAACCCGCTTTTGAGGTGATTAAGAAGGTCAACCGGTTTAGTTATGTAAACGCTGAAGACCTTTAACCCGATAAAAATGAAAAGCCGATAGTTGGAATTATGTTTTCCGGCTATCGGCTTTTTGATTCGAGCTTACAAACAGAATTTCACGGTTTGAATATTCATGCGCTTTAAAGCATAATTATCATGCGTGTTATAAAACTTTTTGTGCTCATCTATATTAGCGTTTCCAAGAACGCGAACCTTTAGGCAACCACGATATTTGTATTGCTTTATCAATAAAATCCATAACAAGTTTAGGAACTTCCTGTTACTGACTGTGGTTAGCCGGACTAATTTCCAACCACAACTTTGCTAATTGCGCTTTTCCAGTTAATAATGAGCCGTATTCGGTTGATAATGAGCCATTTTCGGTTGATAATGAGCCGTTTTCGGTTGATAATGATCCGTTTTCGGTTGATAATGCTCCGTTTTCAGTTGATAATGCTCCGTTTTCAGTTGATAATGCTCCGTTTTCGATTGATAATGCTCCGTTTTCGGTTGATAATGAACCATTTTCGGTTGATAATGCTCCGTTTTCGGTTGATAATGCTCCGTTTTCAGTTGATAATGCTCCGTTTTCAGTTGATAATGCTCCGTTTTCAGTTGATAATGAACCATTTCCGGTTGAAAACTGACTAATTCAGTTTGGAAAATTGTCTTTTTTAAGAGAGAATGACCGGAGAGTGTTTTTAAATGAGTGTTTTGACCCAAAATCAGTATTTGGTAAAAGGATATAACCTACAAAACTATAAGGTTATTTAATGCGATTTACTATATTTTTTAGCTTTTTATCAAATTTACTGTCTTTTTTTGAAACTATTTAGCAACTGTTTTTGTTTTAATGACGTTATTATACTTAAAACCACAAAAATTGACTTCATTCACCCACTAAAAACAAAATTCCATGACAGTCTTTAAAATTAAACTCAGTTTTGTAAAGAAAAGCGACAATAACCTGTTGGCGTTTGCTATTTTGGTGATATCCAAACTGACCGGAAATGCAGATTTTCCGACTACCTCGCCAACCTTGGTTGCTATTACCACATTGAAAGATGATTTTGAAACGGCAATAAACGCCGCCGCTAATCGGGATAAAACTGCGACTATCGCAAAAAGAGAAGCCCGCACAGCCTTAATTACCGGCTTGAAACTGCTTGCCTTAAATGTTGAACACACCTCGGCAGGAGACGAAGGAAAATTATCAACGACCGGATTTGACTATTACAGAGGTTTAAAAAGCGAAAATCCAACTCCCGGAATTCCCGTTATTTTAGATTTAGATTATGGCGTTATTTCAGGAACTGCTATTTGCCGTTGGGATAGTGCCGAGTTTGCTTCTGTTTATGAGATTCGCTATACCGAAGACCCCTTCGGCCTCACTGCAAGATGGATCATGGCGTTGCCGGTTCAAAAAAGAAGTTTGGTGTTAGAGAATCTTACTTTAGGCAGCAATATCTGGGTTCAGGTAAGGGCTGTAAACGCCGCCGGAGCAAGCAACTGGAGCGACCCTGCGCAGTTGATTTATATCCACTAAGCATTTATCCGGCAATTTATCGCCAAGATTTCTGCGCAACAAAAGAGGCTGTCTGTCAAAAACAGGCAGCTTTTTTTTGTGGTAAATTTTTTCTTTTACCCGTTACGGTAAAGCCGCAACAATCAAGACATTATATATTATCATTGGTTGTTTGTGGAGACAAAAAAAGGCTCACAGAAAATATTGGATTATTTTGATTGTTCAAACCGCATTTGCTAATTTCATTCACTTTGAAACTGTACTATTTAAACTTGGTGTTTGAAGTTTAATTGCAGGGCAGTTCTTCGCTTTGTACTGTGAATTTTGTCACTTCGGGTGAATATCGGGCAACACTTACAAACAAAAACGGAAATTCTATGGCGGAAGTCGTCATACAACCGGCTCCGGGTTTGCCATGCTTGACTATAACCATAGTTGAGTCAGAGTCAGGTTCGATGGAACTGATATTTAAAGTATGTCCGCCCGTTCTTACCATTCCCAAAAAAATCGCCAATACATAGTTTTTTGAAAAATCCACCTCCGGGATTTCCGGAGCAGGGTCTATTCCATTAAAAGCATCTGTCCATGTTTTTTTCCAGACTTCTTCATTGGTGATTTGTATTTGACCTGCTTCTTCCATGGCACATTGTCCTCCTTCAGCAATTACTGTCCATGAATTATTTATGCTTTTTGTATCGGCCATTAATTTGCCTCCTTCCAAACTTGTAGTTTTATTTTCGTCACTATGCGGGTCATTTAATTTCGGATTTTGTGAATTACAACCAAAAGCCACTAAAGTAACAATACAACCTGCGAGCAATGTAATTAACCTCTTTTTCATAATGATTTGATGATTGTTGGTAAAAAAGGTATTCCGTTCAACTTGTTATATTAAACAGGATTTAAAAACACAGAAAATTGCAAGGGCAACAATTTAAAAATATTGCCCTTGCAGTAGTCAGGAAAAAACCGATCGCCAATTATCGTCTGGCTCTGGAGTAAGTTTTTCCACCACAATTAACTGTTCCTGCGCTCAAGGGCGCTCCGTTTCTTGCGTGCACAATACCGGCAACAACAGGAGCTGCCATAGAAGTACCCGACATTGTTCCATAGGAACCGTTTTTATAAGTAGAATACACGCTTGAGCCAACAGCAACCCAATCAATCGGAGGTTTACCAAAATTAGAAAAGCTTGAACATCCGTGAGCACAAGTCAAAGATCCAACTGTGAGAACTTTAGTGCCGTTGACACAACCCGGCAAATCTCGGTTAGCATCGCCTGATGAGTTGCCGGCAGCCATAACCACCCAAGTGCCTGCATTTCCTAAATTTCGAATCGCATCGCGCAGCGTGGGGTTAGCATTTTCGCAGTTTGACCATCCATAAGACTGAATACTCATGTTGACAACATCACCCGGTATGTCATACATTGCTACATGGTTTAACCCTGCAATAATACCACTGAACGAACCCGGGCCACTATTTGGAAGTACTTTAACAGGTACTACTCTTGCGCCGGCAGATACGCCAACGACACCAATGCTGTTGTTTTTTGCGGCGGCAATTCCTGCAACATGGGTTCCATGTCCATGTCCGTCTTCAACTGTCTGACCGGCAATGAACGATTTTGCAAAAGTCGGACTGGTTTGAACATTTAAATCCGGATGATCCAAATCAATACCGGTATCTAAAATCCATATCCATGTGCCTTTACCGGAGCCATCCACAAAACCTCCGGCGTTCGTAATCGCACAAGTCGTTGTTTGGGCAAGCATAGCTTCTTCTAAAGCACATTCGTCTGCAATATCTTCAATACAAAAGTCCTCTATTGCCAACTCAACTTCATAATCCTGATATACACCGGCTATCTCAGAGTTTGCACGCAATGATTTAACCTCATTGTCGTTGAGCTTTGCAGCAAATCCAACCAAAACATCACCAAACTCCGCAACAATGTTTGACTCTTTTATATTGTTTTTAGATGCAACATTGCGCAATTTGTTCAGGTTATTTGTCCTTGCCGTGCGTGTGTTTTGTTCTTTTTGTTCGCGGTCTGCAATTTTTGCTTTTTTTTGCATAACAACCGGTTTTGCGGTGTTTTCTTTTAACACCACTATGTATTGCCCGGCTATCGGCTTTAGCTCATTTCCTTTTGATGCTTCAATTTCTACCTCTTTAACAGTTAGCTGATCATCCTGAGCAAAAAGACTGCCCACAGAAAGAATTAGCACTCCGAAAATTGTTAAAATGTTTTTCATAATACTTCTTTTTAAATAAAAAAATTAAACAAATTTTTTATCAACTAATGTGATAGTTATGTTTAGAATGATATTATTTCATGTTAATTAAATTACCAACATTATATCTTACACTTTTCAGTTTGCAGATTTGCTACCATTTCATGAAAAAAATTGTAAAATAAATTCGGGAGATCAAAACTTGTGAAGAATCATACAGCGATAGATCAGTTATCTGGTTGTCCCTTTAGAACACCTTAACGCCTTAAAAATTAGGTAAGAAGTGGCAAAGAAGTTATGAAATAATTGCATGATTGTGTAAATTAAGAGATAAAAACACGCAATTTATGATGTCCAAAAAAGTTAATTCTGGTCAGGGTAGCCTGCACTTTCATTGAAAGACATGCTCAATGAACGACACCCTTTGTATTTTCTATCCTCTGTTATAGATTGGGTGGTGTTTAAGCGGGAGTTTACTCCTCTATATTCAAAAGATACCGGCCGACCTGCCAAACCAATCCGGCTGATAGTTGGGATATTCATACTTAAATACACCCGCAACTTGTCAGACGAATCCATAGTGGAGCAATGGGCTGAAAACCTTTACTATCAATATTTTTGTGTGATGAAGGATTTTGTACATAGTCCTCCTTGAGAGACATCAGAATCAGTTCCTTTTAGTCACAGGATTGGAGAGGCAAGGATAGAATTGATTTTCAAAGAAAGCATATTCTGGAAGAGCCGCCACAGAACCGGTAATCGGACCTCTTAAATCAGATCACAGATTGGGTCGTAATTGCTATAAAGGGGTATCAGGAGATAATATCAATTTATTGCTAAGTGAGCAGCTTTTAACTTAAAAGGATGACGAACAAATGGAAATCACCTCTATTGTCCTTTTTTCAAAATCTTGTTCCCATTATTATCTCAATTCTCTCTTTCTTGTTTACTACTCAAAATAAAATGAACTTGGTTTTTAAGGGTTAACGAAATAAGCAAACATAGAATGTTATCTCCTCTCTCATCTCACTATATAACATTCAATCTAAAGGTTCGGAAATCAGATTATAAACTAAGAAAACAGTAGCAAAGGTTCGTTAAAACAAAGTACGTTCAATACTTATTTGTACATCTTGGAATAATATTCATCCGCCATTCGGTTAGAATCGAAAAACGGGGCAATCTGTTCCATGCTGGTTTCGATTAAATTCCACCAATCGTTGGGGGAGTCGTAGAAAAGGGGTAAAATTTCGCCTTCCAGCATATTGTATAGATTCTCGAGGTCCATTTCATCCTGAACGTAATTGGGCAGGGAGGGGTCAACAATCGGCAAGATGAATGAGTTTTGTTCTTCGTGCATGTCTTTAAATTCTCTTACCCACCCGTCATTGGTTGAAAAATTGATTGCGCCGTTCATAGCAGCTGTCATGCCACTTGTGCCTGAAGCTTCGCGGGTAACACGGGGATTGTTTAACCAAACATCAGCCCCTTCTTTAAGTTGCCGGGATAGCTTCAGTTCGTAGCCGGTTAAAACAGCCATGTTTTTGATTTTTTTGCTGATATGCACTAAGTTGTCAAATGTGTGGATGGCACCGTAATCTGCGGGGTAAGGTTTCCCTGCAAAAATTATTTGAACAGGGCGTTCCGCATTATTCAGAATTTGCAGGAAACGATCCATATTCCGGGTTATTAAATCCGGTCGTTTGTATCCGGCAAATCGCCTTGCCCATACAATTGTACATATATCGGGGTTAAACAACTTGCCGGTTTGGTCGGCCACTACATCAAACAGCTTCGATTTCAAGCGTCTTTTTCGCCTCATCATAGTCGGACGGTCGCCATTCCTACGAGCTTCTTCTAACCATGGATCTGCCCAAAATGATTTGTTCTGAGCATTGGTAATATGTCCTATCGGGCAAATGCCTTCGGCATCTTTCCACATTTGCCGGGCGACTTCACCATGAAGTGCAGATACTCCGTTTGCAGCATGGCTCAATCTCAAAGCCACTAAACTATGGTTAAACACATCTCCTTCAACTCCGGTGATTTGCCTTACTTCGTCCAGCGATAACCCGTTGAAAAAACTTAGTTGATGCAACATCTTGATATTGTGCTTTTCGTTACCGGCCTCTTCCGGGGTGTGGGTCGTAAAAACGACCTTTTTTCTCACTGCCTCAACACTTCCATACTTTTTGTATAGCTGAAAAATTCCGGAAAGCGCATGAGCTTCATTCAGATGGTATATATCGGGATTGTAATTCAGTTCTTCCAACAATTTAGCACCTCCAATTCCCAATACCATAGTCTGAGCAATTTTAGCACTTGGGTCTGAATCGTATAATTTGAAAGTAGTGGAGCAGGCTAAATAGTCATTTTCTGGTAAATCTGTAGAAAGAAAAAACATTGGAACCGTTCCAAAGGTCTCCGGATTAAGGAAATAAGCCTTTACCCAAACATCGTGATGATCAATTTGAATTTTGAATTTGATCTGGGTGTCTTCGAGAAAATAATACGTTTTTTCGCGAAAATGCACCCCCATGGATTGGTCTTCTTTTCGGTATTGGTCGTAATATCCTTTTTTCCACAATATGCCGATACCAATAAGGTTTTGTCTTAGCTGATATGCACTCCGCATGTGGGAACCGGCTAAAAATCCTAACCCCCCCGAATAGATTTTAAAGCATTGGTCAATTGCAAATTCCATACTGAAATAGACGACCGCCTTTTTATACTTTTCATTAAACTCGTAGGGGTGTTGAAATTGAGGGGGTAATGTTTTGTTCATCAAGTTGTTTTTAAGATGGAGCGCAAAGGTACATTTTTTACCCGCTTATCAGTTCTCATTTAATAACAATCAACCTGAATTGATCAGCGCAACAACTCAATAATCAGAATTACCACCATAACATCAACTTTGCAAGACTGGGAAGAATGTCCGTTTTCTCTGATCTAAAAAAATCCCCCCAACAGATACAAACAATATCTGTTGGGGGGACCATTTTTTACTTTGGTAAATTTTTATTTATTTACAAAAACAGGGGTTTGTTCTCTGCTGCCATTGGCACCGTTTAGAACAACATAATAAAGCCCGGCGGGCAAATTAGTGGCATCAAACTCAAACTGATAAGTAGTGTTTGCCTCGGTTTGGTTATTAAACAAGACCGATACCTCTTTGCCGTCTATTGCATACACCGACAATCGTGTAAACTCGTTTGACAATGCGGTAAAACTTATTGTGCTGATGCTATTGGTGGGATTTGGAAAGGCTTTAAGGCTTTGTTCGGCTATAATCCCTTCATTTTTCTCATTACCACCACCGCCACATGCAGTAACTGTAATGCTTGCCGAAGCCGTGCAACCGCCACTTCCTGTTACGGTTACCGTATAGGTACCATACATGGCTGCTGTGGCAGGATTGCGAAGTACCGTTGAACCGCTACCGGTGTAACCGGGGCCACTCCAACTATAAGAGTTGCCTCCCGATGCAATCAACCAAATACGGGTGCAGTTGCTGTTGTTGGTAATCGCTACGTTAGGAACAGCAGAGATGGTGATGGTTTTTGAGGCCGTGCTGATACATCCTGAGGCATTGGTAACGGTTACTTTATATGCCCCTGCCATAGCGCTTGTAGCAGGTCCGCGACTCAGAACTGCTCCGCTTTGTGTGTAACCGCCCGGACCGCTCCATTGATAATCTACTCCGGCAGTAGTTGCCGTAAGTGTAATCATGCTTCCTACACAAAAACTTGAAGCGCCGGTAATTGTTGCATTTGTAGGCGCAGTAACAGTGACAGTGCGGCTTGCAGTAGCCGTACAACCGCCAGTGTTGGTCACGGTAACTTTATAAACACCCGACATCGTAGTGTTTGCAGGAGTGCGGACAAGGGTATTAACATCACCGGTGTTGGAGGTAAAACCATTTGGACCGCTCCACTGATAGGATGCCGCTCCACCAGGGGCGGTGAGCGTGATGGTTCCGCCTGAGCAAACCGAAGTAGCGCCCGTTAGGGTAGCCGAAGGTTTGGGATGAACGGTAACTTCTATGCTCAACACCACAGAGCAAATATTATTGGTAATGGTTACTGTATAGGTGCCGCTCATAGAAATACTTGCGCCGGTGCGGGTTATGCTGCCTCCAACATTGGTATAGCCGTTGGGGCCGCTCCATTGATAAGTGTTGCCGCCGGTTGCAACCAAACCAATCACTCCGCCGATACAAACATCGGTCGTGCCGTTAAGACTCACTTCAGTTCCCGGAATAATCGTCAAATCCAAATACTCGGTATGACAGTCGGTTTCAACTGAATAAATTCCAGTTTCGTAATAAGTCTGATCATTTTCAGCCCAGTAATATTCACTGCAAGCAGAAACTGTGGTCGTATTGCTCGTAGGAACGCAACCGCCTGATTGGCAACTTGCACAATTTGAATCAGTTGATGCTTCACTTGCGCAAAGACTGTCCCAGAAATTTAAACAACAATAGTTGTCATAAGAACAGACAGAACATTGACAGTTTTCGTCATTAGGAAATCCTGTACCGTTTCCTGTTTCATTACAATACGGATGTGTATTGTTATATAAACTTACATTTGTACAACCAATACAATTGAAGTCACAAGCAGCTTCCACTGCGCAGATTCCATCCCATTCTGTATTACAGCAATACGGGTCATAAGAACATACAGAATTTTGACAGCCTAAGTCAAAAGGGAAACCCGTGCCGCCCCATTCTGTATTGCAATACGGTTGAGCATGTATTGATAGGGCAGACATCAATACCAAAAGCAAAGTTAAAAGTTGTTTTTTTAGCATTTTGATTTAGTTTTAAAGGTTGAAGAAATATCAACAGAAGTGTTCAAGGTTATGAGGGTAAAAGTAAACAGTTTATTTCAATATTGTATCCAATTCAATAGATTTTTTTTTATTAATCATGCATTTTTAATTTTGAATGAAGCCCTGCTTTTATTGAGAATATAAAACCATTCCAGCCAAACAGACAATGAAGCTAAACAATGAAACAAAAAACCAAACAAACGTTTGGTAAAAATACTTTTTTTGCACTAACTTTGTCCCGTTCTGTTAAACTACATTTATGCCCAAGCAAAAAGTAAGCGACAAATTTATTGTCAAGCAATCACTGCTGGTTTTTCGAAAAAAAGGATTTTATAATACTTCGATGGCTGATATTGCCGAGGCATGCGGTCTTTTGAAAGGCAGCCTTTACCATTATTTTAAAAGTAAAGAAGAACTGATGAAGGCAGTCATCGAATACCTACACAACTACTACAAAAACGAAATCTTTGTTCTGGCTTATGATGAACAATTAGGCATGAAGCAAAAATTGAAAATGTTGGCAGATGCGTCGGAAAATCAATTTTTTGCCTCCGAAAGTGGCTGTTTGTTTGGAAATCTTGCGCTCGAAACATCAGGCAATATCCCTGAATTTTCAGAATTGGTAAAAACCTTTTTTGTTGAGTGGATGAAAGCCATGCAACACATCTACGCCCATCAATATCCCCCCGAAAAAGCTACTCAACTTGCACAGGACAGTATTGCAAGAGTTGAGGGTGCCGTGATGATGATGCGCCTGTTCAACGACAAAGAGTTTTTGCGCCGGGCACACCGGGACATTATGAATCAGTTGGAATAAAAGAAGAACATTCGGTTAGGCAGTATTTAGCATTTGCCAAAAACAAACTACTGACCAAAATAGTATCTTATTTAGCTTTTTTTTATCGCAATCAATTCGCAGATTACAAATAAGGAAACAAACGTTTGGTAAACAATTCCTCACTTTTCATATAAAATTCAAGATGGAAGCAATAATTACTGCGCCGGGTCAGGCAAAAACTGCCCTTAATTTGGGTGGTCGCCATATTAAAAAGGTGGCTGTTTTAGGTTCAGGGGTAATGGGTTCGAGAATTGCCTGTCACTTTGCCAATATTGGATTACAGGTTGTGCTGTTAGACATTGTTCCACGAGAGTTGACCTCCGCCGAACAAGCAAAAGGACTGAGTATGCAGCACCAGCAGGTTCGAAACCGCATTGTCAACGATGCCTTGCAGTTTGCACTGAAATCTAACCCTTCACCCATTTACCTGAAAGATTTCGCCTCCCGAATCACAACCGGCAATTTTGACGATCACCTACACCTGATCAAAGATTGCGATTGGGTTATCGAAGCTGTTGTTGAAAGACTCGATATCAAGCAATCTCTGTTTGAGAAAGTGGAGCAATTTCGCAAACCCGGTACCTTAATCACTTCCAACACTTCGGGAATTCCCATCGGTTTGTTGGCAGAAGGTCGCTCTGATGATTTTAAACGCAATTTTTGCGGTACTCACTTCTTCAACCCCCCCCGGTATCTCAAACTCCTCGAAGTGATTCCGTCAGAGCATACCGACCCCGATGTGGTTGACTTTTTTATGCACTACGGCGATTTATTTTTGGGTAAAACGACTGTACTCTGTAAAGATACACCTGCTTTTATAGCCAATCGTATCGGAGTATTTTCCATCATGGCTATTTTTCATGTGATGCAAGAAATGGGAATGACCGTTGAGGAAGTAGATGCCCTCACCGGCCCGCTTACCGGTCGCCCTTCATCAGCCACTTTCCGCACTTGTGATGTAGTGGGGATTGATACTTTGGTTAAAGTGGCGCAGGGGGTTTACGACAACTGCCCCGATGACGAGAGCCGAAACCTGTTTAACATACCCGGTTATGTTCAGAAAATGACCGCTAACGGATGGTTTGGCGACAAAACCGGACAGGGTTTTTACAAAAAGGTAAAAGGAGCAGGAGGTAAAAGTGAAATTTTGGCACTCGATCTAAATACCTTTGAGTATCAACCGGCTTCTAAACCTAAGTTCGCAAGTATAGGTGCTGCCAAACCCATTGACGACCTGAAAAAACGCCTCCAAACGCTTCATGCCCACGGAGATAAAGGCTCAGAGTTTTTAAACAAAATCGGGCATTTGCTATTCCGGTATGTCAGCCATCGTATTCCTGAAATCACCGAATACGTAAGCACGCTCGACGATGCTGTACGCGCCGGTTTTGGCTGGGAACTTGGCCCGTTTGAATATTGGGATGTTTTGGGAGTGGAAAAAACGCTGAACGCTATGCAGGCTGCCGGCATTGCTCCTGCCCAATGGGTAGTGGATATGTTGCAAAACGGTTGCACCACTTTCTACCGTTCGGAAGCGGGTAAACGGCTTGCCTATAACCCCGCCACTCAACAATACGAACCCATAGCGGGTGCAGATGCCTATATCAAATTAGACAACTACCGCAACCAAAAACCGGTTTGGAAAAACAGCGATGTCACCCTTCACGACATTGGAGATGGAGTGCTTTGTCTGGAGTTCCATACAAAAATGAACGCCATTGGCAGCGGCATTTTACAAGGCATCAACACTGCTATTGATATTGCCGAACGGGACGGATGGAAAGGATTGGTAATAGGCAACGACAGCACTCAAGCATTTTCGGCAGGAGCTAACCTTGCCATGATACTTATGTTAGCCATCGAGCAGGAATATGACGAGTTGGACTTTGCTATTCGTGCCTTTCAAAATGCAACCCATCGTATTCGTTACTCTTCCATTCCCGTTGTTGCAGCCCCCAAAGGGTTGGCACTTGGCGGAGGTTGCGAAGTATGCCTTCATGCCGATAAAGTGGTCTGCGCTGCCGAAACCTATATCGGATTGGTTGAGGTGGGTGCAGGTGTTGTGCCTGCCGGCGGAGGTTTAAAAGAGTTCGCCCTTCGCGCCTCCGATTCCTATTTTGAAGGCGATGTGCAGATACCTACCCTTCAAAAATACCTGATGAATATTGCTACCGCCAAAGTAGCCACCTCTGCACATGATGCTTTTGAAGCCGGTATTTTCCGAAAAAACAAAGACATGATAGTGGTCAATGCCGACCGTGTAATTGCCGAAGCTAAAAAAGCAGTACTCGAACTACATGCCGAAGGCTATACACCACCACTACCCCGTACCGATATTTGGGCACTCGGCCGTACCGCATTAGGTTCGTTTTATTCAGGCATCAGTGCCATGCGTTTTGGTGGATATGTCTCGGAACACGATGAACTCATTGCCAAAAAGGTGGCTTACGCCATTTGCGGAGGGGATTTATCCTCCCCTACTCAAGTGTCGGAACAATATCTGTTAGACCTGGAACGACAAGCATTTCTTGAACTGATGACCGAGCGAAAATCTCTGGAACGGGTACAAAGTATCTTGAATACAGGAAAACCACTGAGGAACTAAACAGCAGAATAAACTCAGCATCTCATTCAAAGCAATAACCCATGTACACACAGTTGTTACATTATATTTGCAGTTGGTTTAACCAAAATCAAATACCGTACATGGTTACGGGAAGTGTAGCACTAAACATTTATTTACTGCCTCGCTCCACTTTTGATATTGACATAGTTGTGGAAATACCTTATCAAAAGGTCGGTGAGTTTTTAAAACTGTTTGAAACAGATTTTTATATAAACCTTGATACTGCCCAGAAAGAATTGTCGCATAGAGGTATCGGTATGTTTAATGTGATTGACCATCAAAGCGGGTATAAAGTTGATTTTATCATTCTGCAAAACAAACCTTATGAAACAGAAAAATTTAACAACCGCAAAACCATTATCTTTGAAAACATTCCGATTAGCGTAATTAGTCCGGAGGATTTGGTTATTTCCAAACTGCAATGGATACAAGAGCTTCAAAGCGAAAGACAAATGGGCGATATTCACAACTTGTTACATTATCCCAATATAGACACCAAATATATTGAACATTGGATTGGCAAATTAAGGCTTCAAACTTTTGGATTATTGTAAAAACTTAAATTTTAACGGATATGCAAGATACTCCCCAACACGTTGCCGATTTGCAATATCAGATTTTTTTATCAAAAACGCCGGCTGAACGTTTTGCATTAGGCATAGCCTATATTGAACATCACTGGAATATTATGAGGGCAGGAATTAAAACATTGAACCCCGATTTCAGTGAAGAGCAAATAACGACCGAAATTATCAAACGAATGAAACAGCAAGATCAGTCGCTTAATTGGCTTGACTTGCAATAAATCTCTCATTACGCTGTCTTTTTTACCACAAAAAAAAACAAAATAACCCATGCAAGAAGCATATATAGTTGCCGGATTCCGCACGGCTGTAACAAAAGCAAAACGCGGAGGCTTTAGATTTGTCCGCCCCGACGATTTAGCAGTAGATGTAATTGGACAATTGTTGAAATCAGTTCCACAATTAGACCCCGTAAGGGTCGAAGACCTGATTGTGGGTAATGCAGTACCCGAAGCGGAACAGGGGTTGCAGGTAGGACGCATGATTGCCGTGCGTGCCCTGCCCAAAACAACTGCCGGCGTAACCGTAAACCGGTATTGCGGCAGCGGAGTAGAAACAATAGCTATCGCTACCGCTAAAATACGGGCAGGCATGGCAGATTGTATCATTGCCGGCGGAACCGAATCGATGTCGTTAGTGCCTACCGTAGGCTGGAGAACCACCCTCAACTACGAGGTAGCCAAAGATCACCCAGATTACTATATTGGGATGGGATTGACCGCCGAAGCAGTAGCAAAAGAATATGGAATTAGCAGAGAAGCACAAGACGAATTTGCCTTCCATTCTCACCGCAAAGCGGCTGCCGCTATTGACAACGGCTATTTTAAAAGCGGTATCTGCCCTATAACTGTTAATGAGGTATATGTAAATGAAAAAGGTAAACGCGCCGAGCGGCAATATGTGGTTGATACCGATGAAGGTGTACGCAAAGATACTACTCCCGAAGGGCTGGCCTCTCTAAAACCTGTATTTGCTGCAGGTGGAACGGTTACGGCAGGCAATTCCTCTCAAACTTCTGATGGTGCTGCCTTTGTAGTGGTCATGTCGGAAAGAATGGTCAAAGAACTGGGACTAACCCCAATTGCCCGAATGGTTACCTGCACTTCGGTAGGAGTTGAACCCCGAATTATGGGAATAGGGCCGGTAGCTGCCATACCCAAAGCCCTGAAAATGGCAGGGATGAACCTACAGGATATCAGCCTGATAGAACTCAACGAAGCTTTTGCCGCTCAATCGGTTGCCGTAATACGAAAAGTTGGACTAAACCCCGATATTGTCAATATCAACGGAGGTGCCATCGCTTTGGGACATCCGCTTGGTTGCAGCGGTGCTAAACTATCCATTCAACTCATGCACGACCTCAAACGCACTAACGGTAAATTCGGCATGGTTACAGCTTGTATTGGCGGTGGTCAGGGCATTGCTGCCATCTATGAAAGGCTGGGTTAACTTACCGGATACTAACAGTATATATTTTAACACCCCTTCGGTATTCGTGCCAATTGATGCGTTTACCGGAGGGGTGATTTTTTTGAAAAAAATGATCAAAACAAAAACCTATAAAACATTAAGCATAATCAAATATCTATTAAAGGATCAGGATACTATTTGATTGTAGCACCTGCGTTTGCAAACAAAATGAAAGCCGGAATATAAATTGATAAAAAAAAAGATTTCAATAAAGTGAAAACTTTTTCTCATATTCTATAGATAATTCATCTTTATAAGGTAACTTTGTTTTAATTCCAATAAGCTTCAATGAAGTTAATATCGGATTTACTACCAAAGAAGTTGCTGTTTAATATAAGCAGGCAACAGCTCTCTAAGAAAATAATTATCATTTTATTTAACGAATAGCTATGAATCCTCAGGATATCGTTGAAAACATATTCAATGACAGACAGCAACCCAATGGCCCACATACAGTTACTACTGCTAATGCTATTCAGTATTTTATAGATAATGCTTTCAAAAACAAGTTGCTATTTATTTATGAACTCCTGCAAAATGCCGATGATTCTGCACAAGAAGGACAAAACGGTTATCATATTGAGGTTGAAATTCACTTTTTTAAGGATTATGTACTGTTTCAACATAACGGTGCTCCCTTTTTGGCCGGAGATGTATGGGCATTATCAAGAATAGGGCATCAGATAGACGAAATTAATCCTCATCCCAAAAGCCATGACATAAACAAGATTGGATATAAAGGTGTGGGGTTTAAGTCTGTATTTGCGCTTACCGACTGTTGTTACATAAAATCCGGTGGGTTTTGTTTTCGGTTTGATAAAAATTTCGAAGAGTGGAAAAGTAAAAAATACCCATGGCAAATCACACCTGTTTGGACAGAAACGAAAGAACTGCCTGAAGAAGTACTTCCTTATCTTGCAGGTAATAAAACGAGTATTATATTAAAAACCAACTTGGTAGGGAGTCTACAAAAAATCAATAACGAGGTATTGCGGGAGAGATCTTTGTTGTTTTTACGGCATATTAAATCATTTTCAGTATTCAATCGAGTAGATGGAAGAAACGAGCGAGTTGTTGAACGCAACCTAAATGGCAAAATCGTTAAGATGTCCATTAAAACTAAAATTGTCAATTGGAATGAACGAAACGAGTATTTTTTACTGGAGAACTTTACTGTTAAAGTACCTATAGAGGTTTCAAATAGCATCCAAAAAATTGAAGATTCAATCTGCCCCCCTAAGCTCAAGAAAGCGAAAGAAATTACCATTTCCTTAGCTGCTGAAATGGAAAACGAAGACAATCTGAAAGAGCATGAAATTTACGTTACTAGATTACTTTATGCATATTTGCCAACAAAAGCAAAACTGCCATTTCCCTTTACCGTAAATGCCGAGTTTTTATTAAATACAGGTCGGGATGCCCTTTTGACAAATCTGGTTTGGAATGCTTTTATTTTTGCACAACTTGCCTCTTGTAAACTTCATTGGTTAAAATCAATTGCAGGTTCTGATTTCGCGTTTAAGCATCAATTTCTTAAAATATACAGAAAGGCATTTGAAATTGAAACAGACCACTATGGCTATAGAGCTCCATACAACAATTCATTATCAAATGTATTGAAAAGTGTACAATTTATCCCACAAGAAGAAAATGAAACCTTGCTTTTAGTTGAGGACACCCTTGTAGATTATACCGGATTTAACAAGGAGTTTAAAACAACTAAACATGCAGCAAAGGATAAAGAAATGAAAGTAGAAAATGCCGGAATTGCAGTTTCTCAAATATGGAACATTAAACTTTTGGAAGAGATAGGGGCAAAAGGATTCAAAGACAGTGATATAATTGCACTCTTACGAGAACACAAACACATTGCTAATACGCTTGAGAACAATATCAGATTGATAGATTTTTTGTTTAAAACGAAACACGAGGATCATGATTTTGCCGGTTACCTCAGACAAACCCCTTTTTTGCTTGACACTAACCTTATCTTACGACAGCCCAATGATGTTTTTTTTCCTGCAAATCAAGATTTATTGCCGAACGGCATAACGTTTAACCTCCATTTTTTGCATCCGGATATTAACGTGCATTTGGAAAATACCCCTCAATTAAAAGAATGGGTTTCATTATCGTTAGGTGTTCAATATCCCTCAAAGAGAGGGATGGCAAAAAAAATAATAGATGACGAACTGGAATATCCTGAAAATATTGACCGAGATAAAGCAATCACTTTTGGACGTTACTTTTTTTCGGTCAGGTCAGGTTTAGATGATCGCGATAAACTCCAACTTCGTCAATTACCTGTTGTAACAACGAGCAACGATTTAGCACCTGCCATTAAATGCTATCTTTCTGACAAATATCAACCAGTGTTAAGCCTTCAGAATCTCTTAGGGAATGATAACCGGGATTTCAATTTTGTTAGTGCTGAATATATAAAAGAGGGCGATCGGGTGGAAGATTGGAAACGCTTTTGGCTGCAGATAGGAGTAGAACAAGAAATGAAATTAGAGAATATCCCTTCACAAGTAAATACAGCAGAAAAATGTGAACGGCAACAACTTATCTCTAATTTTCCCGAATTAGAAGCATACTTTCAATATTTAGATAACAGGCCCTTTTATAACAGAGAAGCTGTACAAACTGCAAATCAACAGGGTCAACATCAAATCCGAAATCTGTTTACCGTTACTTTGCTTAACTATACCGCCAATAATTATGTCTTTACAAAATTGTTTTGGCAATTGTTTTTTGATAGATTGTGGAAAGAAGTATTGAGGAGAGGCAGGACTCTATACTTTCACAATTTAAACAAAAGCAGAAATGTGGGAGATGAAGTGCCCGGCTATATCCAATATTTTGCAAGGACTCAGAAGTGTTTGCCCGGAGTTAACAATACCTGTCTAACATCTAAAGAATTGTTTTCGCCGAAATTAGCAAAGGTATTGAGCAATGCTTCAGATTTTAATGTGATTGATTTAGAAAATATCAGCACAGAACAGTCTCAGTTTTTAGGAATTCGAACAATGTTGACTTTTGAAGAGTGTTTAACTTTGTTAGATCATTGCTCAAAGCAGGATAAGGTTGATGCAGCACTTATCATTCAAATTGAACAAATTTATGAGTATGTAAATGATCATTTTGCCAATAGTGAAGAGGCTAAACTTGCTGCAAACCAATGGAACGGGCTGTTATTGGCTGATAATAACACTTTTCAAGAAAAAGATAGTCTTTATTATCTCAACCTTCCGAATTCCCCTTTACCAAACAACAGACAGTTGTTTTTGAAAGAAAGCAGGTTGTCGTCAGACCATTTAAGTCGGGTATTTAATTTACTTGGAATAACCGAGATTTCAACTGCATCTTTGAGCTTTCATTCAACAAACGAAACCCTAAACAATGAATTAAAATCACTTATCAGAAGTCGCCTTTACCTACTAAAGAAGTATATCCAATTTAAGAGAGGCGGTGAGTTGAAAGACATTGAAGTCCACTTGTTAAAAAAGTTAAATGGTACGGAGTTTTTTACCGCTGATACATTGCAAATAACTTACCCAAACCATCCTGAGATTTATCAGAATACGTTGAATTGTTTTTTTGAAGCAAAGAACAACCGATTTTATTACTTGGAACATTGGCGGCAAATCGAAAATATATATACTATAACCAGACAACTATGCCTATTACTTGAAACAGAAGACATTGAAACAGAATTTCAAATTTTTTTAACTTCCGATGAAGGGAGCATTGTTCGTTGGCTTCGCAATATGGGTATTGATGTAAGAAATGAAGTCGGATATCTGGGAGAACAACAAGCATTTAAATATCTTGCCGAAAATCTAAAACTACAGTTCCCTAACGCCTCCATAGTTGAAAATGATGCCGAATTTCAACTCAGAGACAATGAAAGCAGACCATTAGCGCTCTTAATTTGGAACAATAGTGTGAATGAAAGCACTTTCCCATACGATTTAAAACTAACACTCTTTGATTACACTTCGCCAATCACTGAGGCAATACAATTCATCGAAATTAAAACCACTTCTGATGAGAATAAAGACATTATTTACATCACTTTATCGGAGTGGGAATTTATGGTGAAAAACAAAGAACAGTACATACTATACCGCATATACTTAGATTACTCTGATAATTACCGCTTATTGAGTATTGTTGAAATAGTAGAACCATTGCAATATATTATTCAAGGAAAATTATTGCCAATAGAAACAGTTCCATTAGAACTGATTTCGGATAAATCGGACAGAAAATCCCCTCGAGTTGACTAATCGCCCTATTTTCTCTCAACCCCAAAAAATCATTCAATAAAAACAGAACCCAATTCGTTTTAAAGTTGTCCATTTCAAATAGCGATATTACACCCACCCCTAAAAAACATAACTACCATGCACTATCCCGAAGGTGCCGAGGCACTATTGATTGCGCTGCAAACCCCTTCCCCCAAAGGGTATCTGGGCATTCCCGTTTTAATTTGGGGGCCTCCCGGAGTGGGTAAATCCAGTTTTCTTGATGGGTTGGCAAAACCGGGTTTCCCCGTTCTTACCTTGATTGCATCTATTCACGACCCTACCGATTTTTCCGGTTTGCCGGTGTTCAAAGATGGGAAGGTGCATTATGCCGTTCCTGAATGGGTTAGGGAGTTTGGTGAGTTGGGCGAGGGTATTTTGTTTTTAGATGAGTTGACCACTGCCCCTCCTGCCGTACAAGCTGCACTGCTCAGAGTAGTTTTAGAGCGAAGGGTAGGGTTTCATGAGCTTCCCCCCAACGTGCGGATAGTGGCTGCCGCCAATCCGCCGGATTTAATGACCGGTGGTTGGGATTTATCGCCCCCTTTGCGCAACCGCTTTATCCACCTATATTGGGATTTGCCATTGGCTGCATTTTTAGATGCCCTCGAAAGCGATTATGCACAGGCTGTTTTGCCTGTCATAGACCTTGAAAAACATGCTGCCGTTCTGCCTTATTGGAAACTGCGTACTTTGGCTTTTCTGAAAACAGCACCCGACATGCTGCGCACCAGTCCTGAAACAGATAAACATGCTTTTGCCAGTCCGCGAACATGGGACTATGCCATTTCATTGATGGCTTCCTGCGATTTGTTGGATGTTGCCCCAAAAAAAGGAAGCCAAGGCAAGCGCGTTTTTTACGAACTGATGAGCGGCTGCTTAGGTGCTTCTGTCGCACTCCCTTTGATGGAGTTTTTGGAAAAAATGCGCCTTCCCAATCCCGACGAGGTGTTGGATAAAAAAGAGGAGGTGGACGTAAAAATCCTTGACGACAGCGAATTGTTTGTATTATTTGGTTCGCTCAATGCCGCCATCACCCGTCGCTATCATTCGCCTGTCCTGCTTCCGTCTGTCAAAGTTTATCTTTCACTTACTCTGGATGTATTCAAAAATAATCGCCGGGATGTGATATATCCAGCGCTTTTTAAAGCATTTAGAGGAGGTTTATTGCTAAAAGCAATTGAAACTGCCCAAAAACTGGGGGCTACCGAGTTAGAAAGTTTAATGACAGAAATAGATGCCGCGTTAAAATTCGATAAAGAATTTGAAGAATATACAAACTTGCTGCAAAAGTAATCACCAACTGATGCAATAAGGTTTTTTTTTGGCACTAAGCAATTTCGTCACCCGTCATATCTTAGCCCATGCCCACACTTCTCACAACTGTCATCCCCTCGACCTATATTGGGACTGATAGAGTAGATCTGCCCATCGGTAAAAACCATATTGCTATTCAACTCCGTTTCACCGTGTTTGGTGAGTTGCTGGAATACGTTTGTCCTGCCATAGAATTACCGGAGGCAGCGTTGAAACTAACGTTTACCGCCGAAGATTTAAAATTGATACAAGCTGAAATAGCGTATCTGCCATACCGGTTAATGCTGATGGCGTTTATGAAAGGAAATGCTGATGAAATACCCGGATATAGCATATGGCATCCCCTTATGGTCGAGTTAAAACAATTGCGGAATGGGTATCACATGAGATATCTAAAGTTGCCTGTTACCCATGAATTTGCGAGGGAGCTTAAGGAATGGGTTATTCAAAAAAGGAGAAACTTGAATTTTAACATGATATTCGATGGTAACGCCATCGGTCAAGGCAGGTACATGAAGTCTGCTAACTTAACATTGCCCACACTTTGCTATCATTTAATAGTCGGCAAAACGAGAAAAGTAAGGCAGAAAGCAGTTGAGATGCTCGGTAAACTGGAGGATAAACGCGCCGTAGAACCTTTAATTTCGGTTTTAAATGATGTATTTATTGATGTGCGATATAATGCTGTCAAATACTTGGGCAAGTTGGGCGATGTACGGGCAGTAGTGCCGCTCCTTACTTTACTGCAAGATAAAGTTACGGAGGTTAGAATACAGGCAATTATAGCATTGGGCAATTTGGGTGATTCCCGTGCAACTGCTCCGCTAATTCCGTTTTTAGGGAATAGTATGATTGATATAAGAAATTACACCGCTATTGCCTTAGGTAATTTGGCAGATACACATGCAGTAGGGCCTTTAATCAGGACATTATCAGATAAAGCTCAAAAGGTACGCATGAGTGTAGCCGAATCGTTGGGCAAATTGGGGGATGTGCGTGCCGTCATGCCTTTGATAACTACTTTGCGTAGTAAAGCCATTAGTACGGGTTGTGCCGGTGCCAAAGCTTTAGGCAATTTGAATGACAAACGTGCAGTTTTACCACTCATATCGGCATTATCTGATAAAAATTTAGAAGTACGAATCAATGCAGCTACTGCTTTGGGAAAGTTGGGAGACGTTCGAGCCATAGAGCCGCTGACGAAGGTCTCAAAAATTAGAAGAGTAGCTTTACGTAAAGCTGCTAAATTTGCCTTGGACAGATTACGTCTTCAACATACTTTAGTGACGGCAAGCGCAACATTAGCCGAAAAGTTGCCGGAAAAGGTTAGCACTACTTCTATTAACCAAATTAATGACCAACAAATCGGGACATTAATAACAGCAGCGAAAAGTAAAAATTTCAACACACGTAGTACTGCTGTAATGGCGTTGGGAAAGTCGGGAGATGCCAGAGCGTTTGAAATACTTATTGCAGCAATCAATGATAAATATAGCCGGGTGCGATGTAGTGCTGTTACCGCATTAGGCAATTTGGGAGATGCTCGTGCAGTACAGGCGCTTTTAGCTGCTTTAAAAGATAAAAATATGAATGTGCGTTATAGAAGTGCTTCTGCTCTTGCCACTTTGGGAGATTCGCGTGCCGTTGTTCCTGTTCTGTCAGCAGCGATGAAAGATAATAAAGGAAATTATTACGAAGCAGCATGCAGGTTGTCGGTAAAATGTAAAGACATAGCCATTCCACAATTGCTCATCGCGCTATCAAACCGTAAATATAAAATCAGATTAACGATAGCCGAACTTTTAGGAGCGATAGGCGATATTCGGGCACTTGGCCCATTGCAGGCTTCTTTACAGAAAGAAACCAGTATTAAATGCAAAAGGGCAAAGGCAAATGCCATTTCAAGAATCAACCGGTTAAACGCTGTTATCAAACCGGTTTAAAAGCCTAAAACCACTTATCCGTGCCAACCCTCCTCACTACATCCATCCCTTCAGAATACATTGGCAATACCAACGTTGCTTTGCAAGCCGGCATACACTGGTATGAGATACAGCTTCGATTCACGGTGTTTGGCGAGTTGTTGGAGTACCACTGTTTATTATTGGATTTACCGGAATCTGCCCTGAAACTCACATTTTCTACCGATGAATTGACAAGGATACATGCCGAATTTAATTACCTGCCTTACCGGTTGATATTGATGGCATTTTGTTTGAAAAATAGATTTAAAAAATCAGATCCTTGGAAATCGGTCAATGATAAACTGACTGAGTTGAGGAAAGGCAAAAGACCATTTAATTTAAAACTACCGGTAACTCACGAAATCGTGAAGGATATATACGAATTTCAACTCCCGGGATTGGCGATTGATAAAATACTGGAAGTGTATAACACCATCTACCTTGTTGATACAACCGATGATGAAGAAATCCGCAAGGGCATAATTATAAGATTGGGTCGCTTAGGCGATCCGCGTGCTATTGAAACCCTCACTAAAGCTTTTAAATATAAAAGCTTTCATACAAAAATAGATGCAGTAAGTGCTTTGGGTGACATTGGCGATACCCGGGTAGCAACAACATTATTGGAAGCAATAGTAAGCCCCGACTTTGAAATGAGTTTAACAGCAGTCGAAAGTATTGGTAAAATAAGAGACCATAAAGTTATTCCCCATCTTAAGTTGTTATTAAACCACCCTTCTTTGCAGGTAAAAAATAATGTAGCATTAGCTCTTTACATATTGGGCGAAAAATGTGCTTTTCAGATACTGTTAGATGCTTTGGCCATGAAACATACCGGCATTTTTTATGCCATTGTACATGAAATGGGAAATTTTCAGGAAACACTTGCCGTAGAACCCTTAATTGCGATGTTAAACCAGGAAGATACTCATTCTTATACACGTAAAGAGATATTGGAAGCTTTGGGTAAGATTGGTGATGATCGTGCGGTAGAATCGCTTTTGACTGCCCTAAAAAACAAGGATATTTCGGTGCGCAACAAAGCAGCCGAAGCAATAGGAAAAATTAAAGGTACCGACTTATCGTTCGACATCATCGAAGCGCTATATGATTCTCTCAGGCGCGGATGCCTTCAAGCTGCCTTAGTTTTGGCTTCTATTGGGGATACCCGCGCTACCCCACACCTAATCAAATCTTTAAAAGTTAGTGATGATGATGATGGTTTTAAGATTGTCGAAGCATTGGGTAAACTTGGCGATGCAAGTGTGGTAATGCCGATGATTAAAACATTGAAACGCAAGAATTATATGACGCGGATGTTTGCTTTTAAAACATTAGGTGAGTTAAAGGATGATCGTGCCATAGAACCCTTTATGGAAATACTCAAAAACGATAAATTGAAACACATACATTACCTTTCAATTTATGCACTTCGCGACATCGGAAAACAAGCGGTAAAACCACTGCTCGAGGGTTTAAAAACCAATGGTACTAAAGAACGCGTACTGTTTGCCGATGCTTTGAGCCACTTAGGAAATGAATGTACTTTAGAGCAGCTATTAGAAGTGCTTGACGATCGGGATAGCAGGGTTTGCAAACATTTAACCTCTGCTTTGGCTAAATTGGGAGAAAAAGCCGTTGAGCCTCTTATCGCTGTCTTGAACAATCGAAATCATCCTGCTCGGGAATATGCTGCCCAGGAATTGGGAATGCTTCAAGATTCAAGAGCCGTTCAACCTCTGATAGAAGCCTTAAAAGATGAAAACCAAAAAGTTCGAGGCAATGCAGCATTAGCGCTATATAATTACAAGGATATAAGCGCACTAAACCCCCTAATAAAATTGTTGAAAGATAATCAAAGTACGGTCAGACGTAATGCAGCAATAACCCTTGGCAAGTTGGGCGATACCCGTGCCCTGTTACCCCTGACGTATGTATTAACAGATAAGGAAAATATTGTTCGCAGTGCAGCCGCATATTCTTTAATGCTCTTAGGCGATGAACGTGCCATTAAACCGCTTCTTTCTGCATTGAATAATAATAGAGATCCGCAAGTTCTGGTTTCGGTTGCTTCGGCCTTAGCTAAATTGGGAAATTCAAGTGTTGTCGGTACACTTTTATCAACGATAAGACTCCAAAGAATGTATTATTCTGATGCCCACGAAGGACTTGTCGCATTAGGGGAAGCAGCCGTACTGCCACTCATTATGGAACTTAACCACAAGGATTTCAGGTATAGGAAAGATGTGGTGGTACTTCTTGGCGAAATTGGCGACAAACGCGCTACTGAGCCGCTAAAGGAGCAACTAAGTATAGAAACAAACATTAAGTGCATTAAAGCTATACAGGTAGCTTTAGAAGAAATCACCCAACGATAACTCAACTTTTCATCATTCACTTTTCTTTTCACTTAAAGCGTATGCCCACCTTACTCACGACCACTATCCCGGACGAATACATTGGCGAATCCGCAGTTGTCTTGTTCATCGGTCTTCACCGGTTCGACATTCAACTCCGTTTCACAGTATTTGGCGAGTTGCTGCAATACGACTGTCCGGCTTTAGAACTGCCGGTGGCGGCGCTGAAACTAAGTTATGATGCCAAAATTTATACCATTATAATTGCCGAAATTGATTACCTGCCCTTCAGATTGTTGCAGATGGCCTTTGGAAAACAAAAAAAATATGCCGCATCAAACCCTTGGAAACCGGTAATGGAAAAATTGAGGGAAATGAAAAAAGGAAAAAATTTGTTAACCCTGAATCTCAAACCTGAACATCCAATTGTAAAAGAATTTATAGAAAACGGTTTATTATCTGAACAAAGGGAAAATATCCTATCCATCTATTACAGGATATATGCTTATACAATAGGTAACGAGCAATATCGAATAGAGCATATCAACGGCTTAGGGAATAAGAATAATCCAATAGCTTTTGAGTTAATTTTAAGGGCTGTAGCCGACAGTAATGAAAAAATAAGCAACCGCGCAATACAAATTTTAGGATATTGGGGCGATATACGAGCCACTCAGGTGCTGTTGGAAGTTCTACAAAGCAGTCATCAGGAAAAATGTATAGAAGCGGCAAAATCTTTGGGCATTTTAAATAATCCGGAATCGGTCGAACCCTTGTTATCTTTACTCCATCATCCATCACCGGAAGTAAAAGGATATGCTGCATTAGCTTTATTCAATTTAGGAGATGACCGGGCGGTTCAACCCATGATTAGCTTGTTATCACACCCTTCCTCTCCCATATTTTCGGTGGCCTTTAATTTAATTGACTATAAATCTGATATGCGATTTGTTGAGCCGATGATTGCTGTATTGGAAAACAATGAATTCAGAGGAAGACATCATTATCTTGCTGGTTACTTGGGCAGACTTGGCGATTCAAGAGCAGTTCCTGCACTAATAGCCTGTATAAATCAACCTTCATTGCAACTTCGCTTAAATGCGATATATTCCTTGGGTATCATTGGAGATTCCCGTTCCATCAACCCTTTGGTAATAGCACTAAACGATCCTGAGAAACAAGTGGCTTTAAGAGCTGCCAATGCCTTAGCTAAGTTGGGAGACGACCGTGTCATCGAGCCTCTTATAGCTGCATTAAACGAAAACAGGGAAATTGATTGCTCAAAAGCAGCAGAAAGTCTTGGCAATTTAGGCGATATTCGGGCTGTCGAGCCGCTCATTGCCGCCTTGAAACATCCTTTTGTCTCTACAAGATTGAAAGCTATCGAAGCTTTGGGGAGCATAAAAGATGTTCGTGCAATACCCCATCTTATTCGTCTTATAGAAGAAAGACAAGATACAAGCATGGTTTTTTCTGCAAAAAAATCCATGATTAACATTGGAAAACCTGCCATTGAACCCCTTTTAAAAGCATTAAAGCATGAGAATGGCGAGGTTCGAAGAGCTTATGCAGATATATTATACTCGCTTGGAGATATTTGTACGGTTGAACAACTGTTGAATGTAATGAATGACAGCCATTTTATGGTTTGCTATCATTTGGTCAATGCTGTATCAAAACATGGAGAACATGCAATACTGCCACTTATATCTGTTATGATGAACCCAAAACACAAGGCAAAAGCCTATGCCGCGGCTGCATTGGGATATCTGAAAGATGACCGTGCCGTTGAACCCCTGATTGAAATGCTGAAAGATAAAGACAAAGATGTCAGGCAATTTGCTGCTCAATCATTAGGAATTATTGCCGATAACAAAGCCTTTGAACCATTATTAGGTTTACTGAAAGATGATAATTTCGAAGTTCGCAGACGAACCGTATCTGCCCTTGGCCATTTGGGCGATAAACGGGCAATACCTTATTTATTAAAAGCCTTAAAAAGCAAAGATAAAATCTTGTGCAGAAGAGCTATTCAAGCCTTTGAAAGTATTGGGGATACCAATGTTGCAGATTTTCTTGTGCCTTATCTAAAAGATAAAAACAACCTTGTTTTTCAACAAGCGGCCTTAACCTTAGGAAGATTTAAAGATGCTCGTGCCCTCAAAAACCTTATAATTATGGTAAAGTACAATTATTTATTTGAGGAAAATGCGGTAACCGTATTGTCCGAAATGGGAGAAGTGGCAGTGCCTACGCTAATCGAAGAACTCAACAGCAGTTACTATCAAATGAGAATACATGCCGCACAAATACTTGGTAAAACCGGAGATAAACGAGCCATTCCACACTTAGAAAAGCGTTTAGAAATAGAAACCATCACCTCTTGCAAAAAAGCCATGTTAGAAGCATTAGAAAAACTAACTGCCAATAAAGGGAAAGTCCAAAGTCGCTCATAACTAATCACTCAAAACCAATAATATACAACGTATGCCTACCCTCCTTACCACCAACATCTCGGAGGAATACATTGGCGAAGCTACTGTTAGTCTGACAATCAGGAAAAAACTGTTTGTCGTGTACCTGCGCTTTACCGTTTACGGAGAGTTATTGGAATACTGTTGTCCTGTAATCGAATTACCCAATGCAGCCCTTCAGCTTACCTATGATTCTCATACTTATTCCTCTATAAAAGCTGAATTAGATTACCTTCCATGCCGCCTTTTATTAATGGTATTTGGCAGAAAAAGAAAGATTGAAGACAACGATGTTTGGCGGCCGGTGATGGATAAGTTGCTGGATTTGAGGAAAGGGGTAAATATTCGGGATTTAAACCTTCCGACATCCCACGAAATGGTACAAACTATTTTTGAACAACAATTATCGGTTTCCGCCCGAACAAAAATGCTGAACGTTTATGACCACATCTATCTGCTTTCAACCGCAACCCGGTCTTCAAATCGAAAAAAAATAATTCAGAAAATACAGTCTAATAATAATCCTCTTGCCATAGAGTCGCTAACTAAAGTTGTAAATGATGAAGATGAATGGGTAGGCAGGGGTGCGGTACGTGCTTTAGGCAGAATGGACGATACCCGTGCGTCAAAACCTCTTTTAGAAATATTAAAACATCCAAACGAGCTAATCAGTAGCGCTGCGGCTGAGAGTTTGGGAGTTTTAGGAGACACCGAAGTCATCCCATACCTATTGACATTATTAGAACACCCGACTTTGCAAGTAAAGACAATCGCCGCTTTAGCTTTAGGGCATTTAGGAGATACTCGCAGTGTACCAACCCTAATCAGTGTATTGCTACAGGAGCGCATTTCAATAGCTTCTATACAGGTTTTCAAGGTGCTGAGTAAACTAAAAGATGACCGTGTATTGGAACAGTTGATATTTGTGTTGAATAACTCGGCGCAACATAAACGCCAACATGCTGCAGAGGCCTTGGGCGACTTTGGCGATCTTCGTGCGGTTGAGCCGTTAATTTATGCATTAAATGATCAGGACAATTGGTTATGCATGCACGCAGCCAAAGCTTTGGGAAAGATAGGAGATGCCCGTGCAATCAACCCTCTTGCCGAGGCATTAAACAATACTGACGAGAATTTGCGATTTGAAATCGCACTTGAATTGGCAAAATTTGGAGATACGAGAGCCACTCCGCATCTAATTACTGGGTTAGGTTATAAGGAAGAATACGATAGAAAAAGAGCTATTGACGCTTTGGGCAAATTAGGTGATCTGCGCGCAATAGAAGCCCTTATAGAAGCAATCAAACACCCCCTCAATTGGATGCACTACCATATATTCGAAGCTTTAGGACATTTAAAAGATCCCCGTGCGATTGCTCCCCTTATCTCAACGTTGAAAGAAAATCCTTCAAGTTCTTATACCTTTAGTATTGTATATGCTTTGGGTAAATTAGGAAAACCCGCCGTAAAACCACTATTAGAAGCGTTTAATGATCAAAATAATGAGTTCCGCATACGAGTGGCTAATGCCCTTTCCTGGCTGGGGAATGAATGTGATTTAGAATCACTATTGGAAACATTAAACCATTTGGGTGAAGATAAAAACGGGATGATTGCCCACCATTTATGTAAAGCCATAGCAAAGTCAGGAGAAACTGCAGTTGTGCCTTTAATAGAAATTTTGAGCAATCGCCATCATATTGCAAGAGATCAAGCAGCAGAAGCCATGGCTGATATTAAAGATGATCGTGTCTTACAGCCGCTTGTTGAAGCCCTGAAAGACAATGATAACAATGTCCGAAACAAAGCAGCCTTTTCTCTTGGGCAGTTGGGAAATAAAATTGCCGTTCTGCCATTAATTGAAGCCTTGAGAGATGTGGATAGCAGAGTGCGATGGAGTGCTGCTGCTGCACTTGGTCATTTAAAAGATAAACGGGCTGTTCTTCCACTGACAGCCGCTTTGAAAGACAGGGAAATAAAAGTACGGTGGATGGCTGCAAGTTCTTTAAAAGAATTAGCCGATCCACGAGCGATAGAACCACTTGCTGAAGCCTTGAAAAATAAACATGAATGGGTTTATGTGAGGGTTGCTTTGGCCTTGGGCTCTCTTGGAGATACTCGTGCAATAGAACCACTTATTAAAGTGTTAAAACGAAATCTTTTGTTTAACGATGAAGTTCCTCAAGTTCTTGTTAATATAGGTTCGGCGGCAGTCTTACTCCTCATCACAGAACTTTATAGCAAAGATATAAACATGAGGCTGCATGCAATTAGTATATTAGGTGAAATTGGCGACAAACGTGCTATTGAGCCGCTAAAAGAAGTTTTGAAATCAGAAACCAATATCAAGTGCATTAAAGCCCTTAAAGAATCGTTATTAAAATTAACCTAAGTTATACACGACATGACTGTTTCAGAAGTCTATGCCTTAATCCGTTTTGCTCGCGCCTATACCGCCGACAACCTTCCGTGGTTTTCGCCCGCTTTGTTCAGGTGTCGTATTTGCATTACTGAAGCGATACCCATAGCTGCCATTTCGAGCAATATGGATATTTACTTTAACCCCGTAGCTGTGGCAATAATTGCCCAATCGGGCACTAAAAAAGAGGCTTTGGAACAGTTGTCTTTTTTATGGGTACACGAAATATCGCATGTTCTTCGCGAACATGCCGAACGCGCTAAAGATGCCAATGCCGAGCCTAAACTCTGGAACATTGCTGCCGACTTGGAAATAAACGACAGCAATTGGCAAGGAACTGCTCAACCAAAGGCATTTAAAGGCGTTTTCCCTAATACCTTCCAACTACCCGAAGGAAAAATCGCCGAGTGGTATTACCGAATGTTGTTAAACCACCCAAATCTCAATGAAATCATGAACACTTACTTTCCCGAAGGTTTAAACGATGAAGGCAGCGGCGTTCACGGTCAGGTTCGTGATTGGGAAGAAACCGACTTTGAAAGTGAAACAGGCAGTAAATCGCAAGAGCTTTCCGATCTTCAAAAAGAACTCATTCGCAGGGGAGTAGCACATGAGATAAATAAGGAAAAAACAAAGGGCAATATGCCTGCCGGCTGGGAGAGATGGGCAGATGAAAAATTAACCCCTAAAATAAACTGGCGACAAATTCTTAAAAAACGAATGAGTGTTGCCATTGCACAGGGTTTAGGGATGCGGATAGATTATTCATATTCCCGGCCCAGCAGACGACAAACTCAGTACAATCCCATTCTGCCGCCATCCCTCAGTGGCAATATAGAAACCCGCGTTGCCTGTGTTGTTGACACTTCTGGTTCTATGTCTTCAGAATACATTTCTCAAGCATTGGCGGAAGTGTTTGCAGTGTTGGAAACATTTCAAATTCCGGTAACGGTTATTCCTTGCGATGCTATGGCATACGAACCCATCAAAATAGCCAATCCTGCCGAGCGCTTTAAAGTCAGCCATTTAAAAGGAGGTGGTGGTACTGATATGGTTGCCGGTATCACCGCAGCCCTTGCACTTGTTCCTCCCCCCGATGCCGTATTGGTTTTGACCGATGGTTATACAGCTTATCCGACTCAGCTCTATAAAACTCCAATCATTTTCGGCATCATTAAAGATAATAAAAGCCAGTCCCCCCCATTGCCTAACATGCCGCCCTGGGGTAAAGATTCTGTATTGGACATTGTTTTATAACACAAGGCAGATGTTAAATCGGGATACTGTTACAAGTTTTATTTTGCAAGGCTTCAGGAAATTGACAGTTAAATTTCCAGGCTATTTGGAAGGGAAACGAAACAAGTGCAGTTAAATGATTAATGGCCCTGAAAGGGTCGCACATTTAAAGAAGAACTATTGATCGGAATATGCGACACTTTCTGCGTCGAACGGGATTTTGAATGGTTAAGTTCTATAAAACTTCAACTCCCTAATGCCTCCATCATTGATTGATGCCGAATTACAAATCAGAGACAATGAAAACAGACCATTAGCGCTCTTAATTTGGAACAATAGTGTGAATGAAAGCACTTTCCCTTGCGATTTAAGACTAACGCTCTTTGATTACACCTCGCCAACTACTGAGGCAATTCAATACATCGAAGTTAAAACCACTTCTGATGAGAATAAAGACATTATTTACATCACACTACCGGAGTGGGAGTTTATGAGGCAAAACAGATCTTGTTTCAATATGTATCGTGTTTATTTGGATTATACCGACAACTACAGTTTATCAGACATCGTAAAAATAAAAGACCCATTGCAATATATTACAAATGGACGATTATCTCCCATTGAAACAATGGTATTAGAGTTTTTAAAGCGAGGCTAACAATCTTCATTTGCATAGTTTGGAATAAAACCTTATAATAGCTGTATAACTATAACGTTTAACATTTTCGATTTCGATAATGATTGAACTTTAAAAAATCAACCGGTCAACTCCTATAGAGATTAATAGGCCTAATTCACCTTAATACCTGAGCAGTTAAGATTTTACGGAATATACATAAGTAAAAAAGTTTTGGGGTTAAGGTCTCGAAACAATCAACCTCAACTCGAAACAAATTTTCATATTCCATGCACATAGAAATGGAGTACCGATACTATAAAGTAAGGCCTTAGAATACAATGCTTTGGGCTAAAAATTTTTGTAGTCCGGGGTTGAATAATTACTTGGAATGTAAAACCCCTGCTGCAAAGGCGATTGAAGCCATTATTTTAAAATGTTTAGCTTGCAATTCCAACAGTTTGTTTTGAGCTTCGATGAGTTTCGTTTCCCGTATATTTACCAAAAACAAGGAACTTTCCCCGTATTTGAAACGGGTATCTTCTCCTTCTGCCAAAATCCGGTAGTTGTTGACGGTTTGAGTATATAAGTCTATTTGGCGGCGGTTGTTAAGCAGTTCGTTATAACTGGAGTTGAGCTTATTGTACAGTTCTAATTGCTTTTGTTGCAATTGGTAGTTTGTTTCTTTAATTTTTAGCTTTGTCAACTGCAGATTGCCGCGCTCAGATCTCAAAAAAAGCGGCATACTCAACTCAAGCCCCCATTTATAATTTTGCCAGAACATGGAATTGCTTCCATATTTTTCCGGATTAAAAAAGTTAACCCCATTTGCCAGTAAATTATAGTTGAGATTTAATTTTGGCTTTAGTTTTTCAGATTTCAATCTCCGTTCAACTGAAAGTTCTGATAACTTATACTGGTATTTCAATAGTTCGGGATGTGATTGCCGCAATAAACTTGTAGTATGACTTAAGGAGTCTGCATCGAATATTTGCAAGGGAAGGGTATTAAGGAGAGGTGGTAATAATTGAGGAGTAATTTCAAGTGGTACATCATTCTCATACCACAAAAAATTAGATACCATTAAGGCAGAGTTTTGATAAGTCAGCTCAGCTTCGTTTTGCTCAAACTGCCGGTTTTGCAGTTGAATCATAGCTTCGAGGGTATCTAAAGCAGGTCTTGAGCCTTGCAAAAAAGTGTTTGTAACCCATTCTAACCGTAATTCTGCCAATTGCACTGCTTGCTGTTGCAACAAAAGATTGTTGTATGCCAAAGCCCATGTCCAATATGTATTTGCTGCCTCATACAACAAGTTATTGAGCATATTAAGCCTTTCAGCCTCATTGTACTGTGCAAAAATATGCGCCTGTTTTAAAGTGGCACGTCTTTGATCTATAATGAGTCCTTGCAATAAAGAAACAGATACCCCTGCAAAAGCTTGTCCTTCAACAGGAGATTTGTTTTCAGGATTAAGAAAATCTCCGTTACTCAGTTGATAGCCTGCTGCCACTTCAACTCCGTACCAGGTTGGCACTTTTAGTCCGTTTTTCGAAAGTGTAAAATAATTTTTATTGTCAAATGATTTTTGATCTAAGTAAGCATACACCTGAGGGTCAAAACCACCTTTAGCAATGAGTAGTTGCGCTATTGCTTGTTCTGTAAGCAGTTTGCTTTGCCGGGCAACGGGATGATATTGTTTTATGAATTCAAAAAATATTTCCTGAGTAAAGGTTTGTGTACTATCGGATACGCTTTTCTGAGCACTGATTTGTTGCCCTGTAATCAATAATATCAATAGAAGTTGAGTGATTATAGAAATCAAATTGGTCATTTTGCAATCGCTCTTTTAGGAATTTTTAGTTTAGGTAACTGCGTAGCATTGCTATCCTCATAATATTCAGGCGGGAATCCGTTAATTTGCCGCCAAAATTCATACCATAGCGGAACATCATTCAGCAAAACCAATCCCTCTGCCCCTGTACCTACTCTTAAAGGCTTCGGCCAGGGCTGTTCTCCTGAGTCGGGAGCCACAAGAATTCTGTATAAATTATTTTCACTCGTGATATTGTCAACAGCTACAATTTTACCGCCAAATGTGCCGAAAGAAACGCCGGGCCATCCGGAAAACACAAATGCGGGCCAACCGTCAAACAAAAACCGCACTTTTTCTCCTTGTTTAAGCAACGGTAAATCCATTGGTTTTACATACATCTCCACTGCTAAATCAAAATCTGCCGGCATAATGCTGACGATATCATCGCCTTCTTTTACCGTTTCACCTAATCCGGTTTTCACAACCTTAGTAATATAACATTTCTGAGGTGCCAGAATATAATAAAATTGAGACCGAAGACGGTAATTGGCATACTGGTTTTGCAATTTTGCTACCCCCCCCTCTGCATCATACATCGAAGACAAGGTGCTAAATCTTTCAGATTGGGTTTTGGCTATTTTATCTGCATATTCACTTCTGATGGCATTAAGCTCTATTCGGGCATTCAGTAACTCATTGCGGCTGGTAAGAAGCTTGTTTTCGGCTGATATTTTTTTAGAAAGCGCTTCCTGTAATTTGATTTGCCGTTGTTCTAAATCAGTCAATGAAGCCAAACCTTTATTATAGAGTTCCTGTTGCCGGTTATATTGCTGTTCAGCCACTGTAAAATTGGTTTTTGCAACTTCAAATTCAATGCTGTCGGTCTGTATTTTAAGATCGGTTTGACTTATTTTGTTGTTGGTTTGCGAAAGCTTGTAATCCCTGTTTTCATTTAGTGCTTTGATTTGGTTTTCCAGGGCGAGTGATTTATCGGCATAGGATTCTATTGCCATTTCTTTAGCCCCCACTTGCAGCGCTGTTCTATCAAGTAGCTGAGGGTCGAAATAATCGTCTTTTATTTCCGACATGAATACTATGGTATCTCCCTTTTCAACCAGTTGTCCTTCCTGTACATACCATTTTTCAATACGTCCGGCAATAGTACTTTGAATAGTTTGAGGACGGTGTTCCGGTTTTAGAGTAGTAATTTTACCTTTTGCCCGTATATTTTGTGTCCACGGCAAAAACATAATTACCAAATACAGGATTAAAAAAACAATGAGCCATAAAGCAAGGATACGGTTTCCTCCCCACAGTTTTGTTCGTGAAAAAGATTTGTACAGAGAAATGTCTATTTCCTTATCAATTCTATTGTCAGATATATTAAGCATATATTGCTGAGGTTATTTTTTCCAATCGGAACACGTTCATAAAGTAACCCGATTGCAGTGATATATACCGATAGTTACTTTGGTGTTTCTTTTTGTGCTTTATAGTTTTATTTGAAAAATCAAGCATTAAAGATATCGTTGTAATAAGGTTTTTGTGTTATGTCGCTAAATACACAACTATCAATAATTTTTCCTTGTTTCATGACCAGGATTCTGTTGCATAAAGCAGCAACCTGCTGATTATTTGAAACTATGATCAGAGTCCATTGACGGTCAGGGTGAGTGAGATATCGTATGATACGTTCCTGTTCGGTGGTTTGTAGCCCGAAAGTCGGGTCTTCTATAATAAATAAACGAGGTTGTGATATGATGCTGCGGGCAAGAATTATCTTTTTTGCAACGCTTTCGGGCAAAGTTTTGCCTTCAGGTACAATCTGTGTGTTAAATCCTTCTTTGAGTTGCTGAACAAAGGTAGTAAGCCCGACTATATTAGCGACTTCCATGATTTGTTTAATATTGAAGGAAGGATTACCCATTGTTATATTTTCTTCAAGGGTTCCAAGGAAAATATCTTCCTGTGAAGAAAAATCACCAATATGTGCGCGGAGGGAGGTAAGATTAATGTTTTTGACCGGAATACCGTTATAAATAATATTGCCCTCAAAATTGGTGAAAAGACTTGCCAGGATTTGAGATAAAGTAGTTTTTCCGGAGCCGTTATAGCCGGATATACAAATGCGGTCTTGTGCTTTAATCTCAAAATTAAGCCGGTTAATAATTGGTTCTTCCTCCGGAGCAAACCGGTAGCTCAAATTACTAACCTGCAAACTCATGCCTCGGCCTGTATCTATTTGCTCGAAAGGCAAACCTACTGATTTTTCTAAAGGCAGGTCGGTAATGTAGCCAAGTTTTTCTACTGCGGTAAGCACATCATAAATGGTTTCCAAACTTACAATCAGCTTTTCAACGGAGTTGATAACTAATAGAACTACTATTTCAGCAGCTACAAATTGCCCGATGTTTATCTGATTGTTCATCACCAAATAACTTCCAAGTATCAGCAAACCGGCAATGGTTATAGTTTTAAAACCAATTGAAGCCACAAATTGCATAAGCAATATCCCGAAATGCTTTTTACGGGCAGTCAAGTATTTTCCTGTAATCACATCAGTTTTAATTAGCGGCATAGTGCTATCGCTGTGCAATTTAAAAGTGTTCAAAGTGCGTGCTATTTCTTCCAGCCAATGAGCCACTTCATACTTATACTTCGATTCCATAAGGCTCGTTGCTATGCCTTGAGAACCTGTAAAAAAGAATATTGCTACAATAACCACGATGACTAATACGCCAAACATTATAAAAAACGGATGGTAAAATGAAATCAGCAACAGCCCGAAAAGAATTTGCAGCACTGAAGCAGAAATATCTATGAGTATTTTGGTTAACCCTTTTTGCAGGGATAGTGTATCAAAAAACCGGTTAATCAATTCAGGCACGTATTGCTTGTTTAGTGCTTCTGCTTTTAACCGCGGAATCCGGAATGCAAATTCAAAAGATGCACGGGTAAATATGCGCTGTTGAAGGTTTTCTGTTATTACCATTTGCATAATTTGCAGACCTCCTGAAATAATTACTCCTATTGTAACAATACCAACCAAAACAATCCATGAAGTAATCATCTGCCCTCCGGCTATAATGCCTACAATTGCCTGTATGCCTAATGGCAATGAAAGATTGATCAGACCATTAAAAATGGAATAAATGTATAAATAGCCGATGTCTTTTTTATCTACGGACAACAACCTTATAAATCGCTTGAGCGGCGTAAGAGAATTTTTATAATGATTATTCTGCAAATGATCGAACATATCCAGCGTTAACTTTTACAATTGTATTGCCATATCTATATACAATTTGCCATTTTTATTGTTTATTTTCAAGAGGTGTATTTTATACCATTACATAGTCAAAAATAATCCACCCAATTTAAAGACTTTAACTAATCATGTGTGGTGCAAAATCAAATCATAATTGGTATTAAATGTCTTTGGATGGCTTAAATAGTTGACTTAGCCTGTTCAGAATAATGGAAAAAGGCTGCACTCCTTTAGGTGACAAACCGAGTAGTTTGTTTTCATCACCACCTTATTACCTTAGTAACCAACTAAATACACACCCAAAAAAATCTTATTACCTTATAGTCCGAAGTGCATACATTCCTTTTTTATACTTTCATTTAAATTAGGTAATAAGGTTTGTGAGTTTACTTGTTGTTGTTTTACTAAAGTAATAAGGTTATACCATTACATTGTCAAAAATAATCCAACCAATTTAAAGACTTTAACTAATCATGTGTGGTGCAAAATCAAATCATAATTGGTATTAAATGTCTGTGGATGACTTAAATAGTTGATTTAGCCTGTTCAGAATAATGGAAAAAGGCTGCACTCCTTTAGGCGACAAACCGAGTAGTTTGTTTTCATCACCACCTTATTACCTTAGTAACCAACTAAATACACACCCAAAAAAATCTTATTACCTTATAGTCCGAAGTGCATACATTCCTTTTTTATACTTTCATTTAAATTAGGTAATAAGGTTTGTGAGTTTACTTGTTACATATTTTACTAAGGTAATAAGGTTATACCATTACCTTGTCAAAAAAAACCCACCCAATTTAAAGACTTTAGCTAATCATGTGTGGTGCAAAATCAAATCATAATTGGTATTAAATGTCTGTGGATGACTTAAATAGTTGACTTAGCCTGTCCAGAATAATGGAAAAAGGTTGCCCTCCTTTAGGTGACAAACCGAGTAGTTTGTTTTCATCACCACCTTATTACCTTAGTAACCAACTAATTACACACCTAAAAAAACCTTATTACCTTATAGCCGAAGTGCTTACATTCCTTTTTTATACTTTCATTTAAATTAGGTCATAAGGTTTGTGAGTTTACTTGTTACCTATTTTACTAAGGTAATAAGGTTATACCATTACATTGTCAAAAATAACCCACCCAATTTAAAGACATAAACCAATCAAGTGTGGTTCAAAATTAAATCAAAGTTGGTATAATTTAAGATTGACAATCTGCCTTGGTTTGATAGTTCCCGGTATCTAAAGGAAAATGGATTGCAAGGTGCCAGCATTTAGCAACGGACACTACATCAAAATATCATCTTTTGCTTTTATAGCCGGCGGCAGATTACTTTCACCCAACATCTGGCGCAAATCAATTTCAATGGTTCTGCAAATGGAGAGCATGGGTATGTCGTTTGCCATCCCCTGAAAGGGATTTTCTGTATAGTCACCGACTACCTCCATCATTACATACATCCAACCAATCAGCACAGAAACGAGAATTGAAATCCATAAACCCCATTCGCCAATTTTCATTAGTTCGGGTATCATGCTAAAAGGAAACAGTAAAATGAAAATTCCGACAAAATACATGCTCATGTTGGCGTATTGCCGGGGCAGAGGAAACTTTTTTATTCGTTCATTCTTGCCTTGAAATTCATAAAAACTTCGCAGCACTCTTATCATTTCCATGTGTCGGAAATTTTCAATGACCTCTTTTTCTCTCAAAGATGTCAGCTCCCTTGATTGTTCATTGATAATTTGTGTGGCAGTATTCACCGCATTTACAAGCCGGTCGTGTTCATCTGATGGTAAAAAGTTTTTTAACTCAAGCCTCGTTACTTCGTCATCAACCAACCCGATTCCAAACTGTTTTTGGAAATACTCGGCTGTTTTGCCTAAATGACCGCCCTGGCTGATATGCTCCCAGGAAGTTGGCACTAATAACTGACTTCGGTGTGCATAAAGCCAGGCTATGTGGCGGTAAATCAATCGCCTCTTTATTGATTTAAGTTCATCATCGGTCAATTTGTTTTGGGTGAATTGATTGGTAATAAACCCATCTACCATCATGCCCCATGCTCGACTGTCGTTCACTATGCCTCCCCAGATTTTTCTGGCTTCCCACATACGATCATAGGCTTGACTGTTTTTGAAACCGACATAAAAAGCCACTGCTGTACCTATAACAGAAACCGGAAGCCAGGGAATACTTACCGATATGATTTTAAAATGGTATAATGCTGCAACACTTCCGGCAAATGCTGTTAGCCACACCAAGTGATGGCCACTCCACTTCATCAATTTGATAAAGCCAATATTTCTCGATACTATCATACCTGTTTTGTTAATCCAAACTTAAAACTACGCCTTTTGAATAGATACTGTTTGATTATGCCTTTATACTCTATTAGAACAAGTTCTGTTTGTTTTGTAGTGCAGCATGGCAGATCACGGGAAATATTTATTCATTAACATATAGTCTATATTGTCTGCCTGAGAATGACAGCTTATGCACCCACTGCCTTTACTGGAAGCAGGTTCTGCAACAGTTCCGTCTGAGTTGATGTATCCCCATACCCATCCTTTAGAATCGGCATCCGAACTTCCCGAATTTTTATAAAGGATTGCATATCGTTCAAGGGTTGTTGAATTGGCATGTAATTCTTTCACTATCAAAGACCCTTCCGGAAAAACCGCACCGGTCATTATCTTACCGGTCGAATCTAACATTGCAGCAGCTATCGGGTTATACCGAGTCCTCAGAAATGGTTGCGGGTGTCCGCTGCCGGAGCTTTTGTTTAATAAAGTATTTGAATTTTTGAACCAGGTAAAACCACCTGAGGCTATCGCCATATCAAATAATTCCTTGTCTGTCCCTGTAGCCTGCTCCTCTTTTTCACATGAATTAGTGGCCCAGATGCCTGTTAAAAAAACAGCCAGAAGGGTTGTTGTTTTTAAATTGCTGCTCATGAGTATATACTTTGATTTTGGTGAAAATTTATTTCCCGTTTGTTTCCAAAGATTGTACATATCATCCAGCCTCTGAAAATGCCGGTTTCAAAAATACAATAATCTTTAAGGCAGTGGTAAAAAACCTTTGTTTTATGATAAGCCATACAAACAAGTAATACACCCCGCCGGCAGATGCAAATAGCCTGTTTGAAGATTAGCATCATTTCCAATAACGCAAGTTGCGGATAATTGTTGATTTTGGGGAAGATTTGGATCTGTCGAAAACTCAGGGTAGGTTGCGAATCAGCTAAAGCTTTATTGAAATTGAAAAAAAGCTTAATTGGGGTTACTCTTTGTTATTTTAATGGTTGTACAACTGTTACCCGTGTTGGGCGATGACATTCTTTATTTTGGTATTACAACTTTATATCTTGTTATGTCCTTCTTGTCTTTTTTAGTTTTATATGCAAGATTTCTTGCTTCGATATTTGTTCTAAAACTATCTAATATTCCAAGTTTTCTTAAAACAGATACTTCTTGTGTGAATTTCTCAGTTTCTGTATTAGGAATGTTTAGAGCTTTGAAAATATCATTTGGTGAAATTTCTTTATTACCATAACCAAGAAGGACAATATTCTTTTGTGATTTTGTCAAGTTAAAGTGTTCAAAGTTTTTTAGCCAATCTATTTCCTTATGATTAAAAACTGTCTTGTTTAATAGCGTGACTCTAAACCATAATCCATTGGAATACAATTCAGGTTTAGCAAGTTCCTGTTCTTGCATTAAACTAAAAATTCGTTTCATGCCTTCACCTAACTCACGCATAAGTTGATTCTCTCTTAGAACTCTTGCGATTAAAGAATTTCTGGATTCGTGAGAGCCTTCAAGTTCGTAAAGGTTTTTAATTGTCAAGGTAGAAAGCAATGCTCCTGGACTTTTGATTTCCATTCTGTCGTTAAAAATATATATTTCAATTGCGTTTGAAATACTATAGTCTCTATGAGCTACTGCATTTAAAATAGCTTCTCTAACAGCATCTTCAGGGTAGATATATTTTTGTTCAAATTTAGAATTTGAGCCAAACTCTGTCTTATATGCGAGAAAAGACCTTAGATGTTCCCACGCTTTAAATATAAGTTCAAAGATGTTTCCTTTTACTGTGTCATCAGTAATTACATTATATTTTTCACCTGCTTCCAGCGAGTTTCCATTTACTTTTAAAAATCTTACTTGACTTCTCGGGTGCCAACGGTCAATGTCGTTTGCGAAAAGTAATACAGCGGCTCTTCTAAGTCTAAGACCATTTAAACCATATTCTGCAAGTCCTATTTGTTGTAAATATCTTTCAATACTAAGTCCCTTGATGTATTGGTCGGCAATTCCTTGAAGTAGCTTTAGGTCTAAGTCTGTTACTGAAGCCCCATCAACAAATTGACTGTCAAATTCTCTTGATTTTATTTCCTGTCTCTCAAACTGTATTTGGTCAACAGATGCAGGCAAAGTTGATTTATCTTTCCTTCTTACACATCTTCCATCTGGAAGTTGGTAAATCATTGTTGTCCCTTTGTTTACTGAAAAGTATAAAATGATTTTGTTGTCAATTGTCAACTTATTGGCAATAGTAATTGGTAAATTTTGATTTTGGTAAACGTGTGTTGTTACTGCATTAAGCATCGTTTGAATGTCTGCATCATTGTGAGGAACACCTGTAATAGTAGCATCATCTTCAACACCAATAAGTATCTCACCACCATCAGCATTAGCAAAAGATACAAGTGCTTCACCAATGTCGGCACATATAGATTTTACAAGTCTGGGTTTTTTATTGTCAGGTCTCCCTTCATAAGCCGTTTTGAACTCTCTAAAGTGACTCTCTCCGAGTATTAGAGTGTTTTTTACCTTGTCAGCTATTAATAATATATCGTCCATAATATTAGGGCAAATTTACAATTTTATATGTCGGTTTGTGTTCTCAGCTCTGTTTTTTATGCTTTCAACCAACGCCAGTCTGTGAAATGCCGGAAACAAAAATACAATAATCTTTAAGGCAGAGGTAAAAACCCTTTGTTTTATGTTAACCCATACAAACAAGGAATACACCCCGCCGGCAGATGCAAATAGCCTGTTTGGAGATTAGCGTCAGTGCCAATAACGCAAGTTGCGGATTATTGTTGATTTTGGGGAAGATTTGGATCTGTCGAAATTGGGATTGAATTGCAATCTTGAACGAGTATATTAGTAATTTATGCGCATAACGCCCAATATCCTTATACAAGCCTTATTACACCGATGAATATACCTGCTAATGCTCATGCAATTCACATAATTGCCAGTTTATTCCTACCCAAAGTTGCTTAATCAAAATTGCATAGACCCAAAAACAGCATAAGCCTTTAATTTGAAAGCAACGTTTTTATAAAATCGGGTATTTAGTGGTTTTTGAGTAGTTGTGTAACAGTTACGCTTGTTATCGGCTGGGCTTCTTTTGTAGTCATACAATTACAGTCGCTTTTTCGTAAAGTTCCGGCAAGCAATTTTGTCTCATCCTAAATTTGGTTCCGTGATTATGTCCGGTTCTTGCATCAAAGTCTAACAAAATATTTCCTTTTTCAATTTGATTTAAGAAACCGTCAAAGTTGAACTTCTGCAACATCATTACTTTGCTGTATCTGTATAATTCCCTGTCGTCTTCTTTTTTTACTTCTGCTTGAACATAAAAACAGTTTAGCAATTTTGTTCCTGCTTTGTTTGAAAGGTCGTCAAAACCCCAATAAGGTTGTGGGTCAAGTTGTCCTAAGCCAACTCTATTTTTTACTTGTTTAAGCCATTCACTATGCTTGTCTGCAACTATATTACTGTCAAACGAGATTAAAACTTTGCTGTTTTTACGGTCAATGACAACTTGAAATCCCCTGTCACTTGGTGAAAGTCCGTGAATTGTTTGCCTAAAACTCATTTCGTTTTCGGGATATTTTTTACCGGCTTCTTGGTGTGCCCAACCATATTTAAGCAACAAAACTTGCGGGACAAATTTTACTGCTCTTGGTGAAGGCTCAATGTGAAACAAAGTCGTTAGTGAAGAAGTATTTAACCTTTGTGTTTTTAACTCCCATTCTGCTGCATTTGGAATTGGTAAATTGTTTTCATCAATCCCTAACAAGTCTTCAAGTGTATTTCCAATTCCACCGTGATTTCCGTGTCTTGCGTTGTCTATCCAACCTTGTTCGGCAATTTTTTTAAGCTCTGTAATTAAGCTGTCTTTCGTGTAAATTTTCATTGTTCTGTATCTTGAAATAAGGTTAAGGGTCTTAACCCTATTAACTCACTTTGTTTTTTATTACGTTCAATTCTCCGTTCCGCCATTTCGCAATAGTCGGGAGATAACTCAATTCCGATATAATTTCTTTTGTGTCCCATAGCAACAACAGCAGTTGTTCCACTACCCATAAATGGGTCTAAAATTGTCTGTGCAGTCGTAGAAGAAATTATCCTGTCTATTAGTGCAACCGGAAATGGTGCAGGGTGTTCATTTTTCATTTCTTGTTTAAACTCCCAAACATCACCAAATGCGTTAGCCTTTGGTGCAAGTTTGAAATTGTTTTTTGGTATGAGATATATAACCTCATAAGTCGGTAAAAAATAACCCGGATTAAAGTTTATTCCGCCTTTGCGTTTCCAAATTATGATTTGTCTAACGGGTAAATCTCTGAGTATATCTTGTCTATCTTGGAGTAAACCGTCTTGAACTCTCCATTTGTGGTTGTAAAAAATTGCTCCGTCATCTTTTATTAGTCGGAACATTTCTTTTAAACAGTTATGTTGCCACTCTGCATATTCCTCGTGTGGCATATTGTCGTCATAATGACTGTAACCATTAACCAATGCTGCACCTGCCCATTTTCCACCACGCCCGTCTTTCATACCGTTTCCGGTTGAATTTTTCAAGTTGTAAGGGGGTGAAGTAACCACCAAGTCCAAGCAATTGTCCGGCATTTCTCGCATAACAGTCAAACTGTCACCGTTAATGATTTTATTTAAGTATTTTTCTTCAAAAGTCATTTGTCTTTGAGTATTGTTTGTCACCGTTTAAATTTACTATTTTAATTCACGTCTGTCCGTTTGCAGTCTGTTTTTAGCCTGACCGCTAACGGAAAAATGTTTGCGAAGGGCGGGTTTAAATAGCACTTTCCTTGCCCTACGCACAAAGTTTTTAGAAAGCACAAAAGCCTAAATTACGCACATTTGCCCGCCTTTTCGCAAACATAATGTTCTATGCTGTTTTTATTGTCATTGAATCAAATACGGAATTATCTGGATAATAAATCTCTTATTTTTCCCTTCCTCTATTCCGCTGTACCTACATAGCCCATCAAACCCTGAACTTGAAATAAAGACTTCTGAACTTGAATTATGTATATCATTCAACTTTATTCCATTACTTTCCCATAGTTGAAATAAAGATAATGAACGACTATAACCTAAATCTTTTACATTATTGGCAAATTGTAAGTTTTTTCTTGCGTTTTCGTGCTTAGCTGCTCTTCCTTCAATAACTATAATAAATTTTACTTTTTTGTTGTTTTTCAGCTTTTGCAAAAGGTCTTGAACTTGCTTACCCGCCTGTATTAATCCTCCAATCGCTTGTTTGGGAATAACTGCACTATTCTGCTCAAATAGAATATCTTGCTTTAACTCGAACCTTTTGCATACAGTATTGTATTCATATAAACCGCCTTTCTGTAGCTCTAATATAGCTGCATCAATTGCTTTTATACGTTCCAATTCTTCGGCTTTTGCTTTCAAATCATCAAAATACTTTTTCCGTTCTTTTTCTGCTTCTGCAATCTTCTCGTTTAAAGATTTAAGTTCTTCATTCTGTTTATTTACATGTTGAATGACTTGGTTTTGAACTGAATAAACCAAGACAAATAACACAAGCATGACGAAAAACAAACTCGTCATCAAGTCTGAGTAGCTCAACCAAAAAAAGTCGTTTTTCTTTTCTTTATTTTTTGCCATCGTCAGTTTCTGGGGTTGTTATGATTTCGAGTCTAGAAATTTTTAGCGTTAAATTTTTTACTGCTTCAACTAATTCCTTGTTCAGTTCGTAATTAGATTGCTGCGACTGCCTTAAGTCTTGTCGCATTTCGAGCATACCTGTATTCAGAGCCATAAATTGCTCAGTTTGGAATTTAGCACTATCTACAAAAATTTTAATTACTTTTTGTATGTCATTTAGCCCTGTAAAGTAACTTTCATTATTTTGAACGAACGTCTGAATAATGCTTGTGCTTTCTTGGAAATATTTGTTCAACTCAACATAAATGCCTTTTATATCGGTATTTAGTTCATCAACCTGCCCACGCCAAACTTCCCGATGGTCTTTGATGGTTGGAAAATGCAACTCCAACATATCCTTAAACTGTCGTTGCAACTCAATAGATGAGTTTACATTTTTGGCGATTGCTTCAAGGTTGGAATTGAAGGACTTGAATGAATTGAGTGTATCGTTCAAACCTCCGACTACTTTATTCGTTTCCGTAACATTTTGATTTAGCGATACTTGATAGTTCAAAAACATCTTCAATTGCTCAGATGAGTTTTTAAGATTGAAAAAGCTTTCAACAATTGCATTTGATGTCTTCGGTATATCCAATTTATTAATCTCTTCTAAAACGAACTGTTGCTTCGATAAGTTTTCATTCAATAATTGCGCAGTCCTAACTGTGTCGCCTCCAAATTTAACAACAAAATCACTCAAAATCTCTCTAAATGAGGACAAGCTTCCTGCCATTCCAATATTCAAGACTGGCAAAAGTTCCCGTTGAATAAAATCGTAGTAATGGTTTTTGTCAGTATCGTTTTGATAAACGGCAGGTTGGTAAGTTTTTGCGGTGTTCCACGTAGTTAGAATAAGACCGGCCAAACTTGCTATCATTGCCATTATTACGCTAGTAATTAACTCAGTTATGCTTTTTGTGTCAACTCCTTTGAAAGCAAGAAAACCTAAGCCTATGATTATTCCCAAAAAAGTTCCTCCAAGTCCAATGTAAAGTGGAACATTTATTCGGTTGCTGATGCTGTTGTCAAGACGTTGGATATGCCTATCGCAAATATCCTGCAAAATATTGAAGTCAGCTGACGCACCTTTATTCTTGCACAAGTAGGCATTTGTAGATAAAATTACCTCGTTAAATTCCCAATGCTTTTGCCTTGTGATTTTGTCAATAACCAAAACCTCAACTTCTTCTTTTTCAGTTGCATCGTCTCCGATTGTTGTTGGGTTGCCTTTGCTAATCCCGCTGATAAATGAAGCAAACTCAACATTGTTTTTTAGTAATCCTTTGGGGACATGGTATTTTATTACCTCAAGGTCGTTAAAGTTCTTGGGGAAAAACGAACGCAAGTCCTGTATCTTACTTCTTACATCCGAAAATGCCCATGATTGAAGAACAACTATCAACACAATAAAGCTTATTTCAAAATATATCATCATATCCGTTATGGTTTTTTGAATGGTGGTTTAAAATAGTTTGGATTGATTATCTGTTGTTTTTTTATGCTTTGGCATTCTTTCTTTTGGCTGCTTGGGTTTGGTGGCAACTCTCTCTTTTTTGGGCTGTTCTGCTCGTGGCTTTTGATTTGCCAAGGTCTCTGCCGTCGGGTAATCGCCTTCAATATAGGCTTTTACTAAAAAAGCATGAGAAAGAGGTTTTTTTGCATTTAATACGTCGCCATTAGTTTCGTAATCAAGCAAAACAATGTCTTGTTCTTTACTTGCCTTCCTCAACCGTTCAATAATATATTGGACTTTATTTTCTAAAACCCATAAATACGCTGGCAGATAAATCAGTATTCTTGCTTGAATATAGTCTAACAGTTCCGTTCCTTTTGTGCCTTTTCGATGTCCTAATGGCTTCCCGAATTTCCGAACAGTCCTTTTTATATTTTTCATAGTATCATTCTTGAACATTTTAGGGTCAACATCCTCTCTTTCAAAAACTTTCAATCCTTGCCAAATTCCTTCAACGCTCATGGCTGTTTGCCCTTCCGAAAATGGAATAGGGATTTCACCATGCGGGTAAAAAGGGCTTAATTTTACTAACCCTGTCGTTGCTTTTGAAGTCACATCAACAATTTTTGCGTTGGGGTACTTCTCTTTCAACTTTGTTTCTGATTTTTTCTTATTCTCTATGTATATCATTTCAAAATTGATTGATGTTAGTGATGAACTGAATTGGTATCCAAGTTTTTACTAAAACTTCGGCTTGATAATATTTTTTTTCATCTCCTTGTAAAGCAGAATAATGCCTATTAAACAAATCAAACCTGCACTGTCGCAAATCTGCAATTGTACTTCCTTTTCTGCTCCTGTTATCAGCTGCGTTCATTGTTGAAAAATTGGTATGAATAAAATAACAAACTTCTGTTGAAATTTTCAGCGTTACAGGATTTGAAATCCTGCCTTCCTTTAAGGCTACATGCTTCATGGGGGGGTCTGAAACAAAACTTAAACTGATAAAATCAGATAACCCAAATTGCCTTGCCGCCCACCTTGCTTCTGCACCGCTTCCGGGGCGAGCAACATCGATATTTTCTCTGTCTAAATAATTCCATGAATAAAGTCCGCCTGTTTCTTTAATCGAGCTAATATTCACCCTATCAGTAAAATGATACAATGTAGTTATTCCATTATTTTTCAAAACTTTAGCGAAGTCTTGCCAATCAGATTTTTTGTCAAGAAGTCTTTGTAATGCTTGTTTTTTATCTTCTTCTTTTTTCTTTTTGTCTCCTTCTTGTTGTTTACGTGTAATATCCACTTGCTCCCTCCGTTTCCTTTCTTCTTCACGTTTGTCTTCTTCTGCCGACCTCTTACGCTCGGCTTCCTTCTGTTGCTTTTTAAGTTCTTTCGCTTGGCGTTTCGCCTCTTCCCGAATTTGCCTATCTCTGAACTCTGCTTTTAGTACTTCTAACTTTTCTCGAAAACTCTTTTTTTGGTCGGGGTTTCGTAAACCTGTTATGCTTATCGCTGCTTTTGAAATTTGGTCTTGCGCTTCCTGTAAATTGCCATGATTGATTAGGTTTTCAATACGCCCAATCAATTCTTTAACCTGCTGTTTTTTAGTTTCTTCTTCCTTCCTCCTCTTTTCTTCTCTTATTCGATATATTTTAGTGAGTATTCTATCCTGTAAAAATTTATCAAACTGCCCAAACCTGCTTTTGAGTTTGTCAATCGCCGAAATTGAAAGCGTAAGATTTTGCTTGTTGTCATACTTCTGCAAAATACGCTCTAACTCCTCAATATCTTTTTCAGTCTTGTAGGTTTGTGGAAAACGGACAGGCTCAATCTGATTTTGTTTTATTTGAACTTTAATCAATTTTTTATTCAAGGCTGTAACCTCTTGCTCAATTTCAACGAGGTCAAAAATCCTTTTGCGAATTTTTATTGGTGGCGCAATCAGCCTTTGCAACTCTGTTGCTGTTTGGATTTCGGCAAGTTTTGAAATTTCGACTTCGGTAAGTGGTTCTTCTTGCTTTACTATTTCTTCGTTAATAGATGGGATTTCTTCTTGGCTTGTTCTTCCCGTTTCTATTATTGGGTCACGAACAGCCTGTTCCTGTTTATTCTTACGAAAATAGGAACGAACTTTATTGAAATATCCTATAATCCAATCAAATATCTTCATTTCGGTATTACGGTTTTGCCATTTATAAATTTATACTTCATTTTACTTTTTTTGTTCGTTCAGTTTGTTAATTGTCTTTTTTGTTGGCGAAAACAGAAAAGCCTTAGTGCAAGGCGGGTTGAATAGTACAATATTTCTCACGCGAATAAAAACATATAGAAAGCAAAAAGCTTCATTTTATCAAGTCTGCCGCCATGCCACAAATGCAATATTGGGGGTAGTTATTTTTCACCATAACCATTTTTTTCAAGCCATAATTTCCATTCTTAACTTTCTTTTTTTCTTAGTTTTTCATAATGTTTATTTAGTTTTTGATTTTTTTGTTCTGATATTATTTCATTCTGATTATTGTGAATTTTGTTTGACTTTGTTGAGGTGACAATTCTATTTTGTTTTTTGACTATATACACGATTTCAATATATTGGCGAAGTTCATTAAGTTTTTCTTTTTCAACACCTTTAACTGGATTACCTAAGCATTTTATTTCTTCTTTTATCGAGTTAATTTTTTCAGAAAAAAACGTCTTCATTTGGTCAGCATCCATTTCTTTGATTTGATTTTCCAATTCCGTTATCATTTGACTTCGCTTCAATTTATAATTTATTTCAATCTTTGTGGTTTCTTTTTTTTTCTTTCAAGTAATCATCAAGCAATTTCTCGTTTTTTGACATACCAATTTTTTCTTTTATACTGGTTATATGCCAACCCCCACAAAATTGAAAAAATAGCTTCGTTTTGGGGCTTTACCTGTTTCTATTTCTATATCCTCTTGATTGAATGCAATGAAATTGTCAGCTTTTTTTTCTGTCTCAAAAAGCATTTTTGCTCTTCCACAATCTCTGCAAAACACTCTGTTTCTTGTAGGCTTCATTATTTTTTAAATTTTGTATTTATTATGGATACACTCTTATTTTTCCTGTTATAATTACTAATATGATTAATTATACGCAAAAGCCTACGCATTATTAAGTTTTTATTTTAACAAAATATCCAAGGAGCTTAGCATCCTTTGGTTAGTTCTATTGCTTTCATGGGTATATCGTAAAATATAGGCAAATATACAAAAACATACAATAAAAAAATCCCTTGCCGTTAAGGGGCAAGGGATAAAAAAGTTCTGTTAACCTTGTGGTCAGTTATCGGGGCATGAAGATAAATGGGTCAGACCATTCACTGGGGCCTTTGGTGCTGATGGTTCGCGCCTGAAACCAGTAGTTTTTACCGGGGGTAAGACCGGATACTACAAACTTGGTTTTGGTTTGAACGACTAAATAGTTCCAACGGGCAGTTGGTCCGTATTCATCTTCGGTGTATCTCAATTCGTAAACAACAGCATATTTAACCGAATTGGTTTGCAAAATCAAACTTCCGCTGAGGGCAGCGTCAGTTACTTTTTCAATAAACGGCGAAACCGATGCAGGAGCAGGCGATTTAACGCTGCTGTAAACTTCAAAACCGGAACTTAACATGATTAAATCAGAATTTAATCCGTTAAATTCAACATAGTTTGCTTCTCTTTGCAAAGCGGTAATTAATACTGTTCTTTTTTGGTATTTAACAGTAGTCAGGGTAGTCCCTCCGTTAGCAGCGGCTACCATTGCGTTGTTAAAGTCATTGCGAAATCCGGTAAGTGCTGCAACTGTGGGGTCGGGTGTCGGGTAATCGGGGTTGCCGGTCAAACCGGAAATTACCTCATCTGTTCGGAAAATTAATTCCAGGTCTGTTTTATCACTGAAATCTTTCTTTACTTTAAATTTAATCACGTTAAATAAAAATTTAGGGGGGTTAATAAATAAGATTTAAAGAACTTTTTTTGTCAGATATAAAATTTTGTTGCCGAAAACTCATGCTTACTGTGCGTTCCATTCCGTTTGAATGTGCCTTTTGAAATACGTTTCATTTGAGTAGCGGTTCATCCTCCTATATCTGAATGTAAAGTTAATACAAGGTTTTCAAAAAGCCAAATAATTTAGCAATTTTTTTGAAAAAATTAACAAATTTTAACACTATGCTTAACTATTCCTTATTTTTAAAGGGATAACCCATTAAATTATGTGTGGATGTTTAAAAATATTTGATAAAATAATTAGTTTTTTAGCTGAAAAAAAGTAAAATAAGGTGGAAAAGCTCAACCCTAAGAAGGGAAAGATCAAACCTAAGGAGGAAAGGCTCAACCCTAAGGAGAGAAAGCTCTAACCTAAGGAGGAATAGCTCAACCCTAAAGAGGGAAAGCTCTAACCTAAGGAGGGAAGGCTTATCCCTAAGGAGCGAAAGCTTAACCCTAAAAAGGGAAAGCTCTAACCTAAGAAGGGAAAGCCCATCCCTAAGGAGAGAAAGTCTAACCCTAATGAGGAAAGACATAAACCTAAGGAGGGAAACCTCAATCTTAAGGAGGGAAAGCCCAACCCTAAGGAGGAAAACTTTTTTACTGAGGAAGCCGGCTATTTTCTAAAGCAGTTTGCCTGTTTATATTAGTCCAAACAAAATGGGTTGATTAATTGGACAAAGGTTCTGCGAAATATATCATAAAAATCGTCCGTTGTACATAAAGGTTAGTGGCATTTTTTTTATTACGGTATCAGCTTAGTTATCTGTATCGAGGTAGCTGCAAGACGGAACCCGACTGCATCATTCCGTAAACATGTAGCATGAGTAGTTCTGTCTATATTTCATACAAAGGCATTGCGCATTTTGTAATACCAACTATGATTTAATTTTGAACCATCAAATACTGAAAAACGTCTTTAAATTCCCCTCCTCGGAGGGTTAGGGGTGGGTTCTTTTAGATATGAAGTGGTAAAGTACCCATGATATTTAGGTTGAGCCGTGCATTTAGATTGGGGTAAAATGAACCTGCAATCCTTATAAAATCCTTATTTTATGGGAGTTATTCGTGTTGTTTAGCGGCTAACCGGAAGGCGTAAGAGTTTGCAACCATAGTAACAATACTGCGGCAGGTAGTTGGTAAAACCTTATTTCCTTGTTTTTTATTCCGGTTTTAATATCACCCTTTCATAGTCCTGTCTGACTTTGCGGATGTCTGCTGCAATCATTGCACTTCTTCGAGAAAATTCAGTTTGCAACATTCACTGACCATTAAACCGGTTGATTTATCCTGTTCACCCACTCTGTTTTCAACATGCTAAATACTTTTAAATCTACAAACCTCCCGTTCAGCCATTCACTTTGCCGTTCTATGCCTTCTAAGGTAAAACCCAATCTTTCGGGAATTGCACAACTCTTGGTGTTTCCGGTAGCACAACGGATGGTTATCCGGTTTAGGTTGTAAAAATCAAAAGCAATATTGATTAAACCGGAACAGGCGAGGGTCATGATGCCCTGACGCGTAAATTCCTTGCCAAGCCAATAACCTATATAAGACTTGCTGTTGATGGTGTCAATGCTTTGCAGGTCAATCATTCCGGCTAAACGGTTATTGTACCAAATGGTATAAACCGCCATTTCTAATTTATTTCGCTTGCTCAAAGCGTTTTTGATAAACTTTTCAGTATGCGATTGTGAAGTGTTGTATTGAATCCAGGGCAACCAATTACCTAAAAATGCTCTGTTTTTATCCACTAATTCAAAAATTGATTTGGCATAAACTAATTCAACCGGGCGCAGTTTGATTTCCGGATTTACTGTAATGGTAAAATATTGATTCATGCCTGTAAAAATGTTTTGAAAAAGTTGGGTAGATTTGCAATCAGGGGCTATGGTTTTTTATTTCTTTCAAAGATACATAAAAAAGTTCAGCTATGAAAAGTTCATTTTACAGAATCAAATGGCTATTCAGCCGGATTTCCTTCCTTAATTCAAAAGGACTATGCCTTTTCATGCTTACAGGAATGTTGATGACTTCATGTTTGGCCACAAAATCCGTCAGCAATAAAAACCAAACTGCCCTGCCCGAAAACAACCAATCAGCTACCGGAAAAATGAAGGTGCTCACAGATATTGACAGAAACACGATGGAATTGCTCTACGATCCTGCCGATAGTTTATTGAATTTGGCGGTAAATAAATCGGATTGGTTGCCTATCTGTATCGGGGTTTTGGGCATCAATTTTAATTTGCGTCCTACCTCAAGTGTTCTGGAGATGAATGGCATCGAAATACCGTTGACCGATATTCAGCAAATCACCGCACGCAGCCCTTCACCCATTGTCATTTTACCGGAACAGACCGGCAGACTAGCCTTGGTTCAAGGTGATTTTACCGGTTCGACTATTTATCAGGCAAAAATTATTGCTGTTTTTTCGGATACTCCAACCCAGTTGTTGTTTCATTTTCTACAAAAAAACTGCTCAAATATCAGCCCCCTTTTGGATCCAAAATAAGCTGCCGGATTTCAAAAACCGACACCAATCCGGCTGATGACAAGTATTTCCGAAGGGGTTTTTTAACAAAAATCGGGTTAAAATCCGTATTTTTGCGCTTCATTTTTTTTATTTTCAACCAATAATATATCTCCTGTATGCTCAAAGGTTTTTTCTCTGTTCCTGTTCCTCAAAACGAACCTGTTTTATCGTATGCCCCCGGAACCCCTCACAGAGCTGCCCTTAAAAAAGCGCTTAAAGAAGCAAAATCAAAAGAAGCAGATATTCCGATGTATATCAACGGAAAAGAGGTTCGCACCGGTCATCGCATTGCCATCCATCCGCCTCATGAAATTTCACATACCCTCGGTTTCTATCATAAAGGCAATGCAGATCATGTCGGACAAGCCATTCAAGCTGCCTTGAACGCTAAAGAATCGTGGGAAAACCTTCCATGGGAAGACCGTGCCGCTGTTTTTCTGAAAGCAGCCGATTTGCTTGCCGGCCCTTACCGCTACAAAATCAATGCAGCCACCATGTTGGGGCAGTCGAAAAATGCGTTTCAGGCTGAAATTGATTCATCCTGCGAACTGATAGACTTCCTTCGTTTTAATGTCTATTATATGTCGCAGATTTATTCCAATCAACCGGCCTCCTCGCCCGGAGTTTGGAACCGTATGGAATACCGGGCTTTGGAAGGATTTGTGTTGGCAATTACCCCTTTTAACTTTACGGCAATTGCAGGCAACTTGCCTTCATCTGCTGCCCTGATGGGAAATACGGTAGTTTGGAAACCTGCTGAAACTCAAATTTTTTCCGCTCAGGTCATTATGGAAGTTTTCAAAATGGCCGGTTTACCCGATGGTGTCATCAATCTGATATATACCGATGGCCCGACAGTCGGCAATGTAGTTTTTGCACATCCCGATTTTACAGGCATTCACTTTACAGGTTCCACCGGTACGTTTCAGTTTATGTGGAAAACCATAGGACAAAATATTGCAACTTATAAAACCTATCCGCGCATAGTGGGCGAAACCGGCGGAAAAGACTTTGTCATGGCGCATCCTTCAGCAAATGCAGAACAAGTGGCAACGGCTTTGGTGCGAGGTGCTTTTGAATATCAGGGTCAAAAATGCTCGGCAGCATCAAGGGCCTATATTCCTCAAAGCCTTTGGTTGGAAGTCAGGGAAACCATGTCTGAAAATCTGATGGAAATGAAAATGGGAACGGTGGAAGATTTTGGCAACTTTATCAACGCCGTGATTGATGAAAAATCTTTTGACAAAATTGCCGCTTATATTGAAGATGCCAAATCACATCCCGATGTCGAAATCATTGCCGGAGGCCAATATGATAAAAGCAAGGGGTATTTTATTGAGCCAACCGTGATTTTGGTGAAAAACCCGCACTACATCACCATGTGCGAAGAAATATTCGGGCCTGTTTTGACAATTTATGTTTATAAAGATCAGGAATTTGAGGAGACCCTCACCCTGTTAGACCAAACCTCTCCCTATGCCCTTACCGGTGCTTTTTTTGCTCAGGATCGTCAGGTTATTGCCCATGCTACAAACAAACTGCGACATGCCGCCGGAAATTTTTACATCAATGACAAACCAACCGGAGCAGTTGTCAATCAGCAGCCTTTTGGTGGCGGCAGAGCCTCCGGAACCAACGACAAAGCCGGATCTTATCTCAACCTGATTCGATGGACATCCGCCCGAACCATTAAAGAGAACTTTGTCCCGCCATCCGACTATCGCTATCCTTTTTTGAGTAGTGAGGAATAGTCCGGTGCAATTTACGATTGTTTTACTTTTTTAAAAATGGCTTCTGCGCAGCGGATTCCGTCAATAGCCGCCGAAACGATTCCACCTGCATATCCTGCCCCCTCACCACAGGGAAACAGTCCGTTAATTTGCGGATGTTGTAAACTGATTGAATCGCGTGGAATACGTACCGGAGAAGAAGTGCGGGACTCAACGCCAACTAAAACTGCTTCGTTAGTCAGGTAAAGCGGTGCACGTTTTCCAAAATTACGCAAGGCAGCCCTGAGCCTTTGTTCTACAAAGGGCGGCAATACTTCAACTAAAGGTGCCGACACAATACCGGGTTGATAAGAACATACCGGAAGGGTAGTGCTGAGTTTTCGGTTAATAAAATCAATCATTCTTTGAGCCGGTGCCCGTTGAGTTTGTCCTCCGGCTAACCATGCACGATGTTCGGCATCTCCCTGAAAGTTCATAAGTCCTAAAACCCCGCTGAATTGTTCAGTTTTGTTTGCCGATTTACCGTATTTCAAAACATCTTCGAACCTTATTTCCGTAACAATTCCCGAATTGGCATAAGGATTATTGCGGCGGGAGGGCGACCATCCATTTGTAACAATCTGACCATTTTCTGTTGCACAGGGGGCTATGATTCCTCCCGGACACATGCAAAATGAATATACCCCAACTCCTTCTACCTGTTCAACCCACGAATAGGCTGCCGGCGGAAGATAAATACCTCTGCCGGTTTGTGGCGAACACTTATACTGCATTTGGTCAATCAGCGCCTGCGGGTGTTCGATACGCACCCCAAGCGCAAAAGGTTTGGCCTCTATCAATATATTTCGCCGGTGCAACAATTTAAAAATATCACGAGCCGAATGTCCGGTTGCCAGTAAAACGGCATCAGATTCAAACCGGGTGTTGTTTTGGTCAATGACTCCTTTTATGGTATTTCCCGAAAGTATGAAGTCCGTTACTTTGACATTAAAGTGTACTTCGCCCCCTGCGTTGCAGATGCTTTCACGGATGGCAGTAATGATTTGAGGAAGTTTGTTAGTGCCAATATGAGGATGAGCATCCACCAAAATATCGGGATTGGCACCATGAGCTACAAAAGTTTCCAGAATTTGTCGAATATTACCTCGTTTGTCAGATCGGGTATAGAGTTTCCCGTCCGAATAAGTGCCTGCCCCACCTTCGCCAAAACAGTAGTTTGAATCGGGGTTTACAATATGCTCCCGGTTAAGGGCTGAAAGGTCACGTCTGCGAGCGCGGACATCTTTCCCCCGTTCCAATACGATGGGGCGAATACCTAATTCGAGCAACCGCAAAGCAGCAAACAATCCGGCCGGTCCTGCTCCGATAATAATAGCCCGGTAACGATTGGTAACTTTTGGATAACTGGCAATAAAAACCTCCGGAGGCGTAAGGGGTTCGTCTGTCAGATAAACTTCCGTTTTTAAAATCACCTTGGTTTGCCTGCTTCTGGCATCTACAGACCTTTTCAATAACCTCACTTCAGCGATTTTAAGCAACGGCAACCCAAGCATTTTTGCAGCGGCAGCTTTTTGGGCTGTTTCATCCGCAGCTTGTTCCGGGCTCAGGGATAGGGTAATTTGTTGAGGCATGTGTTATCAATCGGAATTGCTTAGTTTTCTTTGAAAAGAAAATCTTGATGTCTGGAGAAAATCGGACTTAAATTCTACCCTTCCTGAATTTTTTACACAAAAAACGTGGAATTTAAGGGAAAGAACGAATTGTTTAAACAAGTAAAAGAGATTAGACCATCATGGTTGTTTCGATTGCTATTTCAGGGGCATTGCTTTCAGGGAGGGGTCTAACTGAACCGCCTTTTTGAACAGTTCCTGTGCTTTGGCATTATTGCCTTTGCTCATATAGCAATGCGCCATATTGACGTAAGGGTTGGCGTAATCAGGTTTTGCTTTGATGGCATTTTCATAGCTGCCAATTGCCTTATCGTATAGTTTTTGCTGTAGGTAAGTGTTGCCCATATTGAACCATGCGATATAATAGTTCGGGTCTGCTGCAACAGCTTTTTGATATGCCTGAATGGCTTCGTCAAATTTGTTTTGAGCATCGTAAATTACCCCAACCCTGAGCAAGGCTCGCTTTTCGGCAGGGTTAATTTGCAGGAGTCGGTTAAAGGTTTCCAACGCTTTTGTTCGGTTGTTGTTTTCTTCATAGGTAATAGCAAGGCTGTATAAGGCTGTTTCAAACTTTGGGTCAATTTCTATGGCTTTGGTAAACTCCCGGATAGCGCTGGGGTAATCCCCCTTTTTGGAATAAGCTATGCCTAAATTATGGTACGCCGCCGCATCATTTTCCTTGGTTTTCACCAACTCGGTAAATGTGGCGATTGCTTCGTCAAATTTCCCGGCCTCTAAAAGCTGAGAGCCTTTCTGATTCAAGGCTTGTCTTTGGTTGGATGCCTGTGTGGCTTCGGGATTTGGGTCGTGAATAATCGGCTCTTTTTGCTGTTGGATTCCTGTTGAATTGCTTTCCTTACCGGTTTGGAAAAGGTTTTGACGATTTGCAAATAAAAACAACAGTGCCAAAACAGACATTAAGGCAAGAAAAATTTTTACCGTTCCGGATTTGGATGATGGAGGAGAAGTGGATGGGTTTTGTCCGGGCATGATTTGGCAGGTTGGTTAAAGTAAATTTTCTTGGTATTGGTAATATAAAACAAAGTCGCACGGTTTGTTTATCTCTTCCTGAATTTTTGGAAATTCCCGGCGGGTATGGTTGAATAAATCAAATTATTGACGGTTCGATTTTTAAAACATCGCTAACCCTTAAAATAAAACCCGTTTCATCTTCAAATTCCTGATAGAAGGTTTTGTTGCCGGCTTTAAAATTTGGTCTTTGCCTGTTGGCGATATGTCCGTATAAACGGTTATAGCGTGAAATACCGGACTCTTTTTTAAAAATGTTTATTGTGTTTATCAACTGGTTTCTTGACTTACCTGCCCAACGACCGGCATTCCTGTCTTTCAGTTCTATGAAAGTTAAAACACCGGCATAAACCATCATGCCTTCACATCTTTCCCCTTCATTATCCGGAATATCCAAACATTGATCAATTGCGGTAAAAGTAACTTCGATTTCTTCAGAATTATCCACCCAAAGAATCCAGATGTCTGCATCCCTAAAATCAAGAACAGCGGGGGGAGCATCAAAAATTCCGAAAACGGGTTCGCTTGTAGTGCTTTGGCAACGTGCATCGAAAAAATTTACCGCCATCCTTTTTCAATTTCCTGTAGTTGTGCAAATAATTCGTTTGAATGTTCCATATCCAGATTAAGATAATTCTCATCAGAAGGCAATCCTTTGTAATCCGGCAATATATGGATGCTGCCGTCTTCTTCATTCATTTGATAAATCGCCAGGTCATCAGGTTTTACGGTGGATTGTAAAGGCACAATCTCATTCAGTTTTCTGGCAGCTTCCTCAGATTTTACTGAAGTTTTCACCATTTCAGCTTTTACGGCAAGGGTCAGATAGTTTATGATATATGCGCTGTGTGTTGTGAGAATTAGTTTGTTCCCTTCATGTTTATTATTGTACTCCATCAAACTGTGGAGCAATTTCTGTTGTGAACCCGGAAACAGATTTTGTTCCGGTTCTTCAACTATATTCACAAAGCAGGAGGGTTTGTATCTTGCGGATAATTGTCTCAATGTTTCCCGCTTTATTTCCTCGCTCAAAGCAGTATCGTTGATGATTTTTTCAATTTCTTTTGCTAATCTGCGCTGTTCTTCAATCGACTCGGTCGTTATGGAATTGTCGTTTTCCCGATGAAGAGATTCGGTTAAAAATTTTGTTACCAAAAACAACGGTACAGTAGATTGAAATCCACTGGAAGCCTCAGATAACCGCAGTTTGTAATTTCCTCCGGTAATATGGGCCATTTTGTTGAGGACATCATACTCAAATCTGGTATTGCCTATCGGAAGTGCAATTCCTTTTGAATAAAAGATTCTTGCTTGATCATATTCATCCAAAAAAGTAAACAACGGGCTTGGTAAATTTTTCAGTTTGTCGGGACGCTCAACTACGCTGAGGAAATTTCGCTCTGCCGGCACATACATTATTTTAGGATGCAAATACCCGTTTCCGCTTGCTTTTTCTGCAAAGAAAAAACTGTCATGAAAATGAAAGTGATAGAATTTGCCTTCATATTCAAGCAGCGTGTTACTTTTGATATAGTTATCAATTCGCTGATATTTTAATTGTTTTAAAAAACGGTTATATAGACTTAGTTCATCAGGCTTAATCTGGCCCCGAACCATCGCTTTTTCTATCCAGCATAGTGTTGAATAAAGTTTGGCCACCGTGCTTTTACCGCTGCCCTGATCGCCGATGAATACGGTTACTTTTTTAAAGTCTATCCATCCGTCCTTATCGGCTAAGCCATCTTTGACAGGGCCAAAGTTTTGTATTTTTATTCTGCCCATAGCGTTGTTTGTAAATCTGTATCAAAGATAGAAGTTCTCCTTTCGCTATAACGCTTTTTTATATAAAAACTTGGGAATAGCCGCTCATTCCTGATACACGTCAGGATATGATTGTCCTTGAACAAACTATCGAACAGTTTGTGTTAAACTATAAAAATGGAATTGCAAGTCATCCGGCAGACACATGAACAACGGGCTGAACAACAAACTTCACAACCCGTAAATAAAACTATACTTACGCCGTGCATAGTCCATGAAATACTTGAAATTGAGTTTTTCTCCGGTGATGCGTTTACAGAGTTCTTCTGCCGGGAAAATCTGCCCATGTTGGTGAATGTTGGTTCGCAACCATTGCAACAAAGGTTGAAGATTGCCCTGTTCAATTTGCTGGTGGAGGTCAGGAAGGTCTTTGGCGGCATAATGAAAAAACTGTGCTGCATAAAAACTGCCAAGGGAATAGGTTGGAAAATAGCCAAAGCTGCCATGAGACCAGTGAATGTCCTGCAAAACACCTTTACGGTCATTTGGCACCTCAATTTCCAGATATTCTTTGTATTTGGCATTCCATAATTCGCGCAGGTCTTTTACCTCAACAGTGCCTTCTATGAGTGCTTTTTCAATTTCGAAGCGCACTAAAATATGGGTATGGTAGGTAAGCTCATCTGCGTTGGTACGAATGAGCGAAGGGCTGACTTTGTTCATGGATTTGTAAAATGCAAGCAGAGGCACATTGCCCAATTGTTTGGGGAAAAATTCCTGCAATCTCGGGTAGTTGGCTTTCCAGTAGTGTAAAGACCGGCCGACATTATTTTCCCATAAACGGGACTGAGATTCGTGAATACCCAACGAAACATAAGAGCCTGAAGGAAGCCCGTAGTTTTGGGGCAATAGTCCCTGTTCATAAAGCGCGTGGCCGCCTTCGTGAATACAGCCCCAAATCATTTCGTGCAGGTCGTTTTCGTTGATGCGTGTGGTAACTCTTACATCATTCATCCCAAAACTCGTGGTAAATGGATGAGCCGAAATATCCTGTCTTCCGGCCTTAAAATCATACCCCATTTTTTCCAGAATCTCCAAACCGAAATGCCATTGTTTGTCTTTATCGTAATGCAAAAACATCCATTGGTCTGCTACCTGTTCCTGATGATGAATTTCCTTGACAAAATCCACCAATTGCCTGCGCACATCTGCAAACAGAATGGTTACATCGGCTGTTTTTTCCCCGGGTTCAAATTCATCGAGTAACGCATCGTATGGGTGGTCTGAATAACCGATGTATTCGGCTTCTTCCCGCTTTAAAGCAACCAAATGTTCCAAAGCAGGAGCAAATTCGGTAAAATCACCCTCTCCGTCTTTTGCATGTCTGGCTTTGTTCCAAGCCTGATAGGCGCGTGAAACCGCACCTGTCAATTTCATTACAAATGAAGTAGGTAATTTCTGCTTGCGTTCAAATTGCTTTTTTGTTTCGGCAATATTTCTGCTTTCTTCGAATGAAAGGCTTTCATCTTCTGACAAGCGGTTCACTAAATTGCCCAATTCGTCCGAAACAGACAGGTCATGAGCGATGCCCGCCAAAGTAGCTATTTGTCTGGCTCGCATTCCGGCTGCTTTTTCGGGAAGGTGAACTTCCTGATCCCATCCCATTAATGCCAATGTATGATTAACATCGGCTATTTTGTGCATCTGTGCAATATAGGCTTGATACAAATCCATATTCAGGGAGATAAATAAATGTTGTAAAAAAAAGAGGTGATTGTTTGATTTTTCAGATAGGGATTTATGATTTCCAGATTCCTGCAGCCAGCATCAGCCAGCCTGCAATGAATGATAGCCCGCCAATTGGAGTAACCGGACCAAGCCAACGCCAGGTGGCAATGCCCAGCCAGTCTTTATTGGCAAGCAGAAACAAAGACCCCGAAAACAAAACAATGCCCGCTAAAAATGCATAAGCAGAAAATAAAAACAAGGTGGTGGAAGGGAATTTGTCGAAAAGTAACCCGGCAAACAAGATGGCGAGGGTATGGTAAAACATATACTTGACTCCGGTTTCAAAAACCTGAAGCTGTTCGGGGGTTATTTTAGACTTCAGACCATGAGCACCAAAGGCACCTAATATAACGGTCAAGGCACCAAGCAAGGCAGCAATCAGCAAAATGTTTTTGGGCATATTTAAATCATTGAACAGAAAGGAATGGACTACCTGTCAACTTGTATGTGAAAAACCAAATAAATTACAGGATTTTAAAGATTACAAGGAATTAAGGAAAAGATCTTAACCCGCATTAAACGAAAATTGTAAAAAAATTTATTTAAAAAAACATCTTTTTGATAGCGTTGAGTTTATTTTGCACAAATATTGAAGGAAGATCTTTTATCTTTTGGTGAATTTCGATACCACCAACAATTTTTGAAGGAAAATCCTGTACTTCGTTTTTTTATAATGCCTTGCAAAATTAGCAAATAACCTCATAATGAGCAAAAACACTATTCTGATAATTGTTGTCTTGCTGACTGTTGCGGGGATCTACTTTTTTTATCTTTCTGATGAAAGGCGACAATTGTTTAAGGCTATTCCCGATAGCGGTATTTTTGCATTAGAAACAACTGATGCAAGATTGCTGCATAGTAGTCTGGTTGAAAACAGCTCCTTTACAGATTGGCAACATTTAGCATGGGCTGATAAATCTGTTAACGGGTTTATCCTTCTCGACTCTCTGTTTTTGAACCGCAACACCCAACATCTTCCTTCTTTGCTCCTATCATTGCACCTTACTAAAGCAGACGAATATGATTTTTTGTTTCTGACAAAACGGGAAGCACTGAAATTTCCTTTACCTGAAATCATTGACAGCCTCGAAAAAAAAGGGGTTCCGGTTGTCCGTCGCAATTTCAAACGAAAAATCATTTATGAACTGTCTCTAAAAAAAGAAAAACAGATATTCACCATAGTTCAGGATGGTAAAATTGTGTTGGCATCAATGACCCCCTTGCTTGTTGATGAAGCACTTACTCAGTATCACCGTTTGTTTACCGGAAAATTCTTGCAATTTCATCAACAATTGCCTACCACAGATGCCGGTTTTATGCTTCATGTCTTTTTTGAAAATCTCCCTTTGCTGAAAACCGTTTTTCTAAAGCCCGATATCCAAGGAACAATATTCGATTGGCCGGCAAAACTGCTTAGCGGAGCAAGTTATGAAGTTTCTGTCCACGAAAACCGGATAGCGTTAAAAGGTGAAACCCTAACACAAACCAATCTTCTGTTGAATCAAATAACAGAACAAAACTGTCCGGACAAAATTACCATCGCCAATATATTGCCTTTTAATACTGCCATGCTTTGGTACAACCGTGCCGATAATCTTCAAAAAATTGTACGGCAACAAAAAAAAGAGTTTTTAGCAAACAGTCGTGAATTAGATTGGGCGGGTCAGGAATGGGCAATGGGTTTTACCGAACCCGCATCGGCAAACCTTTTTGAAGTGGTTTATGCGGCCGTTGAGGTTGCCGACTCGACCGAAGCAGTCCGCAGCTTAAAAAAACACGTCCTAAAAGGTGCAAAACCATTTATTTATAAAGGGTTTACCATCGGCAATGCCAATTGCTCAGAAATGCTAAGTTTGATTTTTGGACAGGACTATGCTCCCGCATTTTCAGATAGCTATTATACAAGGTTGGGCAACTTTATGCTTTTTACCGCTAATAAAGACCATTTACAGGTTATCATTGAAAACTATTTAGCGAATCAAACCTTGCTCAAAAACGAAAACTATGCGGAATTTGAAAAAGAATTAGATCCCAAAAGCAATAGTTTTTTCTATCTGCAACCCGAAAGGTTAACGCCTTTGATAAAAGCTACATCCTCCGATTCGTTTTTAAAAGACTTTGGTAAAAAAAGCAAATACTATAATGGGTTTACCCCGACTGCAGTTCAAATGGATAAAATGCCCGACAACGGAATTAAAACAACCATTCACATCAACTATAAAAAATCTGAACAAAAAAAAGACATCCACCACTCCACAACTACTTTAGCCTGGAACGTTGACCTTGAAGACGAACCTGCTGCTCCTCCGCAAATAGTCCAAAACCATATCAGCGGCGACAAAGAAATTATAGTTTATGACAAAAGCCATAACTTGTATTTAATCAGCAGAAATGGAAAAATAATCTGGAAGCGCAGTTTCGACAAACCCATAATGGGAAAGGTGCAGCAGTTGGATCTTTACAACAACGGCAATCTATTTTTCTTGTTCAACACCTCCAACAAAGTCTATCTGATAGACCGGAATGGAAAAGACGTGCAGGACTACCCCATCAAACTAAGCGCAGAAGCAGTTACCGGAATGACCCTGGCAGATTTTGACAACAATAAAAACTACAGTTTTTTTATTCCCTGCGGCAATAACAATATCTATGGCTACCACCCAAACGGAAGGCCTTTGGCGGGTTGGAGTCCCCGACCCTATCTGGCTTTAATGGCTTATGAATTAATTTACTTTCGTGATGATAAACATCAACTCATGGTGGCCGCTAACAACAACGGAAATATCTATTTATTATCTCCTAATGGTGCATTAAAACAAAAACTGGTAACCGGCAGCCCGCTAATAAGCCCACCACAGATTGATATCAGGAGTGGAGAACCCAAAATTGTTGCCACCGCGAAAAACAGCCATACTTATGTATTTACTTTAGACGGCCAAAAATGGTCGAAAAAAATGGTAAGCATCAGCCCAACTTCCGGATTTTTAACCGAAAACATTCAACCCGATTACTCGAACGAGGAATATATTTTTATGAGCAACAACAAAGTTTATGCGTTTAACGAAAATAAAAAATTATTTACTTTTGAATTTAAAGACAAAGCAAAACCCGGCAAGATTTTTCCTATCCGGCTAAAAGGAGAAAAAAATGTCCGAATCGGGGTATATTGCCCGAACACAAAGCAAGTTTTTCTTTTAGACGAAAATGGAGAAAACCACCCCAATTTTCCCATTGAGGCAGGCACTCAGTTTGTTTGTACCGACCTTTTGGATAACGGTGGTAATGTGTTGATTGCCGGAGGAAGTGCCAAAAACCTGTTTGCCTATACTATTCAATAAACAACTGCTTGCTTGGTGAACATTTAAACATAAATTGATGCGAACAATGGTTAAGCGATTAGAAATAAAGGCTGAAGCTTTGAGTCGTTCATGTAAACAATCTTGGAAGTAAGCTTTTTAGTTAAAAATAAATATGTAAAAGAAATGTTGCAGAGTAGTTAATACAAATCATAACTACTCTTTAGACTATACTTTGTACGAAAAATTTGATAAGCAAATCCGGGTAATTAAATAGTCCAACACCTCGACAGTTACCTTTATGAATGAATTGTCCGAAATGCCTTTATCTTTACGCCCCGCAGTCGAAAAAAATTTAGGCTTTAGTTTATTTTACAGCCTTCATTTTATATAAAATGAGCAATCCCAAATGTCAACTCCACCCCAACAGTTTTCTACCCTTCAAAAAGCCCTCGCCTGGTCTGTTCATTTATTTACCGCTACCGGTATAGTAGCCGGTTTTTTGGCAATTTTGGCAATAGCGGCACATCAGTGGCAGATGGCCATGTTTTGGTTGTTGGTGAGCCAAATCATTGATGGTTTGGATGGAAGTTTTGCCCGATGGTGCAAGGTCAAACAAGTATTGCCCTTTTTTGATGGTAAAATGTTGGATTCTGTCATTGATTTTGCGACTTATGCAATAATTCCTGCTTTTTTTCTCTACGAATCCGGGATGATAGCACCCGAATTAAGATTGTTGGCAGCATCGGCTGTATTGCTCACCTCAGCTATTTACTATGGCAAATCAGGCATGGTTAGTGCCGATTATCATTTTGTTGGTTTTCCGGTAATGTGGAACTTGGTGGTGTTTTATTTCTTTTTCGTGTTCAATTTTGGAAACTTTATCAATCTGGTAGCAATTGCCCTTTTTTGTCTGCTGCATTTTATCCCTCTTAAATATCCTTATCCAAGCCGGACCGAAAAGTTTATGTTTCTTACAATCGGTGTTACTATAATGGGTTTATTATCCTTTGTGTTGCTGGTGTTGTTTTATCCTGAAACATCCGGTTTTACAATTTTCCTTAAAGCAGTAGCTGTTTTGGTGTTAATCTACTTTGCAACAATGACTTTATATAAGTCTTATTTTAACTCCAATTAAGCACAGCTCGATGGAACTATTCATATATATATAGCGTTTGTAGATAGTACCGCCAAAAAACGGTTCACAATATTGCATTTTTTTTAAAAAACTATTGTGTAGGTTAAGAGTTGGGTGTATCTTTGCCCCGCTAAAAAACGGTGGCCCGTTGTGTAATGGTAGCACTACAGATTTTGGTTCTGTCTGTCTAGGTTCGAATCCTGGCGGGCCAACAAAAAAACCCCTCGAAGCAAGTTGCTCGAGGGGTTTTTTATTGCTTTGTTTTGAAAATTTATACCAACTATGATTTAATTTTGAACCATCAATTACCTGCAAAAGTCTTTTAATTCCCCTCCTCGGAGGGGTTAGGGTGGGTTCTATTAGATAGTGAAGTGGTATTATTTCAACAAATCGTTTAATTGTCCGACCAATTCCGCCTTGCTTTCTGCCTCAAACGGTGATTGAATGTATTGATTGTTATCGTCTAACGCGACAAAAAAACGGGCATTTGTGCTTTCAATTCGAGTTGAAAAATCACCTTCTGTTAAAAAGAACATTTTACTTAACCGGGCAGCATCAGAAGATGTTTCTAATGCCGGTGAGAAAAAAATCTCAAATCCGGTAGCTGTGCTGCGAAGTGATTGTATTTCTTCCATTTCCAAATGAATGCGCATAGGTTCAGAAGTTTCCAGCAAATTGCGGACAAAGCCGATAATGCTCTCAGTATGCTCTTTAGAAACAGTTACTCCCTTTGGTTTGCCGGATTCATATCGAATGGCACGGATAACGGTGTTTTCAAGATTGTTTTCCATCAACGAATCATCCTGATTTGATCCGGAACTTGCCGGAGTAGTTGAATGAAGACAAAAACTGCAAAGTCCAACAAACAAAGCACTTAAAAAAAGGCGAATTAACATAGTTGTTCTCTTTGAGAGTGTTTAAGTATTAGCGAAAAATCCGCAGGGTAGTATATCTGACTACCCTGCGGACTATCTACATATTTTTATTAAATAACCGGGTTATTTAATTGAAATTTCGTCAAGCAAAACAGCGGTATCATAAATACTGTCACCAACATCGCTGCAACGTAAGACCAAAGTTACACATTTGCCTTTATAACTGCTGATGTCAAAAGTAAAAGTTTCCCAACCGGTCATGTAAACGCCACCGACATCAAATACGATATCAGGAGAAACACTAATTAAGTTTCCGGGAATATCAGGATAAGCAGCTCCATATTCAGCAGCAACTCCATCCACAGATTTGCTGAGTAATACATGTTCGCCAAATTCCGGGGTTACGACAATTACCTCAAACCAATCCTGGTATTGTGAGCCGATATATTCCAAAAATTCTTCTGAAAAGAAATTCCATTTCAACGAAAGCTCAGTTGCATTGTTAGGAACCGTAAATGACTGTGAAATTCTGCCTGAATTGACCGTATATCCCAAACCGGTAGAAATAATCCCCATATAGTTGCCTTCGGGTGAGTCCATATATCCCAACTGACTAATTGCTCTGCCGTCTCCTGATTTGGTCCAACCCAACATGCCTTTTTCAAAATTGCCGTTTACCAGTTCTGTTGCAAAACGCATGGTACCCGAACCTTCTATTTTAAAAGTTGCGTAAGGTGTTTGAGGGTCGCTCGTACCTATTTTGCTGACTTCACCGGTTGTTTTATTGTTTTTGGCAAGTGTAGTAAATACATCTCTGGATACAGAAACACAAAAACCGCCATTGACTGATTCGGTATAACCAAAATATGTTTTAGCGCCTTTTCCGATAAAAGCATCACGCAATGGAGGAGTTTGGTCGCTGCCACAGAAATTTGCCAAAATGACACTTTGCGGAAACTCACCGATTAAACCGGAAATATAAGAGGCATATAATTTATAGACGTTTTTCTTATCAATGGCATCCCCCTGTTTGCTGATGGTAATGTTCATACTGATACCCATCTTAGGGTTATCTCCCTGAAGTAATGCTTTATAAGACTGGTAAGCTGTTGCTGTTGTATCTGCAATTTCACCGGTTAGTACAGCCTTGCCTCCTCCCGAACCATGAGTTGATAAAACTACCATTCCATAGCTCATCATTTCGGCAATTTTAGCGACATCGGCCTCCTGATTGGTATATGCAGTTACCTGAAACCCGCCACAATCTAAACTGTCCAAAATGTTGATAATATGCGGTCGTTCATTATTTTTCCACGAGGCTTCGTAAGGTGCATAAATAAAAACATTGCGGTTACCGATGGTATTCGGGTCAAAATCTTCCATCATTTTGCCTGAAAAAACACCTTGCTCAACATAGTTTTTCCCACGAGTCTGTTGGGAAACCGGAATTTTAGTAACAGAACCCCTATCGTCATTTTCCTGAACTGAAGAAACAGGCATTGCCATTCCACCACGGGTATCAACATAGCCGTTATCGTCTTCTAAAGAAATAATCACTCCACCCATTAAACCGGATTTGTACTTGATTTCAATAGAAGTTCCGTTGCTTAAAGTTGCGGACTCAACTTCCGGTTGGCTCTGTATCCAGCTAAGCAATTGGTTAACAGCATTTGGAGCATTATTTTGATTGCCACCGAGATAGTCGTCAAGTTGACCTACCATATCGTTTTGCACATCGAACAGTGCTTTCATATCGGCACCGTTAATATCTGCATATACTTTTACCTTAAACTCTTTCGACTCGGCATCTTCTGTATCTCCCTTCGTATTGGTAATTTTACCCGCAACTTTGAGGATAATTTCTCCTGAAATAGCTTCGGTTACCGTTACTTTGGTGGTGTAAATATTGTCACCTTTAATTTCATCACCGTTGTACAAATCCCCATTATCAAGCAACTCACTAATTTCGGTAGTGTTGCCATTAGGGTCGGTTTTGAGAAGTGTTAAACTATTGTCCACCACAGCTACTCCGGGGGGAACATGAACATGTGCAGTAATAATAGTCGGAAAATTGACGACCATTTCACCGGGCGTTACGTCCAAATTGCCTAAAGCAGCCGGAATAGGGTCGTCTTCGTCGCAATTTGAAAGGGTAAAAACCATGCTAATAAGCACAAACAGCGCTAATACATAGCGAGTAAACTGATTTAATAATGTCATTTGAAAATTGGTTTGTGGTTAGAAAAACGAAAATGAATTTCAATATAAACGTGTTAAAATTCCTCACAAAATTAAATAAAAAAATTGAAACAAACCAAAACAATTCTTGCTTTTTTTAATAAAACTTTCAAATGCACAACAGACATCATGCGACTTGATGATTTTTTAGTAACCCGCCAATGTTTGGCAATAAATGATTGAGAAAACCACAACTGATATTCCGTTAAAAACCACAGATATTTACAACCTCGGTTAACAATCCATCAGACCGAAATTCATTTAATAATCTGACTTAAGACCAATGCCACAAGGACAAGAAAAACTCAAACTTGATATTCCTGAGGTTTAAACAAATGCAGGTGGTCGCTAATCCATGCTATGGTTTCGGCAAGCCCTTGTTCAAAAGAAAATTGAGGTTCCCAACCGCTCAGGTTTTTTGCAAGTTGTGCGTTACATACTAACTGAAACACTTCCGACTTTTCAGGTCTGAAGCGGCTGTTATCTGTGAGCAAATCCGGATGTTTACCCATCAAGCCACATATCGTTGCATAAGTTTCAGCAATTGAAACATCCGTCCCGGTGCCTAAATTGACCACCAATCCGACTGTATTTTCGTGAGTGCCGGCTTGTAAAAACCCCCGAATGGTGTCTTTGACATATAAGAAATCGCGCTTAGGGCTTAGGTTCCCCAACTTAATGTCTGACAGCGTGAGTAACTGTGATATAATTGTAGGGATAACCGCCCTTGCCGATTGTCGCGGGCCATACGTGTTAAATGGCCGAATAACTGTTACCGGCAGGTCAAAGGCATTGTAGTACGACAAAGCCAAAAGATCTGCACTCATTTTACTTGCCGAATAAGGGGATTGTGGTTGCAGAGGGTGCTGCTCATCTATGGGGGTATATAATGCAGTGCCATATACCTCAGACGTTGAGGTATGAACAAAGCGCTCTAAAACATCAGATTTCCGTGCAGCATTCAGCAAATATGTGGTACCGGCGATATTGGTTTGGACAAAATCGGTGGGATTGACATAAGAATAAGGAATGGCAATCAATGCCCCCAAATGAAAAACATAATGACAGCTTCTGACGGCATGATGACAGAAATCCGGGTCTTTTAAATCGCCTTTTACAATCTCTATCGCCTGAAAAATTTCACGGGGCAGAAATTCAAGGTTGCCTAATTGCGGCCTTGAACTATATCTGACCATTGCTCTAACGTTGTAACCCTGTTCAACCAGGTATTGGGTTAAATGACTGCCGATAAACCCGGCTGCTCCGGTAACTAAAGCCAGTTTGTTTTTAATCATGCTCAAAAATACGACAATTTCACCAAAGCACAAGATACAGGCTCCTATGTCATGTGCCGGCGATTTAACCAAAACACCGATTATTCCCGAAACAAATTCAGGGCATTATAAAGGGTTGATGGATAGAACTATCAATAATCGGTAAAAATCCACTAACTTTACCCCCTAAAGATTATACATATACTTATGGCACAGGTAGAACTCATCATGCCCAAAATGGGTGAAAGCATCATGGAGGCCACTATTTTAAAATGGCTAAAAAACGATGGAGATACAATTTCGGAAGAAGAAGCCGTATTGGAAATAGCTACGGATAAAGTGGACAGCGAAGTGCCGTCCCCTACTTCAGGCAAATTAGTCAAAAAATTATATGCCGAAGGCGATGTAGTACCGGTAGGAAAGGCAATAGCCCTGATTGAAACGGATGCTCAACCTTCTTCCGATAACACCAAAATTCAGGAGCCTGTTTTAACTACCCCTGAAAAAGCAATCAGTTCCACAGCTATTCAGCAAACTCCGGCATTATCGCATCAAAAAACCGAAGCTGTTGCAGTAGATAACCGGTTTTATTCTCCTTTGGTGCTCAACATTGCCCGGCAGGAAGGTATTGATATGCGCGAACTGGCCGCCATTGCCGGAACCGGCAGCAACGACCGCGTTACTAAAAAAGACATACTACAATATATACAGCAAAGGCAGGAGCAGCCAAAAGAGGTAATCCGGCCAACTGTTGAAACAGTTCAACAAAAACAAGTGAGTAGCATCACTCCACCAAAAGTAGAATATGGCAGCAATGTAGAAATCGTTGAAATGGACAGAATGAGGCGGTTGATTGCCGATCACATGGTCATGTCTAAGACCGTCGCGCCCCATGTTACCTCTTTTGTAGAGGTGGATGTAACCAATTTGGTAAACTGGCGAAATAAAATCAAAGATCGGTTTCAACAACGCGAATCCGAAAAAATTTCTTTCACTCCATTATTAATAGAAGCTGCCGTAAAAGCCATCAAAGACTACCCTTTAGTCAATTCATCGGTTGACGGGTATAATATCATCATACGCAAAGACATCAATATTGGAATGGCTACCGCAACGCCGGAAGGCAACCTGATTGTGCCGGTTATCAGAAATGCAGACCAAAAAAGCCTGATTGGGCTGACAAAAGCAGTAAACGATTTGGCAAACAGAGGAAAAGCAGGAAAATTAAAACCTGACGAAATTCAAGGCGGTACTTTTACCTTTACCAATGTCGGAACTTTTGGCAGCCTGATGGGAACCCCCATCATTAACCAGCCTCAGGTAGCAGTTTTAGCAACCGGTATCATCAGAAAAAAACCGGCAGTTTTAGAAACTGAATACGGCGACATCATTGCTATACGTCATTTAATGATTATGTCTTTGTCTTACGACCACCGCATTATTGATGGAGCACTCGGCAGTACTTTCCTGAACAGGGTGGCTCAATACCTTGAAAACTTCGACATAAACCGAGAAATTTAACCTTAGCGACCGGTACTATGAAACTGAATAACAAATTACTGATAGCCCTCTTATTCTTTTTAACAGCCATCTTTCTCTACACCCAATTTACAGGCAATAAAAAGGGAAATTTCAAGAAAGACCTCTTTGTAACTGACACTTCGAAAATTACTTCAGTTACCATTTATTCAGACGAAAACTCCGGCAAGCCTCTGACTCTTAACCGTAAGGATAACGGTTGGGAAATGACCAACGACAGTATCGGCACAACGGCAGCAAACCCGGCTACCGTCAGTTCAATGCTTGCAATATTTAATCAACTTAGCGTCAAAAGAGTAGCTGCTGCCGGTAAAGACAAATGGAAAGAATATCAGGTGAATGAAAACGCTCACAGAGTTGTAGCAAAACAAGGCAACAAAACAGTATTGGATTTTTATATCGGAAAGTTCAATATCGGACAGCCTCAGGGCGGAGGGATTTCTGAGGGAAACTTTAATCCTAACCAAAATCAGCAGCGTCCTGTTTTGACTACTTATGTCAGGCCTCACAACGACGACAAAGTATATGCAATCCCGGGAATGATTAGCGCTTCTTTCAGCAATGATCCGAAAACCTATCAGCCAAAATCGTTAGAAGGCAGTCAAATCCTAACTCCGGACACTATTATCAGACAACAAAATATCAGCACCGAATAGCCGGAAAAGGCACACCAAAGCGTATGTTGAATACTTACGATCTTAAGCAATTTGCAGAAAAAGTGGTGCCTAAAAAGTTCCTCCGGGTTTGGGGCATGTATGCTTTGCGGGCAAGTTCTGTTTTATACAAAGGCAACAAGGTTACCTGCCCTTGTTGTGGTCATTCATTCAGCAGTTTTGCCTCTTATGGTTATATAAAACGCCCTAACGTACTTTGCAGGTGGTGTTTATCGCTGGAGAGACACAGGGGATTATGGCTCTACCTTCATCAACACTCCGATATTTTAGAACGAAAGGCAAAATTACTGCATTTTGCACCTGAACATCAATTGCAGGAACTGTTTAAAAGCAATCCGAACTTAGACTACCTGAGTGCTGATCTGGACATGCCGACAGCAATGGTCAAAATGGATATTACCAATATTCCTTTGCCGGACAATACCTACGATGTTGTCATTTGCAATCATGTGCTGGAGCATGTGCCCGACGACAAGAAAGCCATGAGCGAACTTTACCGGATTCTAAAACCCGGTGGATGGGCTATTTTGCAAACTCCTATGAGCAATCTGCCCGATACCATCGAAGACCTCACCATTACCGATCCCCGGGAACGGGAAAGATTGTTTGGACAAGACGACCACGTAAGAACTTACGGAATGGATAAAAAAAACCGCCTCGAAGCGGCAGGATTCAGGGTTGAACTCAATAAATTTCTGTTTGAACTACCCCTTGAAGAAATTAACAGATATGCCATATCCAGAGAGGATATCTGGATCGCACATAAAGATTAATTTGTCAGACTAATCCCCAGATCAAACACAATATCAATACCGGAATTGACCTTTACTGCTCCAAAAAACACTTCCGGTGGCTTTACACCAAAATCCAGCATATTGAGGCGCTTTTGGCCCAGAACAAAAAACTTGTTTTCTGAGGACTTTCTCAGTTCAACATCTATCCAATATCTGTTTGATTTACCATTGATGCTGATTTGAGCATAAACCAAAGCCTCGGTCAAATTTTCAGAAACACAATCAATATTTGCATAACATTCATCCCCAATTATTACTTTTAGCAATTCAACTTTAATTTTGGGGTGAGTACTTGCATTTAGTGCTTTTTGCAAATCTGTATTCATTTTTTTATTTCCACAATCCAAAGTTGCAATTGCAAGCTGTAGTCTGGTTTCGGTAAACTCCAGAAGATCGGAAGTTGAATTTTTCAGGAAAAAACTTTGAGGGTGGTAATTATCCTTGCATTTACAGGTAAATGAGTTAACATTAGTCGTTCCTTTAAGCAAAAGAACGCTGTTTTGGTCAACAAGGAATTTACTTGCATTGCTGATATTACCTCCGGAAACTAAACTCAGAGCAACTTGTGCCTGAATTAACTGAAAGGAAACAGCAATGAACAGAAATGCAATTAAAAGTTTTCGCATAATTAAAAATCTTAGGCGGAATATTGTATGTACTATCTGTTTAACTGAGCTTAATAAATAATCAACCCGACATTTAAAAAAAGCAGGCAATGACAATTTTTTGCCCTTTGCCTGCCTTTTCTGATATTTAACAACCTGACAAGTTAAAATAGTGTTGCTTTTTAAAAGCCAAATAACAGAATTTTAGAATCCAATTACACCTTCAACCATCACCCCGTTAAATTTACCATTGCTGCGTAAATCGGCAGCCGGAAAGTCGTTGTAGTTCTGTGTAACATATTCGACTTTTGCCAAAATATTTTTGGTAACAAATGCACCCACTGAACCCTGAATACGGTCAATATTGATATCACTGACATTGCCGGAGGCAAGATGTTCGGCGTTTACTCTGCAATAACGGGCACCCGCAAAAAATTGCTCGTTTTTGCCAAAGCGGTACAACAATTCTCCGGCCAATTGGCTGACTTTCCGGGTGTCGGTTTCGTTGTTTGCCCGACCGCTAGCCATTTCATAAGTTCCAAACAATTCTGCGCCTTTGTATTTCAAAAACACATTGCCCATAACGGCAGTTACTTTGTCCCTAAATCCGGGATTGTATCGTCCGGAGGTGAAATTGGTTTGAGCAGACGCTGTTTGGGGTTCAAGCACAAGATAATATCTGGATCCTGTGCGGTCGCCGCCATAAAGTGTATTGCTGGTAGAACTTGCCGTGTAATAGGCAGAGGCTGTAGCACGCAATCTTAAATCTTCAGTGAGTTGTTTATCATACCCAAATTTTCCGATGATAGAAGGGCTTCTTTTGGCCTTGTCATCCTGTGTAGTAACAACAGGTTCTGAAACATCTCCTTTGATTTCGCCACCGGTCATTGAAAACACTGCCAATAATCCCTTATCGCATTGGTAAATGACCTCTCCACCAATTTCTGTGGTAAAAGCATCCAAAATGTAATTGCCGACAAATGGGTTCCACATAGCATTGCCGTTGTCTGTCCGGCGAAAATGTGCATCCCCGTAATTGATTTCAAAATGGCCAAATTTAAAGGTGAGGTTCTCCATTATTTTATCCACAAATTCGCTTTTTAAAAACAAAGCTTTGTCAATTTGCAGATATCCTCCTTTTACCCATGCTTCAGGGTGATGACGTGCAGAAAGATAAGTAACCAAACTTACTGAGATACCATCCTGCAATTGCGCATCTATGTTGAGGTTTGCGGTGGCAAGGTTAAAACCCGGTTTTAAGGCAGTCAGTAAAGTATCCTGATCCGATTCGTGTTGTAAAGCCTGAAATTGTTGGGCAAAATGCCCCCCAACCCGAACTTTGAATCCTGTTTCATCTGATCGGGGTTGTTTCGGAGTTTCAAAAACATGAACTCCGCGCTGGTCATAAGGACGATAATACTGAATGTCGTTTTGACCGAATAAAGCAACTGAAATAAAATAAAGCGCTAAAAAAAACACAGGCCGAACACTTTGCATAATTTTCTTCATAATGCAATTAGTTAGAGTTTTAATTAAAAAAATTGGATTTTATTTTGAAAATGTAGTGGAGAATGTAATTGTAACCTCATCACCTGTTTTCATGGCACCAAACATAAAAGACGGAGGTTTGACATTAAAATCGGTCATTTTAATCTTTTTGACACCATTGAAAACCAAATTGCCATTGGTGCTTTTTCTCCCTTTCACATTCAATTCTACCAACTTTGTGGTCCCGGCTATTGTAAGATTACCTGTTACCAAAGCATTAAAATCAGAAATTTGTCCTTTTATACTGTTCACTTTGGTCATTTGAAATGTGATTTTGGGATTTGATTTTGCTTTTAGCGCACTGTAGATATTATTATCCATAGCAGACCCTTTCTCGCTTTTAATAGCATTTACCTCAATTTCAATAGATACATTTTGCAAAGCGGTAGTCAAATCATTCTCACTAAAATTTACCGTTCCTGTTACTTTGTTGGCCTCAGCACTCCAATCGTGCAAAGAGGAAGTGCCCTCAATTTTCATGGTACTGCTTTTCAGTTTGTAATTATCCTGAGACATAGCTGTAAATGTAAAACCTAAGCAAACTGCCAATATAAATATTCGTTTCATCTCTTTTTTGTGCAAAGTTATCCCCGTTTTTATACTCAAACCAATGACATAAGTCATTTACAAAAAAGATAAAAGCTATCATAAGTTTAAAAAAAACACTTAAACCGGACTGCAACCTTAGATATTAGGCGGAGGTTTTGAATTTGATTAACAAGTTGATTGTTTGAAAAGAAGCGTAACAAAATCAGATGAAAAATTCTGATTTTGTTACAAATAAAAAATCGGCAGCCCCTATTATGGAACTACCGATTTTAATGCAACTGCATTTAGCATTTATACTGTAAGTTTATGTTTTTCTTTTTTTCTTTTTAGCAGCCGGGAATAAAACATTGTTTAGAATAAGGCGATATCCGGGCGAGTTAGGGTAAAGGCTTACATCCGTTTCCGGTTCGCCAACCAAGTGTTGGTAGTCTTCCGGGTCGTGGCCGCCATAAAAAGTCCAAAATCCTTGTCCAAATTCGTTGTGAATATACCGTACTTCGGCAGCAGCCTTATTTTCACCCATCACAAGGATATCAGATTTTACATATTTTTTCAAAAAGGCTGTAGTTTGCCCCATAAAACCTTTAACAGTTTGAGTGTGATTCTGGGTGAGCATGGTCGGTACCGGATCCCATTTTGCAGAAAATTCAAACAAGGTAAAATAGTCCATGTTTTTGGGCACATTCCGGGTTTGTGTAGCGTCAATATCAGAAAATTCATACTCGTAAGGGTTTGTACTGAGTTTGTAATCTTTGAAAGCAAATGTATTTGAATAGTCGAGTTTTTGTTGCGCTCCCGGGTCAGGCGCATCTCCGTCAAACATCCGGTCACAGATATCTACTCCCTCAGCAGACAATGCGATATCATACGAATCGGTAGCAGAACACATGGCAAACATAAAGCCGCCCCCTGCAACATATTGTTTTATTTTTTTGGCTACTGCCAACTTCATTTGTGATACTTTGCTAAATCCGAGTTGTTTGGCTTTTGATTCTTCATACTTCACCTGCTCTATATACCATGACTGGTTTCTGTAAGAGGCGTAAAAACGACCGTACTGACCGGTAAAGTCTTCGTGGTGGAGGTGTAACCAATCGTATTTTGCAAGTTTTTCATCCAACACATCCTCATCGTATAATTTGTCAAAAGGGATTTCGGCATAATCTAAAACCAAAGTAACTGCATCATCCCAAGGCAATTCGGGGTGGTGTGGCTTATTACTTGGTGTATAAACCGCCACTTTAGGCACTTTTTCAAGTTTAACCGCATCCATATTTACTTCCGGATTGGCAATTTCCTGTAAAATAGTAGTATATTGAACGTCGGGTACCAAATCATAGCTTACTCCACGGATACGGCAGGTAGCTTCTAACTTTTCATTGTATTTGAAGGCAAAACTCCCACCGCGATAATTGAGCAACCAATCTACTTCTATATTACTCTGCAAAGCAAAATAGGCCACTCCATAAGCTTTTAGATGATTCTTTTGTTTCTCATCCATATAAATGAGAACATACGAGGCTTGCAGCTTTACTGCAAAGAGCATAAACAAAAAACCAAACAATATTCTTTTCATTATCATGTTATTTTAATACGGCAGAAGGGCTGAGTTTTCATCAATGGATTGAATTTAGTCAGAACCTGTAAACCATAAAAACTGTTCGAAGTAATGAAAATTGCCCTGCATAATACAAGGCAACCTACATTTAACCTTTATTAGCAATCAATTCAACAAATAACCCATGAAACATCTACTTATTGTAACACTGCTTTTCTCAATTTTCAATATTTTTTTCAGCAATATGGTCAGTGCACAGTATCGCAGTTCAGATGTTATCCAGGCTGAACGCCTTCAAAAGCTACAAGATTCAAGATTGCGATCAACCATCGAGGGATTTACATACCAATGTAACATGTATGACGAAGTTACGGTTTATTATGTCATGCCCAATGATGAAATTCTACAAATAGACAAGGAAGGCACCATCACCTTAGCCGGTTTTAAAGACCGCCCTCCATTGGGTCGTGAAAAAGAGTTTTCATTTATGCTGGCTATTGTTACAGACCCTCCCATTACTTATGCAGTTGACCAATATGGTCAGATTTGGCAAAATAAATACCCCTATAAAGAAATTGTGGGGATGGCTAAAAAGGCCAACTGAATTTTATGAACTGCTGGATTCTTAAGATACGATGTAAGAGGTTTTAAGTTATCACCTGAAATGTAAAATGGCAATTGTTGTTAATTCAGATGCAGTGCCAAAAATTTCTCCATTGCTTCGTAAAATTCGAACTTGTTTTCCTGATTGTGGAATCCATGCCCTTCATTATCTTTAACTAAATACTGAACCTCTACGCCCTTATCTCTCAAAGCATTCACAATTTGCTCCGACTCGTTGATGTTAACCCGCGGGTCTTTGGCTCCCTGGGCGACAAAAAGCGGAGCTTTAATTTTTTGAACATGGAACACCGGAGAAGTGGCGGTCAGATGGTCTTTGTCTTTTTCGGGATGACCGACCATTTCGTACATCATATTTAAAAACGGTTTCCAATAAGGAGGGATTGTATTGAGAAAAGTAAACAAGTTTGAAACTCCGACAAAATCTATTCCACAAGCGTAAAGGTCGGGAGTAAAGGTCAGGCCTGCAAGAACTGCATAACCGCCATAGCTACCCCCGTAAATGGCAATTCGTTCCGGGTCAGCTATGCCTTGTTTGATTAGCCAATGAACGCCATCGGTGATATCGTTTTGCATGGTTTTCCCCCATTGTTTAAAAGATGCCTCCCAAAATGCGCGTCCATATCCGGTCGAGCCTCTGAAATTCATTTGAAGAATAGCGTACCCCCTGCTCGCAAGAAACTGAACTTCGGGGTTAAATCCCCATACATCGCGATGCCATGGTCCACCATGTGGATTGACTACAACAGGCAGGTGTTTAGGTTCTATTCCTTTGGGTAATGTCAGGTAACCATGTATAGTTAACCCGTCCCGTGAAGTATAGGTAATTGGTTTCATTTCGCAGAGTTCGTCCTGATTTAACCAATCGCCGATTTGAGCAAGTTTGGTAAGTTGGTCGGCAGCCAGATTGTAAAGGTAGTAGGTGCCATAATTGCGGTCAGATGTTACCGCTATGATAAAATTTTCTTCGTTTTTATCGAAATCAATGACATAGGTATGACCTTGTGTGCGTTGTTCCAATTTTTTCTGTAATTGCGCCCGTTCTTCGTCAAAAAAAGTATATTCAGTTGCCCAGGTGATAAACGATGCCCCGAGCAATTTCTTTTGTTTAAAGGAATAAATGACCGAAGCCACATCAACATCGGGGTGAGCATAGATCTGTTCCACCTCTTTACCATTGTCAATGTCGAAAATGATGAGTGCTGATTTGTCGCGGCCGATATTGGAAACCGCATACAAAAACTTGTTGTCGGGAGTAAACATCTGAGGCGACATTGACTGACGGAAATTGGTGGTCAGGATGTTTTTGAAAGGCTCATTTTCTGTTTCACGGTAAAGGATATGTTGGTTGACCCCATCAGAGGCAACTGCCACTCTGATCTGACCATTATGGTCGGTCAGCCATAAAGCTATATTGCCCGGATTTTCGGCCGCCATGCTGAGTTCGCCTGTGGTGGTGTTTAACCGGTAAACATCAAAAATTTCGGGTATTCGCTTATTGAGGGCTATCAAAACTTCTTCGTCTTTTTCGGGCAGTTCATCCACCAATTTTGCGACAACGTCCCCGAAAGGGGTAACGTCCCGGTTATTTCTGCCGTCTGTATCCACCGTAAAAAGATGAAAATTTTCATCTCCTCCGTTGTCTTTAAAATACATGAGCGTCTGATTGTTTGCCCAGAAATAACTCGAAATATTGCGATCTGTTTCAGACGTGATTCGTTTGGTTTCGCCTCCTTTTACCGGTTGAACAAAAATGTTCATCCTGCTCTCAAAAGGTGCCATAAAGGAAATAAAGTTGCCATCGGGAGAAATTTTGAACGCCATTTTTTCGGGATTGCGAAAAAAATCGCGAAGCGGAATTCGGGATGCCCTGTTTTGTGTCATACTTAATATCTGTTTTATGTTTTTAAACTTCCAAACCCGGCTTAAACATGATTGGAGTACCGGAAAAGCAGAACCAAATGAGTACGGTTGAAAGAATAAGTATCAGGCTTTGCCATTTTGTTACATCAGGTCGTCAGTGCGAGCTGAATTACTTCTTTCATATCTTTAACATAGTGAAAACACACTCCTTTAATATATTCCGGCTCAATTTCGAGGACATCTTTCCGGTTGGCCTGACTCAGAATGATGTCCACAATTCCCGCTCTTTTTGCCGCCAGCACTTTTTCCTTAATCCCGCCTACAGGTAAGACCTTGCCCCGAAGGGTAATTTCGCCGGTCATAGCCAAAAATGGCCTGACTATTTTGTTGGTAAATGCAGAGGTCAATGCCGTTAACATGGCAACTCCTGCCGAAGGTCCATCTTTTGGAATAGCACCTTCCGGCACATGGACATGGATGTCGGTATTGTCGAAAACATCGGAATCTAATTGCAGCGATTCGGCATGAGCTTTTATGTAGCTCAGTGCAGTGGTAACTGATTCTTTCATCACATCGCCCAGATTTCCGGTTAACGTCAGTTTTCCTTTCCCTTTACTCAAAATACATTCGATAAACAGTATATCGCCACCGGTTTGTGTCCAGGCTAACCCAACTGTAACGCCCGGTGGGTTATCGTTTTGATACATGTCGCGGTCATAAATGACGGCACCTAATATTCGTTCCACATCTTCGGGCATTAGCCGGGGCTGATAGTCTTCTTCCATGGCTACCAACTTGGCCACGGAACGCATTAACGCCGCAATTTTCCGCTCCAACTCGCGAACCCCCGATTCACGGGTATATTCATTGATTAGTTTTGTCAATACAGCCGAAGAAATAGTTATATTTTTACTGTTCAACCCATGTTCCTGCCTTTGCTTGGGTATCAGATGTTTTTTGGCAATCTCAATTTTTTCTTCTAACGAATAGCCGGTTATTTCGATGATTTCCATCCTGTCCAGCAAAGCAGGGTGCATGTTTACCAATGAATTGGCTGTTGCAATAAACAGTACTTTAGATAAGTCATACTCCAGTTCCAGATAGTTATCATAGAAAGTGCTGTTTTGTTCAGGGTCCAAAACTTCTAATAATGCAGAAGAAGGGTCTCCCCTGAAATCATTTCCAACCTTGTCAATTTCATCGAGAATAAAAAGCGGGTTAGAAGACTTGGTTTTCCTGATTGATTGAATAATTCTGCCGGGCATCGCTCCGATATATGTTCGCCGGTGTCCTCTGATTTCAGCTTCATCATGCAAACCTCCTAACGACATTCTCACATACTTGCGTTTCAGGGCTTTGGCAATGCTCTTTCCCAACGAGGTTTTCCCAACGCCGGGCGGGCCGATAAAACATAAAATAGGAGATTTCATATCTCCTTTGAGTTTAAGCACTGCCAGATATTCTAAAATACGTTTTTTTACTTTCTCTAACCCGTAATGGTCTTTATCTAATATGTTTCTGCTTCGCTTCAGGTCAAAGTTATCAGGTGTAAATTCACTCCATGGCAAATCGAGTAAAAGCTCCAGATAGTTAACGGTCAGGCCGTATTCGGGCAGGGCAGGATTCATCCGTTGCAGCCTTTTCAATTCTTTGTTAAAGGTTTCGCCTACCTCTTTCGACCAGTGTTTTTTGGCAGCCTTTCGTTTAAAATCGTCTATATCCCCTTCATAGTTTTCATTGCCCAGTTCCTCCTGAATTGTTTTCAATTGCTGATGAAGGAAGTAGTCGCGCTGTTGTTTGTCTATGTCAGTTCTGACTTTGGACTGAATCTGATTTTTCAGTTCTGCCATCTGATATTCGGTGTTCAGGTAACGAAGCACCTGAACTGCTCTTTTTTTGGGGTCTTCTATATTTAATAATTCCTGTTTTTCTGAAATCCCGATGCCGAGGTTGGATGCAATGAAATAGATCAAAAAATCAGGCTTATCAATATTGCGCAAAATAGCGCTTACCTCAGTCGGCATATTGGGCGAGATGCTGATGATTTGTCCCGACAAATCTTTGATAGTAGATATAAGGGCATTATACTCGGGGTCATCGGGCGATTCGGCATCCGGCAAAATTTTAATGCGGGCACGTAAAAAGGGACCTTCATTAAACATTTCTTCTACGACAAACTTTGACCGTCCCTGCAAAATAACGGTTGTGCCGCTGTCCGGCATCTTCAGCAATTTGACAATCTTTGCAATAGTTCCGGTTTGGTAAAGGTCATCCGCTTCAGGTTCTTCAATATTGGTATCTTTTTGTGCGAGTACCGCAATAAATTTATCTCCGACATTTGCTGCCTTAACAGCTCTTGTGGATTTTTCACGTCCCACCGTAATGGGTATCACCACTTCGGGAAACAAAACTGTGTTGCGAAGTGGAAGAATGGGCAAGATTTCATTATACTTATCGGCATTATCTGCTTCGCCCTCTCCTTCGGATTCAGTAAAGGACAATAAGGGTAAAAACTCAATATCTTCGTCAATCATTGGAAACATTTTTTGTTCCTCAAACATGCAACAGGTATTTGGTGAAATATAATAATCGGGAGTATAAACCGGACTGACTGATAGTTTTTCAAATAGAAGATAACCTTCCTGAACTGAAAAAAAATAACCGGTAAACACGCTTTAAATTAACAACAAATGAAACTTTTTATTTTTAAGAAAGAGCGTATTGAAAAACATTTTTTAACTCGCAAAGTTCTTACAAGCCAATTTTTACCTTTAAATGCTTGAATATGCAAAGGTAAAACAAAAACTTTTCTAATCAGTCTTCCAAAAGGTTTGACAATTGCCGATTCAATGCTTTCTAAATCTGAAAGACATTTCTCACACTGCAATTCAGGTGAATTGAAAAAAATGTATTTCATCCTGTTAAAAATAGAATATCACAAATCAAAACACAACTATTAAATCACAAAATACTGCAACCATTAAACCAAAAACATCCAGCCCGACAGCAATAAAAATTTTGGCAACATGCAGAGCGGGGTAAAAAATAGGCTTGACAATGGTTTATTGCAGGTTGGCTTTGAGTCATTGCAGGGGTGCAATAGTTTATTGCAAAGGCACATTAAGTCAAAGCAGGGGTGAAATGAGCCTTTGCAGGGATTCAACAACTCATTGCAGAGGTGCAATCACCCAATGCAGGGGTGCAACATCTCGTTGAAGGGATTCAACAACTCAATGCAGGGGTGCAACAACCCATTGCAGAGGTGAATTCACCCAATGCAGGGATGCAACAACCCTTTGCAGGGGTACATTGACCCTTTGCAGAGGTACAATAACCCGAAACAGGGGGACAATGAGGCTATACCAAGTACGGATTTTTAATATCTGCCCCATTAAAAAAATTTGGTTTGAACTATTTTTTGTTCATTAATGTTGCTCAACATCATATCTGATGCCTATCTTGAGCTAAGATGTTATATTCTGTCTGAAAAGTGGCGGCGAGTTTTAACCCCAATCCATGAAACATGAAATATTTTGACAAAGAAAAATATAAAACTGACCTATACCCGAAAGATCTGTTTCAAAAGTTAGAGTTTGACAAAGTGCAGGAGTTAGTGGCAAATAAATGCCTCAGCCCGATGGGAAAAGAATGGAGCGCAAGCATGTCTTTTCTGGCAGATCCGGACGAAATACTGAAACTCCTCCGGCAGACAAACGATTTCAAACAAATGCTGATTGTTGATCAACAGGGGTTCCCGTCCGAAAACTATTTAGACCTCCATGAAGAAATAACCTTATTGGGTATCGAAAACTCCGTTTTGAGCGAGCAACAGTTTTTTCGAATTGCCAAAGTTTTGGTTACCGTAGAAGAGATTGTACGAATGTTTACCGGTCAGCAAAATGAACGCCGTCAAAAATACCCTGACCTTTACGATATAGTTACCAACCTTGTACCGGGCAAAGAACTTTCACATCAGATTAAACAAGTGCTGGACGACAACGGCAAGATTCGTTCTGACGCTTCCAAAGAATTGCAGCAAATAAAACGAAGTATTACTGCATGTTATACTGATCTGGAACGAAAGTTTAACTCTATCATCAATGAATATAAAAAATTAGGCTGGCTGACAGACAGCGCTGAAAGTATCCGCAACGGAAGAAGGGTATTGTCTGTGCCCTCTGAGCACAAAAGAAAGGTAAAAGGAATTATTCATGACGAATCGCATACCGGCAGTACAACTTTTATTGAACCGGAAGCAACCGTTTATATCAGCAACGAAATTATAGAGTTGCAGCAAGCTGAAAAGCGGGAAATCTACCGGATTCTGCGAAATCTAACCCAACAGTCCCGCCCTTTCCTCCCTGCGCTTAAACAATACCGCCAAACTTTGGGGATTTTGGACTTTGTCCGCGCTAAAGCTTTATTGGCCTTAGACCTGAATGCCTCTATGCCTCGTTTATCTACCGATAAAAGCGTAGAAATCTTCAATGCCCGCCACCCTCTGCTGTATTTGAAAAACAAGGCTTTGAAGAAAAAAACAGTGCCATTATCTTTTTCTTTATCCATAGCCGAGCGCATTTTGGTGGTGAGCGGTCCGAATGCAGGCGGCAAATCCGTTTTATTGAAAACGGTGGGTTTGATGCAATTGATGTTGCAATCGGGTATGTTAGTTCCTGCAGACGATCATTCGTTGTTTACCATTTTTCGCAACCTGTTTGTTGATATAGGTGATGAACAATCCATCGAAAACGACCTGAGCACTTATAGTTCTCGTCTTCGCAATATGCGCTATTTTACCGAACACACCAATTCCAAAACGCTGCTGCTTATTGACGAATTTGGTTCAGGAACCGACCCTGCTCTTGGGGCAGCTATTGCCGAAGCCCTGCTCGAATATCTGAATAAAAAATTTTGCTACGGCATCATCACCACCCACTATTCCAATATTAAAGTATATGCTACAGGCACACCGGGCATTTTTAACGGCTGTATGCTGTTTGACCACGCCACACTTTCTCCTTTATACAAATTGGATGTCGGTAAGCCGGGAAGTTCGTTTGCTTTTGAACTGGCAGTTAAAAGCGGGCTTTCGGATTCTATTATTCAAACTGCCAAATCAAAAGTAGATATTGCCTATAAAGAGTTTGATGAACTGCTCAGCAACCTGCAGCGCGAAAAACAGGCAGTCAATGAAACTGCGCGAATCCTTGCCAATAAAGAGGCTCAACTTTCCAAACTTTTGGAAGATTACACTCAGAAAAGTCAATCTTTAGAACAAAACCGTAAAAAAATTATTCTGGAAGCACAACAGAAAGCCTTGGGATTTCTGGAAGAAGCCAACCGGAAGTTTGAAAATATGGTGCGGGAATGGAACGAAAACAAAGGTGAAAAAAACCTGATTAAAAAAATAAAAGCCGAAATTGAAGACGATAAAACTAAGTTGACCGAAACAGTAGAAGCCCTTAAGGATGTAATTTATTTCCGAAAATCTGAAAAACCGGTTGAAGTCGGAGCCTTTGTAAGGCTCAGGGGCGGCAATGAAGTCGGTAAGGTTGTTGAACTTAGAAAAAAAACCGCCATCGTACAGTATGACCAAATTAAAACGCATATTCATATCAAAGAATTGGATGTTGTTGAGCCGGAAGAGCAAAAACCCGACATTACTCCCGGGCGAATTAACCTGTACAATACTTTGCAGGCTAAAAGCGAGTTTAAAAACAATATAGATTTAAGAGGGTTGCGCCGCGATGAAGCAATGCGATTGGTAGAAGAAATGCTTGACCGAGCAATGATGTTTGGTGTCGGTGAGGTGAAAATAATCCATGGAATTGGAGACGGTATCCTGAGGCGGGCAATCAGAGATTTGCTAAAAAGCTACCGAAGCGTAAAATCAGTGTTAGACGAAGAACCCCAATACGGAGGGGCAGGGGTCAGTATTGTTGAGTTAATGTAATGGGGCTGTTTCCAACTTTTACCCGAATTATCCTGATTGTATGTACCTGATTTCTTTGATGAAGGTTTTTTATAGACCTTTGTACCTATACTTACTTTCGTGTTTTACTTGTTCAGCTATTATGTCAGGTAAACAATTTGATCAACCTTTTTTAAAGTAAATTCACCCGAATTTCATGAAAGTACAAGAAAATATACCTGCTTCCAAAGTTGAACGCGCCACCCGTTTTGTTAAAGCCGGATTAAAAGTCGGCTCAAACTATGTAAAGCACTATACCCAAAAAGCGTTAAATCAGGATGTCAGCAAAGAAGATTTAGATCGTGCCAACGCAGGCGATATTTATGAAACCCTAAGCGAGCTAAAGGGAAGCGCACTCAAAATAGCACAGATGCTCAGCATGGAGCGCAATTTATTGCCCGATGCCTATTCTGATATATTTTCGATGGCACAACACAACGCCCCTCCCCTTTCAGGTCCGCTGATTGTAAAAATTTTTAAACAATATATTCAAAAAACACCCCAGGAACTGTTTGACAGTTTTGACATGCAGGCGAGTCATGCCGCATCAATCGGGCAGGTTCACAGGGCAGTTAAAAATGGCCTCGAACTGGCAGTAAAAGTCCAATATCCGGGAGTTGCCGATAGTGTTAAGTCTGACCTGAAGTTGGTAAAACCGTTTGCCTTACGTCTTCTGAATATGAAAGAAAAAGATGTGAGGATATTTTTTGATGAGGTGGAAATCAAATTACTCGAAGAAACCGACTATGAATTAGAGCTGCAAAACTCCATAGCTATCAGCGCCAAATGCAGTCATTTGGAAAACCTTAAATTTGCCCGCTATTATCCTGAATATTCCTCTAAGCGCATTTTAACCATGGATTGGCTGAATGGCGTAACTTTAGGTGAGTTTATTAAAAGCAACCCGAACCAGGGGTTGCGCAACAAAGTCGGGCAAGCCCTTTGGGATTTTTACAGCTATCAAATTCATGCCTTGAAACTAACCCATGCCGACCCACATCCGGGCAACTTCTTAATACAACCGGATGGAACTGTGGCAGTGATTGATTTTGGTTGCGTCAAACAAATCCCTTCAGAGTTATACCGTCCATATTTTGATGTGGCCAAACCCGAAATCATGAATAATCCTCTGGAACTGGAAAAGCGGTTTATTGCTCTCAACATGATTTATCCGGACGATACTCAATCTGAAAAAGATTTTTTTATCCCTGTTTTCAAAAACATGATTTTCATGCTGAGCGCTCCTTTACAATATCCCACTTTTGATTTTGCGGATGATGCCTTTTTCAAACAGGTATATGACTATGGTGAACAATTAGCCCGAATGCCTGAAATACGCAATTCGGGCAAACCACGCGGCTCACAACATGTCTTGTACATTAACCGCACCTTCTTTGGCTTATACAAGTTGCTCAACAACCTCAAAGCAGAGGTCATCACCCGGTTGTTGTTTAAGTAATTTAACTGTTTTAAAACATAGTTTCATTACATTAACAGAGATGTCAAAAATACGGTCGTACAAAAACCTGAAATATAGCCTTGTTAAAAAAGATTTCGATTATAGTGACAAATTATTTTTTTCAAAAAAATAATTCAAAAATTTGTTTTTCAAAAAAACAGTGTAACTTTGAACTAAATAGCAATTACCTCTAATAAAACCTCATCGCCATGATTATTGACATCACTTCCATGCCCAGTGCGCCCAACCCTACAACCGGCGATTGGTTACAGGCTTTTTATGAAGCCCAATTATCTATGCGTGATAACATATATGGGGGGGTAATATATTTCCCTCCGGGAATCTATCATTTCAGCAACACCCTTCAGGTTTTCGGTGCACCCATCATCAGAGGCGCAGGTCCTAACAACACCTTTCTGCTTGTGAACGCCCCGTTTGCTCCTCATCCTTTCGATAGCGGTCTTTCATTGCCGGCAGACGGTTTGATTGTTCATTTCAATAATGGTTTAGGTACAGGTTCATTTCTCAATCACCCCACTTTGCCTATCGGACCTGAAATTGATTTTGTTTGGTCACCGGGATATGATATTTTGGAGTTTATAGATGAAGAAGGCAATTTCCTCACTAATGCAGAACCCACTTTAGAAGACTTTTCGCTGATTTATAACAATACATCAGAAGTTTACCAAAATCCCGCCAATCCTGATTTTGGATTTGGACATGGAATGGTACTACATAAACGTACTGCAATCAACAATTGTAACATTAGAGGCTTCCCGGGAGATGGTATCAGATTGGTTGGTACTAATTTCGGAAGTTTTTTTCTTGAGGGGCAAAGAATATGGGGGCTATTTTACGAAATTGACGGCATAATGATAGCCAATCCTCCTGACCCTGAACATATTCTAAATCAATTAACCCCCACTCCTTTACCTGATAATTATATCCAATTCAGATATTCGGAATATGTAGGAATTAGTCCGGTACCGGATATTGATACCAATCTCACTGATTTAGAAATAAACTTTTTGCATGCTGTTAATAAAACACAGTTAGACGGAAGTACCGTATTAGATAACTTAGAAATTGAAATACTTATTGGAGGTGAAGATTTATCTGTTTTGCTAATGCCTTTTTTTGAGGTTTCTTCTGGACCAATTGCTGCCAATTCAGTTATATTTAGTATTAATGCCGATACCGCATCGTTTCCTTTTGGACAATTTCCTATTCGGATAAAAGCTACTTATGATGGCAGTATTAATGCCGTTTCAGAAGTGTTTTTTGTTTATGCCTGTGACAATGTCAACAACGGATACCCAATTAGCGTTTACACAAATGTCAATGTAAGTCAGATATACAATTCCCGTATCAGCCATTGTAAGAGAAACGGACTTTATGTGGCCGGAATTGATGCCAATGCAGGCGCTATAGTAAGTTTGAACACAGTCCGCAATGGAAGTTGGGGAATATTTGATAACAGTGGATTGGGAAATACTTATCTTGGTTGTCATAGCGAAGGAAATTTAACCGGCGCTTATACTACGGGAGTAGAAAGCGGTGTAAATTATAACTTGTTTATCGGTTGTACCGGCGAGGGGAGGGTGTTGCTTGAAATACCGGCACAATGGATAGGAGGCAGTACGGAATACAGCCCAAATTATTTTCCTGATGGTGTGTGGCGGAACGGAGCGTCTATTCTTCAACAAGGCGGTATTTTCCCGTTATACCGTCAGGTAGTCCGATTTAGAAACTCGACCGGCACCACTCCCGACCCTGAAGACGGAGTTTTTGGGGGTGCGGGCGTATTTTTCGATGCAGGTCCAAACGCCCCTGTTGATATCTTAGGATTTGGACATACCAACTCCCGAGAATGGGCTTTGTCGGTAAAAGAATTACCAAATATTGGTACAGGCAATAGCAATTATTATGTATTCAACGAAGCCAACGCTGATGCTGGTAGAGGTTTGTCCCTATCCGGATTACTAACAGGAGGTGAAACTCCGCCCGGAATGCCTTATTTTTTCAATCCCATCCTGATGAGTAAAAATGACGAGGAGGGTGAAAAGAAAATTAGAATTACGGTAGGTGAGGGTAAACCCGTTGAAGAACCCGTTCATAATAATGGTATTCCAATTTTATTAACTCCAACTATTCCATTAACAAAAGTAATTGGCAATATAGGTGATATACATTTAAACAGAAAACCAACTTATGATGACGACTCTGAAATTATTAATGAATTAGAATATGTTGCTTGGATTTGTACCGAGTCATTCTTATATGATGAGGGGAATCCAATTGACTCAATAAATGCGATTTGGAAACCATTTTGGCACATAAATCCAATTTAGCAATGCCATGAATAAATTAATCTACTACCTAATTACAGCTCTTCTCTGCACACAATTTGTCAATGCTCAAGGTTGGGTGAGCTTTTTTATACCTAACTATATTTTAGGGCCTAGTTATACTAATGTTTGGGATTTAGTTGAATTAGAGAATGGGAATTATCTGTGTAGCGGTCTTGATCCCGGATTAATAATGATAAATTCAGAAAACGGTGATACGCTGTGGACAAGCAATATTGCTGCCGGGCATATTGTACAAACAAACGATGGGGGATATATTGTCAATAATACAAAATTTGATTCCAATTTTGTTTTAGTATGGGAAATTCCATTTTCAGCTATAAATCCCACAGGATTAGGTTTAATTTTTGAAGCAGTATCCAATAATGAAGATATCGTTTATTTTTCCGGCAGAACACAAACTATTTTAATTGGTGATGCACCATTTCCTTATGAGTATAACTGCACTTGGTTCTTAAACAGCTCAACCGGCGATTTTCAAAGTTCTGTTCGTATTTTGGCCCTACCTGTCCAAACATTAGATGACTGGGCAGCAGGTGCAAATAACGACATGGTTCCTTTATTGGAAGGAAATGGATGGATGGTTTTTGCACAATGTAATGATTGCCATTCCTGTTTTATCAAAGTTCCCAATGGAAGCTCAATAAGTCAGTCTTGTATTGATGGTTTTAATGCAGAAACCCGAAGCATTATTCATTCAAACGAAGGAGACGGTTATATTGTAACTTTTGGAAATCGCACTATAGCAAAAGTTGCCGTAAACACCTATTTTATTTGGAGTAATGTTTATCAAACCACTATTCCTCCTGTTGTCCCAGGAACTTATGGTTTTCACAACATTATCAGCACCGGCACAGATGGCTATATTGCAGTTGGAAGAACTAATAGTGATGAAAAACTCTGGGTAATCAAGATAGATAACAACGGCAATTTACAATGGCAGTCCGACCATATCAGGATCAAAAACTATCGAACAGTTGGCAATACTATTATAAAAACTTCTGACGGTGGTTACCTTATAGGTGGAGTTGCAGTACATATAACCTCTCCACTAAATGAAAGATATCCCTTTTTTGTAAAAATGGATTCCACAGGCAATTGCCGGCCGCAGGCCGCTTTTATCCATTCCATAGACAACTACACCCTAAACATAGTAAGCAATACCTCCACCGGCGCACACGAATATACCTGGTTGTTCGGAAATTCGGATACCGCCCAAACTGCAACTCCCGTTTATACCTATCCCAACCCCGGAACCTACAACCTTTGCCTCGTCGCCACCAACCCCTGCGGTAACGATACCCTTTGCACCCAAATTGATGTGGCTACTGGCATACATAAGCCCGATAATCCCATTCAGTCCATAACAACACTATATCCAAACCCTGTTTCGGCAAATCAAAACATCTATTGGCAGGCAGACGGTATTTCTTCGGGTGCTTCCTTAGAATTGCGGGTGTTTAACCTTACAGGCAATATCCTCTACCGGGAGCAACCCAACCAACCTTCCGGAATCCTGCCATCGCATACATACCGCCTTTTACTTTCTGCAACTCATCACCCCAAACTCCCAAACTACAGTGCGGTTGGTAGTTTCGGGGGAATGATTTAAACCATCTTAGATAAAAAATATTATGATTAATATCGTTGATTTTGCCCTAACCTCATATCCTATGTTTGCAGCCGCAAACAGTAATCCTGTTTCCGATCCTGATCATCTGTTAGATACCTTAGCTGGAGAACCAACACTTGAAACAGGTGATCATACTTGGGATAGAGTTTTCCACGCTATGCTTAATTTAGGAAATACCCCGAAACGGATATATTTCCCGGCGAGCTATACAAGTACCACTGCTTTAGCCCCTGCTCCCAATCCGGCTACTTACCCAAGTTATCCTATTCTCAATACTTTAAATATAGACCGCCCTGTTATTGTGTGCGGAGATGGCGGACGCTCGACCATATTAGAGTATGCAGATACATTCAATGAAAGTCCGGCAATCAGAGTTCTGTCACCCGGAGTAACTTTAGAGCATTTTAAAGTCAGCAGAACTAATACAGGGTTAATGGAACACGGGATATTATTGTCGCAGCCTGCCACAGTTAAACAACTCTATATAGAACGCGCATTATATGATGGAATTCACATTCTGGAAGTAGCAAACGGATGTCAATTTTATTATGTAAAATCATATTCCAATGCCAGATATGGATTTTACACGAAAGCTTCAAATGGAGTAATAATTGGGTTGGATGCAAATGTAAATGCAGAAGCAGCAGTTATGGATCAAAGCAATGCCGGAAATATTTTTGTTGGATGCCATACTGCCGGGATTGACGACACTTTCCAGCCAATCAGTTATCAGGCAAAGAATGGTTTGTTTTTGGGTTGTTATGCAGAATGGGACCAATTAGCCCCTAAAATAGATAAGCCGGGAATATGGATTGGTGCAGAATCTGAAACCCCTGTGGGTAGTGGTTCTATATGGAGAAGCCAAACCTTTTATATACAGAACCATAACAGGGGGATCCGATTTGAAAACATGATGGGTAATATTGTCGATTTTACTGCAGGCGGTATATTTGAAGGTATTATTTTTGAATTTGGTGCAAACGAAGATTTTCAGACTGTAAGTTTTCCATTCGAAAGATTAGACAATGAGCTTATCGACGAAAGACAAATCGCCACATTACGTTATAGATTTGACCTTTACCATCAACTCGAAGAGTTAATCGATCAACGTCAAAAGTTGATTGAACAAATGGAGCACACTAAAGATAAAGAGGAGTTGGCTGAAATTAAAATTTCATTAGCCAATAATCAAAACCGGAAAAACTTAATAAATCTTGAGATAAGTGCAGTAGAAGAAATCATCAAAGATATTCCTATTGACACGATTGATGGTGTTATATTCGGGCGATGGCGACTTGAATATACCCCCGAAATATCTGGTTCATACAAAGATTGGTATCGTTTGAGATACTATGCCCAACCCAAAATTATTAATCAGGATATATTTATTCCTCCAGATGTAGAGGCTGAAGTTAACACCGGTATGGCATTTTCAAGTAATGAGGCTAATTTGCATCAGGAAAATGACGGCTACCGATTATTGGGTTATGTCGCATTTCCAAGAGGATTTTTTATAGGAATAGGCTCTAACAGAATAAAAGTAGGAGTATCGGATGCCGCACCCGATAATCCTACAAAACTTGGAGACATTATATTCAATTATAATCCTACTATAGGTTCAAATGTGGGATGGATATGCGCAGACGTAGGAGGAGGATTAGCTTGGCGAAAATTTGACACGATTGAAGAATAGCTATTTCTTTAAAACTTTGTTCAAGATGTTGAAATACTCCTTGATTTAAATAAATGTATCGGGCTTTTACATAACCAGCTACAACTCATCGCCCCAACGAACAAACTATTGTCCGGTTGATTGTAACGGGTGAATAATATTAAACCATTTTAAACAATAAATATTATGACTAATATCGTTGAATTTGCAATTGGTGCGTATATTGTGCAATCCTCATTAGGCAGTAATCCTGTTTCAAATCCCGAATATTTGTTAGATACTTTAGCCGGCGTACCGCCAATTGAAACAGGGGAAACAGGGGAGCATACTTGGGATATTGTTTTCAATACTATGCTTAATTTAATAGTTCCTCTAAAGCGAGTGTACTTTCCAGCAAGCTATACGAGCAGCACTGCATTAGACCCAGGTCCTGATCCTGCAACATATACAACATACCCAATTCGAAACCCATTAAATATTGACCGTTCTGTTATAATTAGCGGAGATGGCAGACAATCTACCATAATTGAATATGCAAATACAGACGTTATAAATCCTGCAATCAGAGTTCTAACAAACGATGTAACTTTAGAGCATTTTAAAGTCAGCAGATCTGATCTCGGACTAATGCAGCACGGGATTTTGTTGATGCAGCCTGCCACTCTTAAACATATAGACATAGAACTCGCAATAAATGACGGAATTCATATTCTGGAAATGGCAAACGGATGTCAATTTTATCATGTGAAATCCTATCGCAATGCCAGATATGGGTTTTATACTGAAGCTTCAAATGGTGTGATATTAGGATTGGATGCAAATGCAAATTCATTAGGAGCAATAATAGATCAAAGTTTTGCCGGAAATAATTATGTTGGTTGCCATACTGCTGGAATAAACAGCACAAGCAATTTGCCAATCAGCTATCAGGCAAAAAATGGATTGTTTTTAGGTTGTTTTGCAGAAAATGACCAATTAGCCCCCAAAATAGATAAGCCGGGAATATGGATGGGTTCAGAATCTGAAATCCCAATAGGTAGTGGTACTATATTGAGAGGTCAAACTTTTTATATACAGAACCAAAACAGAGGAATACGTTTTGAAAACAGGATGGGCAGCATTGTCGATTTTACCGCAGGCGGTGTATTTCCCGGTGTAATATTTGAATTTGGTGCAAACGAAGATTTTCAGACCGGTGGTTTCCCTTTTGAAAGATTAGATAAAGAACATCTCGATAAAACTAAAATTACCACTTTACGTTTCAGATTTGACCTTTACCGTCAACTCGAAGAGTTAATTGATCAACGCCAAAAGTTGCTTGAACAGATGGATCTCACTACTGATGAAGAAGAGTTGGCTGAAATTAATATTTCATTAGCCAATAATCAAAATCGTAAAAATTTAATCAACGTTGAGATAATAACAGTAAATGAAACCATCGAAGAGATGAAAATTGAGAACCTTGAAGGTGTTACATTCGGGCGATGGCGGCTTGAATTTACCCCTGAAGAATTAGGTGAATACAATAACTGGTATCGGTTGAGATACTATGCCCAACCAATGAGTTCGATTCCTGTATTAGTCCCTGCAGAAGTAACTACCGGGATGGCATTTTCAAGTATAAAGGCCAATTTGTCGGATAATTATAGCGGTCACCGATTATGGGGCCATGTCGCATTTCCAAGAGGATTTTTTATGGGAAAAGGATCCAACAGAATAAAAATAGATGTAGCGAACGCCGCTCCTGATGTTCCGACAACAATTGGTGACATTGTATTTAACTCTAATCCTGTGGTGGGTTCACCGATAGGGTGGGTATGTACACATGTAGAAGTTGGGTTAGCTTGGAGAAGTTTTGGAGAAGTATGACCATAACTATTCTTCTCTTTAAAAAGGTTTTGGATGTTAAAAAGTGCTTTGCTTTTAGTTAAATATATCTTCTATTTAAAAAGCAGTTAAGACTAAGTTAATCCTTCATAGTTAAGTAATCTTGATTGCTTGATAAATATAAAAAGTATTTTTACTTAATTTGTTTTAAAATTTTAATGCAATAATAGGAAAAGTACCTATAAACCCAATATATTATGATAGTTGATATAACCACTATGCCCAGTGCGCCCAACCCTACAACCGGCGATTGGTTACAGGCTTTTTATGAAGCCCAATTATCTATGCGTGATAACATATATGGGGGGGGTAATATATTTCCCTCCGGGAATCTATCATTTCAGCAACACCCTTCAGGTTTTCGGTGCACCCATCATCAGAGGCGCAGGTCCTAACAACACCTTTCTGCTTGTGAACGCCCCGTTTGCTCCTCATCCTTTCGATAGCGGTCTTTCATTGCCGGCAGACGGTTTGATTGTTCATTTCAATAATGGTTTAGGTACAGGTTCATTTCTCAATCACCCCACTTTGCCTATCGGACCTGAAATTGATTTTGTTTGGTCACCGGGATATGATATTTTGGAGTTTATAGATGAAGAAGGCAATTTCCTCACTAATGCAGAACCCACTTTAGAAGACTTTTCGCTGATTTATAACAATACATCAGAAGTTTACCAAAATCCCGCCAATCCTGATTTTGGATTTGGACATGGAATGGTACTACATAAACGTACTGCAATCAACAATTGTAACATTAGAGGCTTCCCGGGAGATGGTATCAGATTGGTTGGTACTAATTTCGGAAATTTTTTTCTTGAGGGGCAAAGAATATGGGGGCTATTTTACGAAATTGACGGCATAATGATAGCCAATCCTCCTGACCCTGAACATATTCTAAATCAATTAACCCCCACTCCTTTACCTGATAATTATATCCAATTCAGATATTCGGAATATGTAGGAATTAGTCCGGTACCGGATATTGATACCAATCTCACTGATTTAGAAATAAACTTTTTGCATCTTGTTAATAAAACACAGTTAGACGGAAGTACCGTATTAGATAACTTAGAAATTGAAATACTTATTGGAGGTGAAGATTTATCTGTTTTGCTAATGCCTTTTTTGAGGTTTCTTCTGGACCAATTGCTGCCAATTCAGTTATATTTAGTATTAATGCCGATACCGCATCGTTTCCTTTTGGACAATTTCCTATTCGGATAAAAGCTACTTATGATGGCAGTATTAATGCCGTTTCAGAAGTGTTTTTTGTTTATGCCTGTGACAATGTCAACAACGGATACCCAATTAGCGTTTACACAAATGTCAATGTAAGTCAGATATACAATTCCCGTATCAGCCATTGTAAGAGAAACGGACTTTATGTGGCCGGAATTGATGCCAATGCAGGCGCTATAGTAAGTTTGAACACAGTCCGCAATGGAAGTTGGGGAATATTTGATAACAGTGGATTGGGAAATACTTATCTTGGTTGTCATAGCGAAGGAAATTTAACCGGCGCTTATACTACGGGAGTAGAAGCGGTGTAAATTATAACTTGTTTATCGGTTGTACCGGCGAGGGGAGGGTGTTGCTTGAAATACCGGCACAATGGATAGGAGGCAGTACGGAATACAGCCCAAATTATTTTCCTGATGGTGTGTGGCGGAACGGAGCGTCTATTCTTCAACAAGGCGGTATTTTCCCGTTATACCGTCAGGTAGTCCGATTTAGAAACTCGACCGGCACCACTCCCGACCCTGAAGACGGAGTTTTTGGGGGTGCGGGCGTATTTTTCGATGCAGGTCCAAACGCCCTGTTGATATCTTAGGATTTGGACATACCAACTCCCGAGAATGGGCTTTGTCGGTAAAAGAATTACCAAATATTGGTACAGGCAATAGCAATTATTATGTATTCAACGAAGCCAACGCTGATGCTGGCAGAGGTTTGTCCCTATCCGGATTACTAACAGGAGGTGAAACTCCGCCCGGAATGCCTTATTTTTTCAATCCCATCCTGATGAGTAAAAATGACGAGGAGGGTGAAAAGAAAATTAGAATTACGGTAGGTGAGGGACAGCCCGTAGCAGAAGCAGTACATGTGGACGGAATTCCTTATGGTTCTCCTCCATATTTACAAAAAATAGTCGGTAATGTAGGAGATATTCACTTCAATAGTGCTCCTCTATATTTGGGAGAATCCTCTGATAATGACGAACGCGACAATGTAGCATGGATATGTACAGAGTCCTTCAATTTCAACTCCGAAGTCCCAGAGGACTCTATTGAAGCCATATGGAAACCTTTTTGGTTCATTTACCCATAATTACAATACCATGAAAAAAATTTCAATCTCTTTGTTGGCTGTTCTGCTCTGCTCGCAACTTGTATTTGCACAAGTTTGGGTTAGCCACTTCAAATCAAATGCATTATCAAACTCTGATGTGGAAGTCTTTGATTTATTCGAAATGGATGACGGAAACTTTTTGAGTTCTGGTAGGAAACCGGGCATGGTACTTTTAAACTCAGAAACCGGCGATACTCTTTGGACATCTGATATTGCTCAAGGCCAAGCCGTGCGTACAACTGACGGTGGTTTCATGTTTTATAACACAAAACTGAATAGTAATTTTGAAATTGAATGGTCTATTACTGAAAGCATATACGGTTTGGGGGGCATTTGGGAAATAATTCAAGGTTCCGGAGATTTAGTTATATATTCCGGCACATCAACAACATTACTGTTGGGAGATGCATATTATCCGTTTGAATATAATTGTATCTGGTCTTTAAACAGTGCTACCGGCTTGTATCCAAGTTCAGTTAATTTTCTTGCTCTTCCCGTACAAACTTTTGATAACTGGTCTTCAGGACCTACTAATAACGACATAGTCCCTTTATTAGACGGAAACGGTTGGATGGTTTTTGCACATTGTAATTATTGCGATGGTTGCTTTATCAAGGTTCCTTATTCTGGTTCGATAAGCCAAAGTTGCGTTGATTTGTGGGAAGTTGATACCCGAACTATTATCCATGCCAATGAAGGAGATGGTTATATCGTTACCGATGGTTATCGTATAATTGCAAAGGTTGACCTAAATGGCAATCATGTTTGGACCAAGTATTATCAAACCACGGTTCCACCTGTCGTACCCGGTGTCTATGGTTTTCATAGCATCATCAGCACCGGCACAGACGGCTATATTGCCGTTGGAAGAACTTATTCAAACCCAAAACCGAATCTTTGGATTGTCAAAATAGATAATAACGGCAACCTGCAATGGCAGTCTGACTATATCAAAATTAAAAACTACAGAACTGTCGGAAGAACCATCCTCAAAACATCAGACGGAGGTTATCTTATAGGTGGAGTAGCAGTACAACTCGCCTCGCCTTATTATTTAGGCCACCCCTTCTTCGTAAAAATGGATTCCACCGGAAATTGCCGTCCGCAGGCCGCTTTTATCCATTCCATAGACAACTACACCCTAAACATAGTAAGCAATACCTCCACCGGCGCACACGAATATACCTGGTTGTTCGGAAATTCGGATACCGCCCAAACTGCTACTCCTGTTTACACCTACCCCTATCCCGGAACCTACAACCTTTGCCTCGTCGCCACCAACCCCTGCGGTAACGATACCCTTTGCACCCAAATTGATGTGGCTACTGGCATACATAAGCCCGATAATCCCATTCAGTCCATAACACTATATCCAAACCCTGTTTCGGCAAATCAAAACATCTATTGGCAGGCAGACGGTATTTCTTCGGGTGCTTCCTTAGAATTGCGGGTGTTTAACCTTACAGGCAATATCCTCTACCGGGAGCAACCCAACCAACCTTCCGGAATCCTGCCATCGCATACATGGCCGCCCGGGCTTTACTTTCTGCAACTCATCACCCCAAACTCCCAAACTACCGTGCGGTTGGTGGTTTCGGGGGAATGATATTTAATTCATTTAGCTTCAACCAATTAATGAAGATTTTAAGGGCAATAACTATCAGTTTACCGTGAGGTTGGAATTAGAATTTCAACAAGACTTTTTTATTAAATCTTTAAGAAGTTGATGTGTATGTTATCAAGCTTCTTGGATGATGAAGCTGATTAGCGAACCCGAAAGGTTCACACATTTATAGAAGCTATATAGAGCGTTATATACGACCCCATTCGGGTCGAATAGGTTGTTGAACGGCTATGTTCTATAAATGTTTTATCCCTTCAGGATAATTGGGTTGTTTCATTGTTTTTCAAGACTTTAACACTTATAACGGCACCTCGATTTAACAATCTATCACACGTTAATCAAAACGGGAGGTCGCAGAAATACCAAAAAAACATGCGAATTGATGGCACTGGTCGAAAAACCTATTACCTAAATCCTGCTGAGTTACAGCTTAATAACTAACAACTAAAATGCAGTTGCAATACCATTTTTAAGGTGATACCATCTATTCAACCTGAAAGCCTCTTCCCACGCATTAGAGACAGTATTCAATTGAAAAACGATGTAGTAATTATCGGTATCGGTTTGTTTAAAAAATTTTGTGCCATCTTGACTGGCATAAATACCGTTAGCGCTTTCTGCCTGATATGGAGGCAGGTTTTTAAAAGCGCTTTTACTCATTGTGCCTTTATATTGCCAGTTAGCTCCTCCATCGGAAGTGCTCCATAAAAAATTGGTTTCGTCTTCGCAATTATAGACAACGGTGCCAAATTTCACATCGTTCATGCGAAGGTAGGTCGGATAACAATAATGTTCGTTTTTGGGAATATTACCTACCTCTTTCCATGCAATTCCTTTATTATCGGTTCGGTATAGTGTCAATGCTCCGGGGCCTTCAACATAACCCATAGTCATCATAAATGCGGTTTGCTCGTTGACAAATTCGAGATAACGGATATCATACCCATATTCTCCTTTAAAGACCTCTGTCCAGTTTTTACCGCTGTTATCCGAACGCAACAACAAAGTCTGAGCATACATGTCACCCTTGATTCTGATATACCCATGAAACAAAAAGTCATTTTGGGTAAGAGGTAAAATATTGCCGTGAATTTCCACCGAATCGGTAGGATAAGGAAGTGAAAACTCCTCTATCGGGTTGGAAAAGGTTACTGCGGCAATCTGTAGGTTTGGAGTATTTCCCTGTGGAATTCCTTGTCGCTGTTCAATCAGTAATTCCAAAGCAGAAATGGGCATCTCTTTCACAAAAGCGCCTTTAAATCCGGATGCTTTTGCAACTTTCAAAGGTTCATCCGCAGCCTTGCGGCTGGCAAAAGTACCTACAAATACTTTGGTGGCAGTATTCGTTTTTTCAGTATAAATATTGCCGATACTGACCAATGGCAAAATTTCGTTCATTGGTATTTTTCCGCCAAATACCCCTACTTGTACCAAAAAAGCTTTGGATTGGTCATTTTTTCGGGATGGTTGTACCCCCCCCTTGTTTCCATTATCACCCTGTATCAAATCCAAATTGTCATAAATCGTAGGTACATTGTCAATTTGTCGCTCTACAATGAAAGCATCAGAAAAACCTTTTGCTTTTACATCCTTTAGAGTCTTTTCGGCATCAACTCGCATAGCAAATTGCCCCAACAGATATCTTTGCTGGTTCTTACCGGTATTTTCGATATAAATTGCTCCTAAATTCTTGACCTGCTCTATTTGATTTGTGGGTTTCTTTGAAAAAACTCCTAATTGTACAAAGAAAACAGATTCTTTCTGTGCTAATGCCTGCTTTGCCGGGATAGTAAATGCAGCAAACAGGAAAAGATATAAAATACAGGTATAACCCTCCAATTTTCTTATTAACAATTTCATAAACCAAATTTTAAGATATGAAACCCAAAATACAGTTGTTTGGGTTGAGATGGCCGTTTTTTAAAAAAATACCTTAGCAATAACGGATTTAACTAACGTATTGCTAAGGTATATCTAATTTAGATCGGGTAAAACCCCTAAAACAAATTTGGAAAAGAGATTAGATATGTAGCTTGGCTTTTTTCCCAAGCAGTACTTCGTCCGTTTCTCTGAAATCAGGATCAGGTACACAACAATCTACGGGACAAACTGCAGCGCACTGCGGCTCTTCATGAAAACCCATACATTCTGTGCATTTGTCGGGTACAATATAATAGTAATCCTCCTGAATAGGGGTAAATCTGTCTGAAGCATCCACAATACTTCCGTCCAACAAAGTTACATCTCCTTTAATGGTAGTGCCATCTTCAATTGCCCATTCAACACCACCTTCATAAATAGCATTGTTAGGACATTCGGGTTCACAAGCACCACAGTTAATACATTCGTCAGTTATCATTATAGCCATAGCAAAAGTATTTTTATGAGGTTGTAAATTTAAGATGTTATTTTTGCTTTTTTGAACACTTTTGGTCTTAAAAATTTTATTAACCAATTAAAAAACATGCAACAATCTTCCCGAATAAAGGTTTTGGCAGCTTTAGGTGAAAAACTTAAAAATAAAGAAGCAGATTTTGATAGTGTGGTGAACCAATCTTGTGTGTCAAATCCCTGGTTTACTCCTGAAAGTGTCCGTCAGGCCGTTGATGCTATTACTACACGCTATCTCAACGAAAACAATTTGTACAAATGGTCAAGCCGTTACAATATACCCTCTTCTCCTGTTGAATTAAAGACCATCGGATTGGTGATGGCTGGAAATGTGCCTTTAGTCGGGTTTCACGATTTTTTATGTGTATTTGTTGCCGGACATAAGGCAAAGGTGAAGCTATCGGGGAAAGATGCCTTGTTGTTCCCGTTTCTGATAAACCTGCTCAAAGAAACAGACCCGGAAGTATCCTGCTATATTGACTTTGCAGAACAGTTAAACGGGTTTGATGCTGTTATTGCTACCGGCAGCAATAATTCTGCCCGTTACTTTGAATATTATTTTGGGAAATACCCCCATATTATCCGAAAAAACCGGAGCTCGGCTGCCATTTTAACCGGCAACGAATCTTCGGATGAAATCCAAGAATTAGGTAAAGACATTTTTCAATACTTTGGATTAGGATGCCGAAATGTATCTAAATTGTTTGTGCCTGTTGGATATGACTTTCCTAACCTGCTGTCTCACTTAGAGTATTTTGCCGATGTAAACCAACACAATAAATATAAAAACAACTTTGACTACTACTATTCTATTTTCATGCTAAATGGTCAATTAAAATACGCCTCCGATTTTTTGGTTTTACAGGAAAACAAAACTGTTGCATCCCCGGTTGGAGTTTTGCACTATGAATACTACTATGATAAAGCCGGTTTATACGGCAAACTTATGGAGCAGGCGGACCAAATTCAATGCGTCGTTGCCTCTCCTGAAAATTCTTTGGGCGTATTAATTCCTTTCGGTCAGGCACAATTACCAAATTTGTGGGACTATGCTGATGGTGTGGATACTATGCAGTTTTTATCGGGCTTATATAACTGAATACAACCCCTTAGAAATTGTATTTCATAAAACCATATCCAAGGCTTGTTTCAGATCTTCAATCAAATCGTCTGCATCCTCTATTCCGACACTTAGCCTCAATAAAGAATCGAGCACCCCGGTTTTCTGTCTTTCTTCCAAAGGGATCGAGGCATGAGTCATTGTAGCTGGATGCCCAATCAGTGATTCTACGCCGCCCAATGACTCGGCCAAGGCAAACAAATGGGTGTTAGACAATACTTTGGTGGCAGCCTCAATGGTATCGTTTTTAAGGGTAAAAGACACCATGCCTCCGAAGCCCCGCATTTGTTGTTTGGCAATTTGATGGTTGGGATGTGTTTCGAAACCCGGGTAATTCACCTTTTTAATTGCCTGATGCTGTAAAAGAAATGCGGCAACCAAAGCCGCATTTTTACAGTGAGCTTCCATTCGAAGATGCAGGGTTTTTAATCCTCTCAATACCAAAAAACAATCCATAGGTGCAGGAACTGCTCCAACCGCATTTTGGTGGAAGACAAGATGTTCATGAAAAGCCTCATCGTTGCACATAACAGCTCCCATAATGACATCAGAATGTCCCCCCAGATATTTGGTTACAGAATGTACAACCACATCAGCTCCAAGATCCAGCGGATTTTGCAAATATGGAGAAGCAAAAGTATTGTCCACACATAGACGCAGACCTTTTGATTTACAAATCACAGACATGGCCGATATGTCAATGATGCCCAACATTGGATTAGTCGGTGTTTCTATCCATACCATTTTTGTATGGTTATTGATAAGGGGCAGAATGCTATTGACATCCTGCATATCGGTAAAATGGAACTTAATACCATATTTCTGAAAAACCCGAACAAATAAACGATAGGTGCCACCATATAGATCATTGCCGGCAATCACCTCATCTCCGGGTTGAAGCAATCGCAACACTGCATCTGTAGCTGACAAACCGCTTGAAAAACAAACCCCGTAACGGGCATTTTCAAGTGCAGCCAAATTGTTTTGGAGTACAGTCCGTGTAGGGTTTTGGGTGCGTCCATATTCGTACCCATGGTGTATTCCGGGTGCTTCCTGAACATAGGTTGAGGTTTGAAATATGGGAGTCATGATGGCACCTGTAGATGGATCGGGCGAGATGCCGGCATGTATAACTTTGGTTCCGAATTTCATAAAGAATTGGTACTTTAAATAAAAATATTGATACTGCCTATAAATGACAAGCCGGACAAAGGTACAAAAACAACCCGATTAATTTTTAAAGCCATATAGAACGGTAAATGAAAAAAAACACTACCTTAGCATCTGTAATTATATAAAGCAACAGCCTCAACGTTTCTTTGATTTTAAAAAAGGTAAAGTCATGCGCCATCTGTTAACCGCACTTCATCTTATATCGGTCATGTTTTTAATCTACCTGTTGTTCATCAGCGGGTTTAGCCTCAATACTCCTTCAACCAACAAGGTTCAGCAACATGTCAATCAACCTCCCATTCCCACAAGTTTGACATTTGCAGGCGAACCTGTTCCGCTTTATGACAGGGAAGTTCGTGAGCGATTAGACCGGGAAATCATCAATGTAACTCATCAACATTCCAGTACCATCAGGGTGATGAAACTGGCATATCGTATCCTTCCTGAAATAGAAGATATTTTACGCAGAAACGGAATACCCGATGATTTTAAATATCTGGCAATGGCTGAAAGCGGGCTGGAAAACGTAACTTCCTCCAAAGGGGCAAAAGGTGTATGGCAATTTATGGAAGCTACCGCCCGTCAATATAACATGGAGGTAAGCGAAGATGTGGATGAAAGGTTGCATCTTGAAAAATCTACCCAAGCAGCTTGTAATTACCTGAGAAACGCCAATCAGCGATTGAATAGCTGGACAATGGCAGCAGCAGGATATAACAGAGGCGTATCGGGTATGAATGACCATACTGACGACCAGTTAGAAAGTAGTTTTTACAACCTATACTTAAATACCGAAACTTCGCGCTATATCTTCCGTATTCTGGCATATAAAGTGGTCATGACAAATCCCCATGACTATGGTTATCACTTTACAACCGAAGATTTCTATCCCAAACAAGCCACCAATCAGGTTGAAGTTACCGGCATAGACAACCTGACAACTTTTGCTAAAAGCTACAATACCAACTATAAAACGATAAAACTACTCAATCCGTGGATGCGTACCACTTTCCTGAAAACCAAAAAAGATAAAACCTATCTGGTTAAAGTGCCTGTTTAATTGCCTGGGTCTCAAAACTTCATCCAACTATGTCTAAATCTCTATTGCTCATATTTTTTATAGTTTCTATCCAAACCCTCGTCTCTGCCCAAAATCCACCATCTGCTGAAATTCCTTTGGTTGATGTTGACGGTCCCGAACAAAAAGTTTGTGTAAGAGATGATGTGCCCTACTTAGATGCCATGATACTGGCCAATAAGCCCGCAACATTGCTTTCCATCAGAACGCAGACTCTTCTGAGAATGCAGGAAAATGCAGGCTCTCCGTATTATATAGACAAACGGAATTATGCCCATATCGAAGTAGGGAACTTGTTTAACCCCTTACAAAAACACGCTGTTATTGCCTATTTGTCTGATGCCTACCTCCTCGGAAATACAAAGGATTATTACTTAAACCTCTATGTTTATGAGGTAAAAAACAATACGCTCTTTCAGGTTTTTAAAGCCGAAAACCTAAGCAGTTACTACCCAAACGTAGGGGTTGAAGTTTCCGACTTTAACCTTGACGGTGTTTCAGATATATTGGTAGCTACAAGCGAACCGGAATGGTATCATGGAAACAGGCCTACCGGCACTTATTACCATTTGTTTCAATACACCCCACAAGAAAGTACCTCTTTGTTTTCATCCATTCCACTGATAACTCCAATCCCAAATCCAAAATTTATCAATCCACAGGTAGTTTTTTCCCTTTCTGACTGCGGTTGTAGCGGGTATTGTTGGTTTTCCAAGCTCTATTTGCTTCAAGACAATGCCACACGACAAATAGCTGAGGCCGGGCAATATTGTACCAACATGGCTCAGGTTTTTCATTTTAAAGATCAAAGCAAAATAGTGATTGCAGAATTAATGCACACAGAGGCAGGAGACAGCCAGTTTATCGAAAGCGTTTGGCGCGAACTAATGCCAAAAATTCTTCCAAACGAACCATAAACAGTTTTTAAAAAGGTTTGTCATCTTCATGCATATCTGACAAAGACATACACAAAATCCTGAACATAAATTTAGTGATTAGATATAACAACGTTCTGCCAATTACTCAAATTGAACCGGTTTAAATCCCTGAAGATTGGTTGAATTTAGTGGGAATTAATTGTATGTTCATATCATGTATTTTACAAAGTTTTATTACAATCCGGCTTACGTTGTTGTAAAAAAAATGCGGTCTATTCAGAGAATTTTCTTTTTTGCTTTGCCATGCCCTACCGATTATTTTCGCTTTTGATGTTGCTTTTTTTTATTTCAGAAAACCTCCTGATTGGGCAAAACACCAAATACCGGAAGACATACCTTCAACCCTGGGAACAACGACCTGATTTTGAACATACAATCAGCCCTGAATTTTTGGATCAGGATGCCGTCATTTTGTCTGAATCTACCGAATGGACTTTCAACAACCGATTCAACAGTACCTTAGTTACTACTCACAGACGGGTTAAAATTTTAACCGCCAAAGGCATAACAACCGGTGCAACTATCAATATCCCGGAAGTAACCGACCCTTCATCTGAATTTTCAGACCTGACTGTATATCACCGAAAAGGTATTCATCGTCCCAAATTTTTTGACTTAGAAATCATCCATTTCAAAGCAAGAATTTTAAAACCTGACGGTCAGTTGAAAATTGTATTGCCGGAAGATACCATCCAAACAGAAAAATTACTGTACAGCAATCGTGACCGTTTCGCCTATTCTTATCACTTCACCATCCCTCAAGCCGTCCCGGGTGATATTGTAGAGATTTCTTACAGTTGGTATCTGCCGTTTGTTTTTGACTGGAAGCGTATTTTTCTGCACCTACCCTTACCTGCACAGACCAGAACATTTCACCTGACAGTACCTTCGAGAGAACTGTTGTTGTTGCATCTTCACAACGGACTTCCTGCTCCCGACACGCTATTCAGCACAAAAGCCCCTGATTTTAACCACACCTATACCTGGAAATTAACGAATTTGCCGGCTTGTTTGTATGAACCAAATGCCCGTCTTTATGCCGACCTTCCACATTTAACCTTCTACCTGCACAACAAAGCTTTTGGGATTCTCAGAAACGATGAGTTTGTTGCTTTTAAACCCTACACATGGAATTATTTTTCTTATGATATGGTGTCGTTCAGGGATATAAAAATCCATAAAACCAAGCGTTTTCTAAGTTCAAAAGAATTAGCGCTGAATAGTTTTTTTTCGGAACAAACCCAAAATATAGACAAAGATCAAGCCTTTAAGCTTATGGAAAAACTACAAAAAACCTTAGCAGAAGAGTTTGAATATATATACGAACAAGACTATTTTAACAATAACGATGAGCGCATGGCAAAAATCGGTAGCAGCAGGCGCGAGATTATTTTGAAAGAACTGAATAAAGACCTGCAATTTCAGGGGCCTTTTGACCGCATCAGCAATCAATTATACGCCCATGTTTTGACAGAAGGTTATAGGGGCTTGACCGATGCTAAACGTGAAAAAGTGGCACTGGGAATCAAGAATAAACAAATGTTAAACATCAACCGGTATGTTATTTACGAAGGTTTGCTCACACGAGTTAAAAAGGACTTTTTCAGGGTTTTGGTTTCAGATAAAAGAATTGGAAAAATCAATCCCGATACTTGTCTGCCCGTTTTTGGGCAAGTATTGATGTATTCTTTTCAATCCAATAATGAATTGACTTTTGTTTTTCCTAAAAACAGTCGTTTCGGGTATCAGTTGAATGAGTTACCGTTTTACTTAGAAAATACTCCTTCTTTACATATTTGGCAAATGGCAGACAGTCATCTCAACCCAAAAACTACTCAGTTTTTCCAAACTCCGGTAACAAGCTTGATCTATAATTTCAGAACCTCAAACATTCATGTTAAAGTAAACCTGAACACTAATCAACTTAATTTTAATTCGAAAATAACTTTGTCCGGTCAATATTCAACCCTTATCAGAGGGTTTTACCAATACAATGTTATCGATTCAACTGTAAATCCGGGGTATTACCGTCATTTATCAAGACTTAGTGATAAAAGCACCCCATCTGCCAAACCAGAAATCCAAATCCAAGAGGGCTATCCGTTTAAAACCGAAATCCAACTAAATTATAAGGATAATTCTCTGTTAACAAAAGTCAACGACACCACTTATAGAATTTCTCTAACCAACTGGATACAACATGTTATCGTAGAAGGTTTAAATGTTCGCAAGCGCACACTGCCTTTTTATTCCGATTTTACAGGAACTGACACTTATAACTACTATTTAGAGTTTGACCGGGATATCTATATTGAAGCATTTAAAGATTTACCGTTAGCTATCAACAATGATTTTGGCACTTACTCATTTGACATCAGGCAAACCAAAGAAAATAGTATCTCAATTCAATCTGTTTTTAAAACTAAAGCCGAGCGAATTCCTGCAGATGGCATGTTTGCTGTCGAGGAAGTATATAAATATATCAGGCAGATGGAGAATGCATCAGTAACGATTTTTGCCGGCTCAGGGAAAGCCGGAAAGCAACCAAATAAATAGATTGGTATAATGGCCTGTTGCTGCTAATTCACACCATAACATGGTTTGGTTTTTTGTAATTCCACCGGATGAGTGTTTAGATCGAAACTGTAAATGAAAAAACCCCTCTGCTATTATTAAAACAGAGGGGTTTAAATCCGCATTGTTAATTGCAGATGCCGGGATTAGTTGCCCGAAACACCAAGAGCTCTAAGGGTTTCGACATTAAGATTTCCTACCGGCAAACCATTGTCTTTCTGGAATTGAACCAAAGCTGCTTTAGTACGCGCACCCATGACGTTATCAAGCGGTCCGGGGTCATAGCCTTTGTTTTTAAGTGCTTTTTGAACTTCCAAAATTTTAGAAGCCGTAACTTTAGCTTCGCACAAAACTTCAACCCAATCGGTAAAACCACCGGTTTTAACTAATTTTTGGCTGGTCAGGGTGCTGTATTCGGCAGGGATTTCCACTTCTCGTGTAGTAGCCGGAGAGCGCAAAACCTGTTTGGTGATGCTTTTGTATTCGGCGGGAACTTCGCTCTCACGAGTGGAGGCGGGGGTTTGAACCACTGCTTTGGTAATGGTGCGATATTCGGCCGGAATGGGAGTTTCGGTAGTGGCTGCCGGTGTTTTCAATACCTGTTTGGTAACAGTTTTGTATTGAGCAGGCACTTCAGTCAAACACCATACCTTACATTTTTCAGGGTCTTCGTTCAGACAGTTTTTGTCTGCTTTTCCTTGAACCCATTTTGTAGTGGCGGGAGAGATCAACATCTGTTCAGTAATCGTTTCATAAACAGGGGGTACATAATCCAAGCGGCTGCCGGCTTCTTTTACCAACATCTGCTCTTCAACTGTGGTAAAAGTTGCAGGTACAATTTCAAGTACTTTATAGCCTTCTTTAACCAAAATCTGCTCTTCTACCGATTCGAACACAGCAGGAACTACTTCAATACGCGATGCAGCCTCTTTTAACAGGATCTGCTCAGTTACCGTTTCATACTGATCGGGAATCAAACATTTTGCATAGCATTTACCGGCTATTGCATTGGGGGGTAAATCCCCGTCGGCCTGCGCCATTGCTATGCTACTCAACAACAAAGTAGCGCAAAGCAGCAGTAAGTGTGCCTTTAAGTTTCTCATTCAATTACAGTTTAAGTTGTGAAATACGATTATTTGCAATTTTGACAAAACAATGACACAAAACTAAACGATTAATGGATTTAAAAACAATTTTGGTCATAAAATCTCGATTTTTTTTGACCTTTTTTTAACACTTTTTTTCAACCACAAATTAATCGTGATGAATACTTAGATTTTATTGTTTGATTGGTTCAAATTTTCTATTTATCGTAAATAAATAGCTTGAACAAGTTTTCATACTTGTTTAAGGAACAAAAGGTAAATTTACATATCCGTGCATACCTGATTAAACATGCTGTTTTTTTTTGCCAACAAACCGGACTATACTGATAAAACAGCATTGCATAGAATCAAAAAAGCACCTGAGGTAGGGCAGGTGCTTTTTTGATTTAGAAAAAAATTTAATTCGGGCTTTGAGCAAATTATTTAGGAGATGCGTAGGCCCTTCCTTTTTCTAAAGGAGATTGGTAAATCTGACTGAACAGCCCCCAATCAATTTGTTTGTAATAGTTTTCACCAAAGTATTTCAACAATTTATCCATTCTGATTGGATTTTGAAAGCCTGCAACAGGTTGAGGATTGGCCACAAATTCGTCGAGGAAAATAACTGAAGGGTAATTCAATCGTCCGCGGGTCAGGTAGATGGCAATTTCGTGAACACCTCGTCCGCTTGCTCCTTCATCGGGTCTGAAAATATATTCTTTGTCCTTAAAAGTGATAGAGCGTTGTGCTTCGGCATCCAACTTAACAGGGTAGAAATTTTCATTAATGTACTCGGCTATATTCGGATGTTCAAATGTAGCTTTTTCCATCTTCAGACACCATGTACACCAATCTGTGTACAGGTCAACAAATAGTTTTTTAGGGTTTTCCTCGTTTCTTTTTACGGCTTCCTCAAACGAAATCCAATGAATTTTTAACTTGCTGTCTTTGGTGCTGTTGTCTTCTTTATCATTGTTGGTCAATAATGAAAAAGACATACACATCAAGCAAACAAATGCAGTTAAAGTAAAAAGAATCTTGCTCATAAGGAGAAACAGTTTATGAGAGATGAACACTATATCTTTAGGAATGTTATACAATTCGTCGAAATGCCTCGCAAGATAGGGAGTTTTAAACCAAAATTCACTTTTTGTTGATTTTTTTGACAAAAATAAAACAAAATGAAACGTAAAATCGTCGTAGCCGTTACCGGAGCCAGTGGATCTATCTATACAAAGGTGCTTTTTGACCGTCTTTTACCGTTGATTCAGGCCGGACAGTTGCAGAATGTTGGGGTGGTGATGTCGGAAAATGCCGTAACTGTTTGGGAATATGAACTGAACAATCAAACCTATCGCGACTACCCGTTTGCTTTTTACAAAAAAGGCGACTTCTTTGCCCCTTTTGCATCAGGTTCTGCAAAATACGACACGATGTTGGTGTGCCCCTGTTCTATGGGCACTATGGGACGGATTGCTCAGGGTATTTCTGATGATCTGATCACTCGTGCTGCCGATGTCATGTTAAAAGAAAGGCGCAGACTGATTTTAATGGTACGCGATGCTCCTTATGGGCTGATACAGATCAACAATATGAAAACGATTACAGAAGCCGGTGGCATTATCTGCCCCGCCTCTCCGTCTTTTTACAGCCGTCCGGCAACATTTGAAGCACTTGCCGCTACTATCATTGACCGGATGCTCGATTTGTCCGGCTTTGATCTTGCTACTTTCCGGTGGAATGATTCCCCGACGCTCATTTGATGGCGTGTTTTTCCTGCTTTTAAAAGACTATCTTTACAGATATTACCGGGACTTCCGGCTCAGCAAAGCGACATTTTCAATATGGTAGGTATGTGGGAACATATCTATGGGTTGAAGCTGGTCAATCTGATAGTTTTCACATAGCACCTGAAGGTCGCGTGCCTGTGTAACCGGATTGCAACTGACATAGACAATTCGTGCAGGTTCGAGCATCAGTATTTGCCTGAGTACTTCAGGATGCATTCCTGCACGGGGCGGATCGGTAATCAGCACATCAGGTTTACCGTGTCTGGCTATAAACTCCGGCTGTAGTATCTTTCGCACATCTCCTGTAAAAAAAGCGGCATTGGTTATTCCGTTTAGCTGCGCATTGTGTTTTGCATCTTCAATGGCAGCATCTACCTCCTCTATGCCAATGACTTGTTTGCATTTTTGTGCCAGAAACAATGCAATACTGCCTGTGCCGGTGTAAAGATCATATACAGTTTCGGTGCCGGATAGTTGTGCCATCTGCTCAATGACTGAATATAAGCGGAAAGCCTGATGGCTATTGGTTTGAAAAAATGATTTGGGGCTGATTTTGTACCGGCAATGTCCTATTTGTTCGATGATATGGTCTTGTCCCGAATGGGTGATGATGTCGAGGTCAAACCACATATCGTTGCGTTTGTTATTGATGGTATAACCGAGTGAGGTGATTTGCGGAAACCGATTTCTGATATGCTCCAAAAGCGGGGTATGCCATTGGGGATGGTCAAAATTAAAGGCAAATACTACCATCAGTTGGCCGAGGGTTGAAGTCCTGATAAGTAGGTTTCTCAAATATCCGCTCCTGTTTTTAATGTCGTAAAATGGCAGGTCGTAGCGGACACAATAGTCAAACACTTCGTTTCTGATTTCGTTGGAAGGCGATGCCTGAAGGTAGCAATGTTGAAGATTGACCACCCGGTCATACATGCCTTTTACGTGAAAGCCCAAAGCCCGCCGGTCAATCTGCCGTTGTTCGCTGTCGGCTTCGTCTTGTAACAACCAACGCCGGCTGGAGAAGGTAAACTCCATTTTGTTGCGGTAATATTCTGTCAGATCGGGAGTAATGATAGGGTTTAATTCCGGAAACTGCAATTTTCCGATGCGGGTAAAAGCTTCGCGTGTAATCTGTTCTTTATACGCAGCTTGTTTTGGATAGGTTAAATATTGCCATTTGCACCCGCCACATACCCCGAAATGACTGCAAAAGGGGGTAATCCGGTCGGGAGATTCCTGTTTTAAGGCGATTACTTTTGCCGTTGCGTAATCTGTTCGCTTTTCTGTAATGCGCACATCTGCCACATCACCCGGAACAGCATCTTCGACAAACACAATCAATCCCTGCAAACGGGCAATGCCCTTACCTTCGGCAACTATTTGTGTGACGGGTACATTTTCGAGGAGACTTCCTTTTCGCATAGGGAGCAATTCTGATAAAGACAGATTGGATTGCAGGTTGTTTTCCTGCAAATCTGCTATCCTTTTTTGTTTAGAAAAAAATTTTACCTGATGCCCAACGCTTCTTCAATTTGTTGCGTAACAAAAGGCTGCTCAGAAGGACGGCGGGGTTTGCTGTTGGCAATGTTTCCGTTCCGGTCAATGATAAAATATTTTGGAATGCCCCTTACCTGATATTGTTGTCCGATAGTTTGTGCAGCCGGACCCTGTGCTATAAGATGTATTCCGGGCAATTGTTCTTTTTTGACAAAGTTTTCCCATTGGGTTCGGTCTTTATCGGTAGAAATATATAAAAACACAACATCTTTGCCCTCAAACTGGCTTTTTAGTTTTTTCCCGTGAGGCAGTTGTTGTTTACAGGGCCCGCACCAGGTAGCCCAAAAGTCGAGATAGACTACCTTTCCTTTTAAATCGCTCAAAGAAACCTGTGTGCCGTCAATGCTTTCGAGGGTAAACGCAGGCGCAGGGCTTCCTGCTGCAAGATATTTGTTGTTTTTATACATAAAATCAACGACCTCTTTGTATTCAGGATAGGGGCAGGCCGTCATAAATTCGTTGTATTTGGTAAATATCTTTTCTAAACGTCCGTTGTTACAGCCTTCGTAAAATGCTTTTGCCATTAAATAATACATGGCTTTCCCTTTGATGGCTTTTTGAGCATACTCATACTGATCGGTATAATAGCTGTCCATATTATAATTGGGAGTCGTCGCCACTACCTGATGATAAAAGGTCGTGTTGAAAAAAGCATCCATAAATTGCACATAAGCCGGGATTAACATGGCGTTATCTTCCAGAAACTTCATTTCCTGCAAAAAGTTGTTATAGTCGGAAGGTATTTCAATGGTTTGTTTGCCATTAAAACGGGCGTGGTCGTTGGGAAAACTGAGCAAAGCTGCTCCCCATGGATAGTCAATATTTATTTTCGCCAGTTCCTTAAAGGTGGCTGAAAGTGTTGTCTTTTTAGCATACTCAGTCAAAAACTGTAGCTGGACTGTACGCAAACTATCTGTAAACTTGCGGTAAGGCACAAAATCGAGCATTCTTACCTGTTGTGGGTTGTTGTAGCTGATGCCGCGAAGTAAAAAGGCGCGGTCAAAATCGCGAAGGTAGTGCTGATGTGCAACTCCGATGCCTTCAAATTTCATGTCTCCGGCATAATTTTGACCGTTGGCAGTTATGACCAAACTATCCCCGGGTTCAAGATACAAGTGCACACTCGCCCCACGTCCGTGAACCAACTGAACCGGAATAGGAATACCTAAATCAAAGGCGATACGAAATTGGTTGCCGGCATCCAACGTATCGGTATAAGTAAACGGATTGGTGAGTGGGTTGGCAAAAATAGCGATGCTGATGGTGCGCCCCTGCGGGTTGACCACCGTACCTTTAACCACTACCGGTTTTGATACAAACTGTTGTTGTGCCTGAATTTGAAATACGGTAAGCGTCAAAAACAAGAGCAGGAATATTTTTTTCATGTTCAGCTTCAGAAGATTGAAAATATACGATATGGATTTGATGATAATATTCTATTAAAAAAAACAGGAAACTTACTGTCCTGCCTGCTGCAAAGTTAGCGAATAATGGTAATGCCGAGTAGTTTGGCCAGGTCCTGTTTCCATTTTGAGAGTAAAATTAGTTTATGTTGTAATTCGGTTTGCATTTCGGGGGAATGATGGGTTTTGAGCTGCTCGTTAATTTCTTCGAGCTTCTTTAATATATGGGTCAGTTTAAACCGGTTGATGACATCAAACACCTCGTCTTTAAACCTGCTGACCGAATCGGTAATAAAAATATCGTGCATCGCCTCCCAGTTACTGCTCAGTTCGTAGGGTGAAGTGAGCATATCTATGGCAATTGTACTGATTTGTTCGTCCTGATGCATCAAAAAGAAGTCGGAGGTCGGAGGTGGATTTTCATCTGTAATTTGTTGTTTAAAATAGTCGAATATTTTAGCATAAAGGGGCTTTTCAAAGGGCAATTCTGAAATTTCACGAACAATACAGGCTGCCACCGTTTGGAACTCGGTAAGAGCATGTTTGGTTTCGGCATGTACCTTTTCAACGGTTATTTCTTTATTTCCGTATTCAATGAGCAGCCGGATGATTTCCCTTTCACAGATGATTTCATCGGGCAATGCCCGATTTTGCTGTTTGGTCTGTTTATGATGTTTGTCGCGGCTATCTCCTATTTTTGGGGGAAGTTCCCCGGAATGTTCAGATTTTTCTGATTCTTTATCTATCTTTTTCCACTTTAGCCGGTTGGTTTCGCTGACTATCAGGTTTTCGGGCACTTCCAACAACTGGCTACACTCTTTGATATACATCAACCTTTTAATGGGGTCAGGAATTAAGGCAATGGTGCGGATTACCTCCCTGACCAACTCTGTTTTTTTGACCGGGTCAGTGCCTGCATCATCGAGCAGCAGTTGCGTTTTAAAAAAGACAAAATCTTTTGCGTTTTGATGAATATACTGAAGGGTTGCAGTTTTTCCATGTTTCTGAACATAGCTGTCAGGATCTTCGTCGGGCGGTAAAACTACCACTTTTACATTCAGGTTTTCCTCCAAAATCAAATCTACACCGCGTAGGGCCGCCTTAATACCTGCCGCATCGCCATCATATAGCATGATAATATTGGGAGTATAGCGATGTATCAGTTTGATTTGTTCCAAAGTCAGTGCTGTGCCCGAAGAGGCCACCACATTTTCTATACCGGCCTGAAAAAGTGAAATCACATCGGTATAACCCTCCACCAAAATGCACTCGTTTTTTTGACGGATTTCCTTTTTGGCAAAGAAAATGCCGTACAAAATTTTACTCTTCACATAAATCTCGGTTTCCGGAGAGTTGATGTATTTAGGTTGTTTTTTATCTTTCGACAAGGTGCGTCCGGCAAATGCAACCACTTTTCCCGATAGGTTGTGAATAGGAAACATCACCCTTGCTCTGAAAAACGGCAGGTAACGCTCGTCTTTTTGAACGATTAACCCTGTTTTTTGCAACATCTCTAAACTATACTGCCCCTTTCGGGCTTCGTCAATCAACGCATCATAGCTTTCGAGACTATAGCCAAGCTGAAAATGATTGATAGTTTCAGGTGTAAATCCCCTTTCCTTAAAATAACTGAGGGCAACGCTTCGCCCTTCGTCTTTTTGAAACAGATTGTCAATAAAATGCTGCCGCGCAAAATCGGTGGCAATATACAGACTGTCCAAGTGCTGTTTTTCTTGCCTGCCGGTTTCGTCTTCTACTTCTTCAATAGTGATATTGTATTTTTTGGCGAGGTAGCGCATGGCTTCCGGATAGGTCATTTTTTCATGCTCCATGATAAATTTCACCGAGCTTCCGGCAGCCCCGCAACCAAAACACTTGTATATCCCCTTGCTTGGTGATACCGAAAATGAAGGCGTTCGCTCGTTGTGAAACGGACATAAACCTATCAGGTTGGCTCCACGCCTTTTGAGATTCACAAAATCGCCGACAACCTCTTCTATTCGCGCAGAGTCTAAAATAGTTGCAACGGTTTGTTCTGGAATCATCATACCTGAATCGCCTTTATATTTAGGCTATAAAGGTGGTGAATTTAAACAAAATGACCCGCCTTTTGGTGCTATGTCCGGCATTTTTTTAAATACCTGCAAAAATACTACTCATTCAGTCAGCTAAAAAACCGGAATAATTAAGGCAAACCAATCATTCATGTTGAGCTTTTTACTAATCATCAGCAATTTGTTGTGTGGGAAATTCATTTCCAAGTTAAAAAAAACTGCCCCATCACCTGCTCAGAGATGACCAAACTTATTGATATTTTTAAACCAATGAGTATAAAAGTCTAAGGGTTTTAAGCAGGAAGCATTAACCATCCCCCCTCTGTAAAGAGCATTTTTAAAGTAAAACAAACTTTTTTTAGCCCTTGCAAAGCCCCTGAGCCTCTCTGAAATAACTCTATGCACCCCTTCAATGACTTATTGCACCCCTGCATTAACTCAATGAACCTTCGCAATGAAGTAATGCACCCCTGCATTGGGTGAATGCACCTGTGCATTGCCTTAAATCACCTCTGCAAAGACTTCATGCACCCCTGCATTGGGTTATTGTGCCTCCGCATTGTTTTAAATCGCCTTTGCAATAAATCAATTCACCCCTGCAACAGGTTAATGCACCCCTGCATTGACTTAAAGCCCCCCTGCAATAAGTTATTGTCAACCCTTTTTGCTACTCTAAATCTTGTTTTTTTGCAATAGTTATTGGTAAGGTGGCAGTGGTTGGGAAGTGAAAAGTGAAAAACTAAAAGTGAAAAACTAAAAGTGAAAAGTGAAAAGCAAGAAAACCTTGAAGGGGTTGAATTTGAATAGCCATTGTCAATTGTCAATTGCAAAAAACCCTGTAAGGTAGCTTTTTTAAAAACCTCATAGGTTTGGCAAACCTATAAGGATTGACAAATTCAGGCAATTATCAAAAACATAGAATGTTTCTGAAACATCTTATGTTTAAACAGCTTCAGGCAACCCAGGTAAATTGTTTTTCGTTAACAAAAGCAGGCATTTGATGTTAAAAAAAACTTTTTTTCAAAAAAAATGAAAAAAAGTGCGATTTTAAGCTGATTTTTTTGTGTGAAAAGGAATATACATAGTAATGCACCAGATAAACCCTTTCTTGATAGAAAGATAAACTTAAGATGATGCAGAATTTTAAACCAAAACATTTAATTTTATGAACAAAAACAAAACCTTGTTTTTTCGCTTTGCAGCGATTGTTTGTATTGGTTTAATTTTTAATGGGGGGGGGGTGAATAGCCTCTTTGCTCAAGGTGGCGGTTCACAACCACCACCGACTTGTGAAATAGTAAACACTTGTAATCCCGACTTGGATTGCAGGCAAGTATTTGATATTTATGCCGATCTTACCGGAGAAAATCTTTTAGACATTGAACCTTGCCGTAATAGAAAATTTGCAATAACCGATATTTTTGGAGGAGGATTTGGTCCCTGCACCTTCGTAGGAGAATATCAAACTCTTTACGCATGGATGCCTCCTTTAGGAGATGACGAATCAACATGTTTAGTATCGGGTTATAGTGATTTAGCCAATTACACGGATACTGAGTTAGAACTCATGTCGTTTCCCTTTGGCAAAAATACTCAACGTTCAATAGCAGCAACATCTTTTACCGGAACAAATCAAAGGGTATTGACAATAAATGAAAATTTAAACCCTATTGTTAAAAGACGTTTTTATGCTCTTTCAAGCAGTTGGTTTACAATAAGTAATCCACTATCTTATTCCGAAGAAGAAGAAGATAATTTAACCAGCACACCAAATGATGAACCTACTTCAAGAAGAACAATAGTGCCACACTCCGTCATAAAACACAGGAAATATGTATTATGCAATAATGAACCGGTAAGTTTCATAGATGTTGTGATTGATAACACACGCGGCAGAGCAAAATTTTATCCATTTAAGAATTGTAATGAAATAATTGATCCAAGTTGTACTTCAGCAGAAGACGAACATGATATTTCTATCATTCCTTTTATTGATATAAATACCACAGATGGAAACCCTCCTTCCGGTGGTTTTAACTATTTAAACTATTTTCCGATTGAAGAAGCTCCTGAATGTGAAGCATTTTCATGCCTGTCTTGGGACGGAACTTCCAGCACCCCTCCACTGTGTACTTATATGCATCCTCCTCCGTATTCGCTGATTGGAGTGCATCTGCGTAATGGTGCAAGCCCTTATTTACCATTAGGATATGTCTCTCCAAATCCAGATGGAACCAACTTGCAGCAACAACCTGGCATCGAACACACTTATATTGTGGACAAAAACTTCGACATCGCCCAGATTAACCCCGAAGAACGCATTTTTTACAACCCCTCCGAAGTATTTATTGAAGCCGACAACCTCATTTTTCCTTCCGGTTATAGTTTTGTTACTGCACGGGGCCTGCCTCCCACTTTAGACGATATAGCAGCTACTCCATGCGACCAAAAAAATAATATTGACCAACGGTATATGCCTGTTGAAAGCGATCAGCCAAATAATACCTATACTTTAAGCACGGGTACAACCATATCGGTAAAGCCATCGGTTTATATTTTAGAGCCCGGCAGCAAACTAACAATCCAGCCCTGTGTTCATCTTTACGATATGACTATTATTGTCAAACCGGGCGCAAGACTAATATACTACCCCAATTTATTGTATGGCAACTTTGATCCTGCAAACGACATTATTTTTGATAATGCTAATCCAAGTACGACTGTAAGTACAATTCCTTATGTGGGGCGTTGTAACGATTGCCGTTGCGAACAACAATTCGATATTTATAATGGACTAACGATAGACGAAAACACCACATGGGAAAACCAGTTTAAAGTAGTACACGGACAAATTAAGGTGCTACCCGGAGTTACACTTAGTATAAAAAACAGCGAACTGCAATTTGCCGATACAAAAATTACGGGTGTGCCAACCGGTATAACAGTACTCCCCGGTGGTCGGCTTAACATTATTGATGCCAAACTTACCGTACTCAGTTGCCATGATATGTGGGACGGAATACGCATACAAGGCGACCACCTAATCCAAGCTCCTAATGCTTTAAGAGCCTATATCTATACAGAAAACAGTGTGATTGAATTTGCCCGTAGTGCTGCAAGTTCGTTCAATGTGTTAAATCCTTCGGTCGGACTGCCGATTGCAAGCATTGGTGGGAATATTTATGCTGTTAATACAACTTTCAGAAACAATCATGTTTCTTTCGGGCATATAGAATTTGTATCCGCAGGTGGAGAAACCAACATATTCAGAGGTTGCACCTTTGAACAAACTAAACTTTTGAAAGATACAGAACTCAGCCCCTCCGGTTATCATAAGTCACATATCATTTTATACAACTCGCAAAATACTGTTTTTGAAGATTGTATATTCAAAGGGTTGCCACTAGCATTATATGATGATATAGAGGCTTCTTATGGCATTTTGTCTTACTTATCCCGTGTGAATGTGCGAAATTGTCAACCCGATTATGTCCTACCCTATATACCTTGCGCTAATTCTGAAAGCCGGTTTGAAAACCTAAGAAAAGGAATTGGTGCTCATGGAACCGGCAGTTTTTTCCATAAACTGAATGTGCAAAATACCAATTTTGAAAATTGTTCAGTAGGGATCAGCTCTGATGGCAATTTCGGTGATTATATAGTCAATAATACATTCAACTGTATGAATACTGATTTAGAGTTGATGAGTTCAGAAGCAGTTACCGTAGCCAGCAATCGGTTTTCTAAAGTAACCAATAGCGACAGACCTTCTTTGGTGGCCGATAACACAGATGCCGGTGGGGGCAATATTTTTCAAAACGATTTCTCGCTGATAGACATTAGCTTAGAGATGACTCGAGGTATTGAGTTCTACCAAGACAATCATGCGCTTTCTGTGATTTGTAATACATTTCGGGATTTTAGTGCGCCTCCGGAAATTGTTGTTGTACCAGCTGCCCCTTGGATGGTATTTGGTGAGTTAGGCAACCAAGGTTCAGCATGTGGTTCGGGCTTAACCGCCGGGAACCTTTTTTATGATGCTGCTCCTTCCGAAGTGGATTATCATATCTGGGTAAGCAGCACTTTTATTCCACCTTTTACATACTTCGCTAATGAACAACAACCACTAACGGTACCTACCAGTAATTCCGGTTCACCAATGATTATAGACCCATGTACGGGTATATTTTTTGACCCAAACGAATGCCCAAAATTAGAGGAAGGTGATTTTATTGGTATGATAACCGAAGGGAAAAGCCCTCAATACTTAGCCAATGAAGTATTGGCGATGTCGGTTGATGAGGCTGAACAAATTCAGTTTACCAACGAAGTATTGCATAATTACTTCGAAACAGAACAACCCGATAGCATTTTGTTTGGATTTTTGGATGCGCTTAATACTATTTATGCTAAACGACTGCTGATGCAAACCCATACTACTGTTAAAGGAAGTGTAGCTCAGGCTACAGCCGGTTTAAGCAGTTTGGCTGCTACACAAACACTAAAACCCGATTATGAAGACCTATTTGAATTGTTACACTCCATAAAAGCCGAAAACCGCTCTTTACAGGAACTTAGAGTGCAACAGGCAGAGGCTTTGGACCTTATTGCCCAAACCAACAGCACTGCCGGCATTTATGCACAATCTATTTTGGCATTTCAGCAGGAAAAAACATGGTTTCGAGATTATACCATAACAACTTCAGGTAAAACCAAGATGCGATCAGCAACCGTTTCAGCAATTTGCTATCCAAATCCCGCAAATAATCATCTCACCCTTTTAAATTGGGAAAATATTTTACGGTTCAATTTGTATAACATTAATGGAGCGTTGGCACTAAGTGTGAACGATATAACCCCGGACATAAATATTTCAAAGCAAATTAAGGGTTTGTATATAGTAGAGGCAGTTTATAAATCGGGAGAAATTAAACGGCAAAAACTCTTAATTACCCGTTAGCCTTGATTTACTCACATTTACCTTGAATGCAACTTATGCAGTTTAGGTATCAATTAAATTGCAATGAAAACACTATCCATAAAGTTTTGCCTTTTTATAGGCTTTAATTTTTTCATTATAGCTTCTTTTGCACAAAACCCTGACGATTATTGTAAAGGAATGGCTATGGACCAATTACCTAATTCATCAGTCTTTAGAGATATTATTAGTTTAAATAGCAACACTTTTGTAGCTGTCGGTATAAAGCGCAATATCCCTACTAGAGATGAACTGTATCTTGTTAATCTTGACCTGTGTAAAGATACACTGTGGACTAAATTTTTCAGTAATCAGTATTCACTATATACAGGTCATTACATTATTAATGTTGATGAAACGTCCTTTGCCGTAGTTTGCTCGTATGTACCTGATTATACAACAAATACATACTATAAATCCCTGTTACTGAAAATGAACAATCTGGGAGACACGCTTTGGAGCAAAACATATAGTTTGGGGTCATACAATAATGGTCCGGCATGTATTACCGTAACTCAGGATGGGGGCTTCATAATTGGCGGATTTTCTGATAATTTTCCTGAAAACAGCTCTCACGCACAAGCATGGATCATAAAAACCGATGCCGAAGGCAATATTGAATGGAGCAAAACTTATGGGTTTGACAATGCAAGTGAAATTGTAAGAGTAATCATTCAAAATTCAGATGGAACTTACATAGTAGCTGCACAAAGAAGTCATTCCGGTACTAGCACCTTATGGGTTTTCAAAATAGATAGTCAAGGCAATATGTTATGGAACAGGATATTAGGAAATGGATACTGGACAGTAGGAATTGCAATGCTTCCGGCACAAAATGGGTATATAATAGCAGGATTAGAACAGCCCTATATTTGGAATGTTGGAAATGCGTTTGTGCTAAAAATTGACACTACAGGAACCCAACAATGGGTTAAATATTATGGCGATGGAGGCATGGATGAATTTTCAGACATGATTAGATTGCCTGATGACAATTTGATTGCAATAGGTTCTAACAGTTTTATTTCCGGTGGTTCATACCATTCTGATGCTTGGTTAATGAAGTTAGATGCAGAAGGAGATAGTATTTGGAGTCATTCTTATGCTTTAAATGGTACGATACCTATTAATGACTATGTTTGGGGAGTAAGTCAAACTTCAGAGGGTGGTTTTATGATGGCAGGTTTTACCTCAGTTTTCAATGCCGATTCCACTACCCTTACTCAAACGGCATGGGTAGTTCGCACCGATAGTCTTGGTAATTCCTGCTATATTCCGGAAGGTTGTGAGTGGGCGGTGGGTATAGACTCTTTTTTACCCCCCGCCCCCCTAAAGCGGGAGAACTTCATCCAAGTTTACCCCAACCCCGCACAAAACACGCTCCAAATCACGCTCCCCGATCATTCCGCCGGCTCGTTGAGCGGAGCCGAAACGAGCTTTACCCTATACAACCTGACCGGTCAGTTGGTGTTGCAAACCCAAATACCTGCAGGCGAAACCCACAAAACCGTTTCGGTGGCGCATCTGCCGGAGGGGGTGTATGTTTATGTGGTTACTGCGGGAGAGGGTGTGTTGGCACGGGGGAAGGTGGCGGTGGTTAGAAAGTGAAAAGTGAAAAACTAAAAGTGAAAAGCAAGAAAACCCTGAAAGGGTTGAATATGAATAGCCGTAGGTGAAACCTACGGAAATAAATGAAATAGCCCATCTAAGGAGGTGTTGTGTTGGCGCGGGGGAAGGTGGCGGTGGTGTGGCAGGATGGTTAAAACCTCATAGTTTTGGCAAAACTATGAGGTTTGACCAAAACAAGCAACCCGGATTAAAAAATCTTCGTTTCGTTAATGAAAGCAGGTATCTGAGGTTAAAAAAACTTTTTTTCAAAAAAAATGAAAAAAAAATGCGATTTTGGGTTGATTTTTTTCTGTGAAAAGGAATATACATAGTAATGCGCCAAATAAACCCTTTCCTGAGAGAAAGATAAACTTAAGATGATGCAGAATTTTAAACCAAAACTTTTATTTGTATGAAAACAAACCAAAACCCGCTTTTCCGCTTTGTAGCGATTGCTTGCATTAGTTTAATTTTTAATGGGGGGGGGGGTGAATAGCCTTTATGCCCAAGAGTTTACAGAGGAAACTGTCATGCCACCCTGCGAAACAGCAGCCCCATGTTTATCCTTTCCCGGTTGCAATGTTATTTGCAACAAAACCATTCTAAGGCAAAGTTGCCCAACTTCAGTTCCTGTACCGACACCGGAGGCAATATCGGGTATATTTTATGTTTGTAACCAACCTATTTACGGTTGGGGGCAAGTGGCAGGAACTTGTGAGTTTTATGACAACACGCCATTAGACCCGGGTATAGATTTGAGGGGGTCTATTGGAATTTTCGGGGCGAATAATGCAACACATCGGTCGGAAGTACCTTATGTAGAGGCAAGTATAACTCCAAATACAGACTATTTATTTAGTTATGTAAGAAGAACTGTAAGTAACGTAAATGTTACTTTTGGACAAGACGCTCCGTTAGTGGCAACATATACATTGGAGCCAACAAATTTTTTTATTGCGACTAAAGATTGGGGAACTTTCCCTTGTGTAAGTCTAAGCCAATCTGTAAGCGGTTTGCCTTATGCTAATAGTACTGTCCTTCTTAATGACAACAATTTTGGAGGTACAAACGCTCCATTTTCTTGGCGGCAAGTAGTCGCAGCAGTAAGAACAGGCAGTTCTTCTAGTCACAATTCACTGTACTGTTATCAAAGAAGAGATAATTCACCTTCGGGTGGTTACTATACAGAAATAGACCACTTCGAAATGATACAGGACATTTTTATTAACGATCAAACAATTGTCATGACCTGCAACCAAACATCTGTGGAAATTGGAGACCCAACCCTTTGCGTAAATACGGATTTACTGAATATGCGCTACCGATGGTCGCAATCCACTGACGGGGGTTCTACATGGACCGGATTGTTTGGTTTTGACAACCAAACTTCAATTACCGTAACCCCCAATGTTACTACTCTGTATAGATTAAGACGTTACTTTCCAAATTCCTTTACTGCTCCGGACGGAACCTCAATACCTGTTACTACGGTTGACGGACCTATAAATACTGTAAACCGAGAAGCCATCATAACCGTTGATCCCTATTATGCCGGCATCAACAATAGTATTGATATCGTCCTGCCTGCAGGGGCAACAACTTGGAGTCCGGGCACTCACCCATTTACCGATTTTATAGGCAATGCGGCTGACCCTATAAGAATTGCAGGTACAATAAGGGTATCGGATTTAAGTGTGCTAACTATTGATAATCTTGTATTTGAGTTCGGGTCACTAGGGCGTATTTTAGTTGAACCGCATGGGCGGTTAATACTAATCGGTGCTACATTAAGCGGAGATGCCAACTGCAACAATATGTGGCAAGGCATAAGAACTTATGGCAATAACACATCCACAACAGGCGGCAGGGTTGATACTAACCCTTCATCTCAATCAGTCATCAGAGATGCTTTAATTGGCATCAGTACCCAAAATTTACCCATTATAGACCTCAACAATATTGCATCCCAACTAATCAGCATACCGGATTTTAACCCAATCAATAACTTAACCAATCTTTTATTTCCCGACCTTTGGCAGATGAGTGTTATCAACTCAGCCGATGGGTTTTTGGTGTTAAATAATGTTGCATTTGAAAACTGCTTTATGGGCATCAATACGGCATGGAAACCCAGCCATAACGATATCATAAGGGGATGTAATTTTAATACCACCTCTGCTGGTTTGCTTTTCCCCTTCCAGGGCTGGATAACTCAAGGTGAGGCAGGTATATTCAGCATGTTTTCAAAAAGGCTTATCATGCAATGGTGCACTTTTAATAATCTCAAATACGGTGTCCGCACCAATGCAGTTGACGATTTACAAATCCCCAATAATAGTACGGCAGCTACCGAAACCAATATTTTTACCAATTGCCAAGTGGGTATTTCTTCGCGCAACTTTACTTCTACCGCTTTTCCTAATGTCCATATCATCAACAACCAATTTATTGGTTGCAACACTGCCGTACAAACACAGGGCAGCAATGCCAGAGTATTTAGCAATACCATTAGCAATGGTAACGGGCTGTCAAGTGTAGGCATACTGATGATGGGGTCAGCTTACAGTATAGCCCGAAACAATCAATTGTCCAACGTTTCGCGCGGCATTGTAAATATAGATACCGATGTATTAACAGGGGTGATACATGGTAATACCATTCTAAATACTCAAGTTGCCATACCAAATATTGGAGATAATACAACGGTACAAATCCTATGCAACACATTGGGCAACTACCAACTTGCTGCCATTTCAGTCGCCCCTTGGTTGACTACCACGCAAACCGGTATTTTGGGTAACCAAGGTAATTGTCCACTTTTCGTTACTCCGCTCAACACTTTTATTCCGCCTGCCGGCGGGGTGCTGTTTAACGATATATATTTGTTTCCAGCCAATACCAATCTTTTTCAGTATAGCGAATATCCGGCTTTTCTGCCTGCCGGTTTCACCGCCTCTCCGGGAGTGTTAAATCCTTGTGGTGGTGGCACCCCTCCTGGTTGGGATCCAGTTGCGATTTGTACCCAAAGTTCGCCGCGCATTGCTGACCCGGAGAATGTTAAGCATCTCACCGACCAAAAAGAACAGGAAATGCAAACTGCCTTATGGATACAGCATTATGCAGACCAAGCCGATACGGCAGCACTTATTGATTTTCTGTCCGAATTAAACAACCGCGTTGCTTTGCGCTACCGCATTCAGAAACATGAACAAGATGCAAACAGTGCCGCCCTTCTATCCCTTCTAAATGCCTTGACCATAGAACGGGAAGAAGACGAGCATTACGAATACTTCTATCGCTTACTGCTATCGCTTCATGAAACTAACCGAACAATCTTTGACATAACTTCCGAAGAAGAAGCCCAATTGCTTATCGTTGCCCATAGCCGTACCGCTACCGCCTACAAAGCGCAAACGTTCCTGTATGTAACGCGCGGACATGAATTTGTCGTCAACCTGCCGGAATTAGATTTTATCAATTGGGACAATTGGCAGACGAGCTTTAAAACCCAGACCGGCACTACGGTTTCGAAATTCTATCCCAATCCGGCACAAAATGTCGTACAATTGAGCTACCATATTGCCGACCCTAATCATACCAACCCTACTGCCGGCATCTACCTGTACAATGCTGTGGGAAAAGCAGTATGGCATGGCGTTTTATCGGGGACAGGCGAGTTAACTCTGCGTATAGATGATTTCGAAGAAGGGCTTTATTACTACGAAATATGGAGCGATACAGAGCAAAAGTATTTGGCAAAAGACAAGCTCGTTATTATAAAATAGTGAAACTACCACTTGCCCTTACCTGTCGTGCTCAAATTTAAGTTTGGCAGGTAAGGGTATTTTTGCTAACGGTAAAAAACTATAACATGAAATCTGTTTCGATCTCCATATTTCCTGCTTGGCTGCTTTTGTATTGTTTGTTCAACTTCCATCCAATTTTTGCGCAAACCCCCAAATACTTTGCAAAAACCCCAATTTGGGAGAATAATTTAAACTGTAACGGCTACAGCATCAGCATGACAAACGACAGTACGTATGTCATAAGCGGTTCAACCTTGAGTCCCGATAATCTTAATTTCAGGATATTTTTAGCTCTGATTAACAAGTCGGGAAATTTCATCAATTTTAAGGAGTTTATAAAACCCGACACGGCCACTTATACGATGGGCATGGCAATCAACCATCCCTCCGAAAGAATACTTGTTGCAGGGGCAATTTCGGATACTGCCAATACAAGTTGGCAGGCCAATTACATACTCGCCGACTTTAATAGTGACGTATTCAAAGAAGGTATTGCAAGTAACGGATTGGCAGGATATGTAACGCAAGTTTATGCCGCATGTTCTGCTTCCGACGGGGGATATATATTGGCAGGGTACAGTACCCCGACCCCGTCTATTGGGATAAGCGGGGTGCCGTGGCATCCATATATGGTAAAATTGGATTCTTCAGGCAATCGGGAGTGGGAGCGTTTGTACACCGAATACGGACCGCCTTGGTATGCCTGGTTTTATGACGTAAAACCCGCCCTTGACGGCAGCGGATATTTTTTGGCAGGCGCCAACACAGCCGGTGCCTCGGTAGGTGATATTTTGGTCATGAAAACCGATTTAGAGGGAAACGAAATATGGACTTCCAATATTGATTTTACAACGGCGCCCGATGAATATTTAATTAAAGAATGGGGCATGTCTGTTTTACCGACATCTGACGGCGGGGCAGTTGTAACTGCCGCCTATGGCGATCCCGACCCGTTTGAAGGGTGCTGTTCTCCGTTTATTTCGGGCTACAAAGGCGTATTTTTAAAATTGGATGGTGCCGGCAATGTGCTATGGAATACAATCCGGCTAATGGAGAGCGATGAAAGCGATGAAATTATATCGTTTTTACCCGAAGCCTGTCTGGTCGAAACCACCGATGGTGATTATGTGGCAGCCGGGCATCGGTATCCTATGGTAGGCGATTTAGATGGCGAATTGGTGAAAGTTAGTAAAAATGGAGAAATACTTTGGCGGCGCACTTACGATGCTAACAATTTTAACGATTATTTTTACGATATGATAGCCACCCCCGATGGCGGCTTTATTGCCTGCGGCCGCAGCGAAACCTACCTCCCGCCCTGGGGCATGATAGCCCGTTTGTATATCGTCAAAACCAACTGTATGGGTCTGCTCACCGAGCCGGAGGCGGTCTTTACCTACTATCCCTTAGATAATCACGCGATACAGTTCATCAATCAAAGCCAGTACGTCTATCCCGACAGCATAGACGGGGGGCATTTTATCTGGGATTTTGGCGATGGTACTCCGCCTTTTGTTTGCGGACGGGGGTTTGCACCTTGTCCCGCAACGCTGACGCACCAATACGATGCAATCGGCAGTTATGCGGTAACCCTTACCGCCGTCGTTTGTTCCGATACGAGTACGATTCAGCAAACTGTAGTAACACAAACGGTAGGAAACCCGCCCCTGCCCCTCTCGAGAGGGGAAACAGCCGTATCAGTCTATCCCAACCCCGCCCGAAACACGCTGACCTTTGCAATTAACAACGGCTTAACTCCTCCTTCAGGGGGCTGGGGGGTAGAGGGGGATTTAGGGGTAAAACTCCTCTCCCTCACCGGTCAAACCGTGCTGCAAACAACGCTCGGTGCGGGGGAAACTCATAAAACCGTTTCGGTGGCGCATTTGCCGGAGGGGATGTATTTGTATTCCGTTGAGCATTCAGGCAGCGTTTTGGCACGGGGTAAGGTGGCGGTGGTTGGGAAGTGAAAAGTGAAAAACTAAAAGTGAAAAACTAAAAGTGAAAAACTAAAAACTAAAAGTGAAAAGTGAAAAACCCTGTATGTAGCTTTCTTTAAAACCTCATAGTTTTGGCAAAACTATGTGGTTTGACAAAGGAACACCGACAATAGCGGCAGTACCTTGTTGGTCTGGGACAAGGTGCCGGTGCTGCGATAGAAAAGCAGGAAAACAATTGGTTTTGCTGAAAAAAGTCAGATGCGACAAGACAAAATGATTTCAAAGCTTATCCCAGTTTGATAAGTGCTTCCTGAAGTGTGTTTAGTTTTTGTTCGGCATCGGCCAATTTTTGTTTTTCTTTGTTAACCACAGCTTCGGGAGCAGAACCTACAAATTTTTCATTGCCGAGTTTACCCATTACCGACCTTACAAAACCTTCAAAATAAGCAATTTCCTTTTGAAGTCGTTCGCGCTCGGCAGATGTGTCAATCTGATGTAGTGCTTCGACATAAAAAGTATCGGTGTCAATTAGAAACGACACTGAATTAGGTACGTCAGAATCGGTAAAGCTGAACGAAGACAAGCAGGCTTTTTTCTCAATCAATGCTACAAAAGAGGCGTAAAAGACTGTATCAGCCACCTTGGCATGTAGTGCTACGGGTTCGCGCTGTTTGAGTTGAAGATGGTTTCTGATATTGCCGATTTTATTGAGCAGCTCTTTTAATTTTTCCCCTTTCAATATATCGGTTTGAATGATGTTGCCTGAAACAGGGTAATTGCTGATGCAGATACTGTCTTTTTCACTTCGTGGAGCAAGGTGCTGATAAATTTCTTCGGTAATAAAAGGCATAAAGGGGTGGAGCAGTTTGACAAGCTGCTCAAAAAATCCGATGGTAGATTGAAAGGTATGCCGGTCAATAGGTTGTTCAAAATCCGGTTTTACTAATTCTAAATATACCGAGCAGAAATCATCCCAAACAAAACTATAAAGCGTTTTTAGGGCTTCCGACAACCGGTATTGCTCAAACAATGTGTCGAGGTCCTTAATGGTTTGATTCAGTTTGCTTTGAAACCAATCAATTGCAGGCTGTAGATTGGGGTTCTGCCCTTCGGCAATTTGCCAACTGCTGACGAGCCTCAGCGCATTCCATATTTTATTGGTAAAATTCCTGCCCTGTTCGCATAGTTTCTCATCAAAAGGCAAATCGTTTCCGGCAGGTGAAGAAAACAACATCCCCACCCGCACTCCATCAGCACTGTATTTTGCTATCAGTTCGAGTGGTTCGGGGGAATTGCCCAGCGATTTCGACATTTTTCGGCCTTGTTTATCGCGGACTATTCCGGTTAGATAAACATCTTTAAAAGGTCTTTTCCCTGTATATTCATAGCCCGATATAATCATGCGCGCCACCCAGAAAAACAAGATTTCGGGAGCAGTTACCAACACATCGGTGGGGTAATAGTAGTTTAAGTCGGCATTGGGAGCGGTAAACTGTCCGGATTTCAGGTCATATTCTTCAAATCCGTCAAAAACGGCAATCGGCCATAGCCAACTCGATGCCCAGGTGTCGAGAACATCCTCGTCCTGACGCAGGTTTTCCGGGGTTAAGTTCTGATTGCCGCTTTTGATTTTTGCAAGCGCAAGGGCTTCTTCATCCGATTCTGCCACTACAAAATCATTTTCCCCCTCGCCAAAATAATAGGCGGGAATGCGATGCCCCCACCAAAGCTGCCTGCTGATACACCAATCCCGGACATTTTCCATCCAATGACGATACGTGTTTTTGTATTTGGAAGGTATCAGTTGCACTTCATCATTTTCCACAGCGGCCAAAGCTCTTTGCGAAATATCTTTCATTTTGATAAACCATTGAAGCGAAAGTTTAGGCTCAACAACACTTCCGGTACGCTCAGAACGCCCAATTCGGGCAACGTAATCTTCCCTGCCAACGAGATGCCCTTTTTCTTCTAACTCTATGATGATGCGTTTGCGCACTTCAAAACGGTCTAATCCCACATAGTGAGGCAGTTCGCAAAGTTCATTGAGGGTGCCATTCAGGTTGATGGTATCAATGACCTGAAGTTGATGGCGCAATCCTATCTCATAATCGTTGGGGTCGTGCGCAGGGGTAACTTTCAGGCATCCGGTTCCAAATTCTATATCTACATAATCATCCGCAATGATTGGGATAGGACGGTTAATAAGCGGTACTAAGGCGGTTTTTCCAATCAGGTGGGTAAACCGTTCATCTTTGGGGTTAACCGCAATTGCCGTATCGCCCATAATAGTTTCGGGGCGTTGGGTAGAAATGATGATATATTCACCGGGGCTGTCTTTTACCTCATACCGGAAAGAATACAAAAAAGATTTTTCACCGTTTTCGGCATATTGAACCTCTTCGTTCGACAGGGCGGTCAGGGCTTCACAGTCCCAGTTGATCATGCGAAGTCCGCGATAGATAAACCCTTTGTTATACAAGTCAACGAACACTTTAATTACAGCGCGGTAATAGTTAGGGTCCATGGTAAAACGGGTTCTGGTCCAATCGCAGGAAGCCCCTAATTTTTCAAGTTGTTTCAAAATAATACCGCCGTATTTTTTGGTCCAATCCCAGGCATATCCAAGAAACTCTTCCCTTGATAGGTCTGACTTTTTGATGCCTTGTGTCCGGAGCATCTGCACCACTTTCGCTTCGGTAGCAATACTGGCATGGTCGGTACCCGGAACCCAAAGGGCATTAAATCCCCTCATTCGGGCACGCCGGATAAGGATGTCCTGAATCGTATTGTTGAGCATGTGTCCCATGTGCAAAACACCGGTTACATTGGGCGGAGGGATGACGATGGTAAAAGGTGGTCTGTCGTCAGGCTTTGAAATAAAATACCCCTGTTCATTCCATTTATCAACCCATTTTTGCTCTACATTTTCGGGAAGATAGGTTTTGCTGAGTTCCTGCATATTAAAAAAGTCGCTGATTAACTTTTGAAAATAGTTTTAAAAATTTCGCAAAGGTACAAAATGGATTGGGTAAAGCAGACAACTGCCTTCATTATTCCAGTATATGAAGCGACCGTCCGGGTTTCTTGGGATGGAGTTGTTGGTTCAAGCGGCTTATGCTTTAACCGTTTGCCGTTTTTTTCCCTATCTTTCAGGAAATTTTAAATCTCCCCTATATAACCGGAAATTTTTTTGTTACCTGAACTATGCCCGCTATTCTTCAACAATATATCAATCAGATTTTACAGGGCGATTGTATTCAATGGCTAAATCTATTGCCCGAAAATTCAGTTGACCTGATTTTTGCAGACCCCCCGTATAACCTGCAGCTTCAAAACGACCTGTACCGCCCTAATCAAACTAAAGTGGATGGGGTTTTTGACGAATGGGATAAGTTTGAGTCCTTAAAGGCCTATGACATATTTACTGAAAACTGGCTGAGTGCTTGCCGGCGGGTACTAAAACCTGACGGAACAATATGGGTCATTGGCAGTTACCATAATATTTTCAGAGTAGGCACAATTTTGCAGAATTTGGACTTTTGGTTGCTCAACGATGTGGTGTGGATAAAAACCAACCCCATGCCCAATTTTAAGGGTACACGATTTAACAACGCCCATGAAACCCTGATTTGGGCATCCAAAGACAGGCAGTCTAAATTTACGTTTCATTACAAATCGCTCAAAACTTTTAACGATGACCTTCAGATGCGTTCCGACTGGTATATCCCTATCTGTTCGGGTGCTGAACGGGTAAAGGTAAACGGACAAAAGGCACATGCCACCCAAAAACCAGAAGCCTTGCTCTACCGCATTATTTTAGCAACTTCAAACAAGGATAGCCTTATTTTAGACCCTTTCAGCGGAAGCGGTACCACTGCGGCAGTTGCAAAAAAACTGAATCGCAGGTTCATAGGAATTGAGCAGGATGAATTTTATGTGCAGGTTTCCCGCCAACGTTTGTCGGCAGTTATTCCTCTTTCAGATGAAGCGCTTGATTATGAATCCACTTATAAACAACCTCGTGTACCTTTTGGAACCCTGATAGAAACAGGTTTAGTGATTGCAGGTGAAACTTTGTTTTCAGAAAACCGGAAAAATGAAGCGATGACCCTTGCAGATGGCACTTTAGTTTGGGAGGATATTCGGGGATCTATTCATAAGGTCAGTGCTGCAATACTCGAAAAAGTGCCAACAACGGGTGGATGTTCTGGCATGTTGACCGTAACGGGCAATTGGTCAGTATTAACCAACTACGACAAGAATATTTAAAGGCTAACACAGGATTGCAAATCGGCAATTCTGCACTGTTTGACCAATAAAAAACATATCTTTGCCCAATACAACTTCTTCTAAAAAGCAGTTACCTGAATTCAAAAGGCTACCATAAACATTTTTCATTTTAGCATTCCTGATGACAACGAATACCCCTCAATCAGATAAATCCACGCCGACAAGTTCAATATATACCAAATTGCTGTTGTTTTCAGTAATGGTAGGGCTGGCAACAGGAATGCTTCATGTTACCGGAAAACTGGGTGATTATCCCGGTTTTGCATGGTTATGCTATGGGTTCTTTACGCTTTTGTCGTTTTTCATTATTTATCTGATTGCGATGACTAACCAAAGCAGCACACCCGGTCGTGCAGTCAATCTGGTTTTGGGAGCTATGGGGTTAAAATTTTTGTTCAGCATTCTCATGGTATTGGTCTATATCCTTGCAGCAAATCCGCAGACTGTCTATTTCATTATACCCTTTTTTGTTTTATATACCCTATATACGGTTGTTGAAACCCGTTTTTTGATGATGGTAGTCAACACCAAAAATAAAAAAAACTAATCAAAATTCACCTGCATTGACCGGGTTAAACATTTCCTTTGAAACCTTTGTTTCTAAGTCGTAATCTTAACCGTTCTAATACATTTTAGATCATGTCAGAACTTATTGTCAACCGCGTAGCCCAAAGCGGAATTATCACCCTCAACTTAGAAGAATTTTTACCTCAACAACCAATCGTTGTGTTTGACCTCAAAGAGTTTTTATTCCGTGGGTTAATTTTACGTGAAAAAGATTTTCGTCTTTCCATGAAGGAACATAACTGGGAAGTTTATTCCGGCAAACAGGTAGCCATCACTTGCAGTGCCGATGCAATTGTACCTAAATGGGCATATATGGTTGTAGCCAATTACCTTCATCCCATAGCCGACGGCTTTATTTTTGGAACCGAAGAAACCCTGCAAACCCATTTAATGCTTCAATCTTTATCTAAAATCAATCCGGAGGATTATAGCAACAAAAGAGTGGTGATAAAAGGATGTGGTGAAAAAGAAATACCTGTATCGGCTTATGTTGAAATTACCCGTTTGCTAAAACCGGTGGTTAAATCCCTGATGTATGGTGAACCCTGCTCCACCGTTCCTATTTACAAGCAAAAAGAAACAGATAGTCAATAGCAAATGTAAATTGTTGCCGGGCATAGGGCAACTTTTTAGTCATTACATATTCCTCTACAACCAAATTTCATTATGACCATTTTTACCCCCGAATGGATATCCGCTCTTCACCAAAGCCTGAACGACAATAAAGCCTATCAACAGTATGCAGCAACCTGGGAAGGTTCCCTGCTGATGGTGTTTATGCGAGAAGGGCAGATTGACCCGGAAAGCTCGCCTGCCGTATTTTTAGACCTTTTTCATGGTGAATGTCGTGATGCCAAAGTTGCAGGGCCTGAAGATTTTGAACAAGCCGATTTTATTCTTGCAGCCGGAGGTAAAGAATGGAAACAAGTATTAGACAGGGAGATAGCCCCTCTGATGGCCATCATGCGAGGCAAACTAAAACTTAAAAAAGGGAGTATAGTTACTCTTGCCCGTTATGCCGATGCAGCCAAAGAAATTGTCAATTCTGCAGCAGACTTAAATGCCCATATTCCCGACTTTTGGCTGGAATAATACATTTAAGAAATATAAATGGTAAATTAAAGTTCTTTCACTTTTAGTTTTTCACTTTTCACTTTTAGTTTTTCACTTTTCACTTAGTAAATGGTCAGTATTTGATATAATGATCCATTACTTTTCCGCCCGATTCCACGAAGTCCATTAAATTGTATTCCATCGTAATGGTATTTCCTTCTTTGACCGTAACCGGGGTAACTCCTTTAATTTTAGTCTTTTTGATTTTGGATGGAAAGTGGTAAACTACCCGGTATTTTGGTTTATCGGTCATTGAAAAAAGCTCCATGTATTCATCCATCCCATGTTCATCGTGAGCATCAGTTGCCGTAAACTCTGTTTGACGGTAAACTTTTCCTTTTTTAGCCTGATATTTTGTTGCCATTTTGCCCAACCCTGTTTCGCTTTCAGTATTTGATTCCAGCACTTTGTTTAATACATCAATACTCGAAAAATCATAAGAGATGGCATACTTGTATTCGTCCAACCGCTCAGAGCGGACATTAGAAATGCCGTTCATCTTGCTATATTTACTCATGTCGCCTCCCATAATTTGATTAACATCCATATTTTCCTTTACAGAGTCCGGCATAAACATGCTAAACATACTCATCATATTAGTCAAATCAACAGTGATGCGTGTAGTGCCTGAGCCATTCTTGTTAAATGTAATTTCTTCTGTGATGTCAAAACAGCCGCTAAAAATCAACAGGATTCCCAATAAAAAAGTAAGAATCAGATTTTTCATTTTCATACACATTTCTGCCGGTTTCGGCTTGTTAATTAAAAAGAATGAGGCAAGATACGTTTTTTAGACCATCTCATAACAGAACTGTGTAAATTCTTTGACCATCTTCAAGGTTTCAGCACTACGCTCAATCATGCCGGCATGACCAACATCAGACAAGATGTTTAATTTGCTGATTTGGGGCAAATAGCATTCTGACAAGGTGTTTTTCAGAGGTATTTGTTTGTCTATTTCGCCCGCAATAAAACCAACAGGGCAGGTTAATTCTTTCAACAAAGGGGTTCTGTCAGCCCGGCACATCATTGCTTTAAGGGCGCTGGTCAGCCCTGTTTCAGTAAACATAGCTGCATGGTCTGTAATTTTTTGGACAATTTCGGGAGATTGACCGGCAAACTCTTCGGTAAACATTTGACTTTGAACAAAATTTCTGACAAATGATTTTGCACCATTTGCTTTTATAGACTGAATTGCAAACTCCCTTTCTTTGTGTTTTTGTTCACAATCAGCCAGAGCGGTCGAATGAAACAACATTAACCCTTTAACTACTTCGGGATGCTTTTCAGCTAAAGCTAATCCTAAAACCCCACCTATTGAATGTCCTACAATCACTGTTTCAGTAATCCATGTTTTTTGCAGAACCTTACAGATTTCTTTAGCCATTTCTTCAATGGTATCAATGTTTTTATGCGTTGAATTGTTTAACCATTTCAAGTCAAGGGTTAATACAAAATAATTCTGGCTTAAATTTGAAAATAACGACTCCCAAACTCTTGAATCTGTAAACAAGCCATGCAAAAGTAAAAGAGTCGGGCCGTTTCCGGCACAATGAAAACCGTTTGAACTAATCTTTTTCATAAACAGGTATTATTGAGATTCAATTTTTAATTGCGGTTTATTAAAATTTGTATTGAACTGAATAGTATAAGTTAGATATTTACAAATCGCTTTTATTTTATAAAGTCTGTAAACTTCATAGATTGTTAGGGGGAACTATTCGTATTTTCTGAATTTTCTGATATTTTTGCATTTGATAGGTTTTTCAAGCTCAAAAGAATCCCAATACGAAAATCTTTAGAGGAGAAAAAATCTTTTTTAAAAATATTGACCATTCACACTAACATAACTACTACATTTAAGAGTATGGGTATTGGGGAAATTGCAGAAGGACTGCGTAACGGTGATAGTGATACTATTGTTTTTGTGTTTCGCAAGCTTTTGCCTAATATTGTAAGTATGTTATCAAAAAATAACGCTCAATCCTGGGCGGAAGAGTTGACATGGACAGGCATTTCAATTTACTGGGAAAAATGCCAAAATCCGGAATTTGTCATCCAAGGCTCACCCATTGCATATATATTTAGAATATGCCGCAATAAATGGGTTGACCATCTAAAATCAAACAATAAATTATTGGAAACCCTGGTAGTTGATTATCCAGAACTGCCTTTTAATTACCACAATCCCTTTGATGAGTACCCCGAATTGTGGGAATTAGTCGAAACTGAATTAAAACAAATGCGGAAATCTTGTCAGGACATTATTCGTTTAAGACGTGAAACCGATAAATATGACATAATTATCAGTCAATTGAACATCAGTTATGAAAACGCCCGTTATCGTTATTCAGTTTGTCTTGCTGAACTAACTAAACGAATTCAAAAAAACAAAAAAACAACAAATTAAACATGCTTTCTGTTGAAGAACAAATTCTAATAAACGACTATTTCAGCCATCAGTTGAGCGAAAATGTACGCTCATTATTTGTTGAAAAGTTGTTAGAAAATAACGGAAACAATCCTTTTGCCCGAGCTTTAAAACTGCAAAATACAGTAGCGCAAATCATTGAGCAAAATCCGGTGATGAAAGCCCGTATAATTGTGGAAAAACTGGGGTTAAACCAAATTGAGCATGAAAAGACTTCCACCTTCTCTAATGTTCTTAGTTCGGAAGAAGTAACTTATACATTGGAAGAGTTAAGTCAAATGTTTGCTCCAATTGCTGGTTATGAAGAAGTTGTTTTTACCCGATCTTATGCAGGCGGAGCCGTTGAAAACAAACTACAGGAAATTATAGTTTTACCGGAATCAGGAATTGATTGCAATGATAGTTTGTTTTTCGCTTTTGGTGAGCCGGTTAATTCAAGCCTGTTGTTGGGAATTTATGATAATAGCCAACATGGGGTTTTAAAAAAGGAAATTCCCCCTTTAGAACTGATGTTCGATTTAAAATTCACTTTGCCACCCGGGAGATACTATTGGAAACTAACCCCAACAGACCGAAATCTGCGCCGTCAGTTGGGAATAGCTACCGGAATATTGTTTGTCCATAGCCATTTAATGCCTCCTAACTGATTCCGAAACTAAAGATGTTGAATCCTTATGTCTTTTCACTGAACACAAAAATTTAATCTTGTTGTTTTGGGGAAACTGTCAAAAGGGCTGCCACAAGGAAAATCGCCCCTATAATCAGTGCAAAAAGTAATTTTTTCATAGTCGTTGTTTTAAAATTCTGTCTAAAAATGTTAAACAGAGGAGGTTAAAATTTTATGCAACTTCATAACAGAATTTTGTGAAATTGCTAACCATTTTTAGAGTTTCATCGTACTGCTCAAACATGCCTGCATGTCCGGCTCCACGAAGAATATGAATAACGCTGGTATCAGGATATGAACTTTCCTCAATTGTTTTCGACAAAGGCAAAAACTCGTCCTGATCGCCTGCTATAAATCCAATCGGGCAAGTTAAATGTTTTAACAGACAACTTCTATCTGGCCTTATCATCATTGCATTAATCGCATTGATAATGCCTTCAGCAGGAAGTTCCATCGTTCGGCTTTTTAACTCATCTTTTATTTTGGTAAAATTTGGGGTGTTATTTTCTCTGAACAGTTTATTAAAAAATCCGGATAAAAACGGACGGGTTCCATATTGCTTTATGGAACCAATCGCAGTTTCCCGATCCTTACGTTTCTGATCGCAATCTGACAATGAGGTGGAATGAAATAACATAAGACCTTTAATAGCATCGGGGTGCTTTTCTGCTAAGGCTAAAGCCACATAACCTCCCATTGAGTGCCCTACAACTACAAATTGGCTTGCCCCCATTTTTTGCAATACTAAACAGACCGAATCGGACATTTCTTCGATACTGCTACTTTTTAAGTATTCGGAATTCCCAAAACCAGGGAGGTCCGGAATAATTACGCAATAGTTACGACTTAGTTCAGGTATAAAATTGTTCCAAATTGTAGAATCTTCACAAAAACCATGAAGCAATAACAAGTTAGGTCCCTTGCCTGCAAATTGAAAATTGAGGATTGATTGTTGTAGCATTGTGTTTTGATTGTAGGAGGTGATTTTTTAACTTCTGCATAGTATATTTTCTAACTGTTTGGCTAAACTTGTTAAAAAGCGTTTTTTGTTTCGAGATTTATGAAACGCTACAACTTCTATATTCCTTTTTCCAGAAAAAAATCAGCTAAAATTGAGAATTTTTTTTGAAAATTTAGGAAATTTAACAATTACAGGCTGTGATAGGTATTAAACAGCGTTCTTAACATTGAATTAAGAATAAAAAACCTGATTAAATGAAAAAAATTTTTTGTGAGAAAGTGAAAAGACAAGGGTTTACCCAATAGAAAATGCCCGATAATTTAAATCATATCGGGCATTGCAATTTGTCAATAAAGGATTATAACCGTATATCGAAACTTTTCAGGAAGCGATGCGCAAAGTTTTAATTTTTTCCTGCGAAAGACGTTCTTCTACATATTTGGCAGTTACCTCAAAAGCTTTTATATTTGGTTCAGACGGTAGTTCAAACATGGCATCCGTCATAATGGCTTCGCAAATAGAGCGCAACCCTCTTGCACCCAACTTAAATTCTACCGCCTTGTTGACAATCAGGTCAATTGCTTCGTCGGTAAATGTCAGTTTAATGCCTTCCATTTCAAATAGTTTTTGGTATTGTTTGACGAGTGCGTTTTTGGGAGTTACCAAAATTTCATGTAATGCTTTTCTGTCTAAAGGTTCGAGATAAGTAACAATTGGTAACCGCCCGATTAGTTCCGGAATTAACCCAAAGGTTCTGATATCCTGAGGGCTGACATAACGGAGAAGGCTTTCGTCGGTTTCATTGCTGCCAATTAGCTGATCGCTTTTAAAACCAACAATATTTTTTTGTACCCTTCTGGCAATAATTTTATCGAGCCCTCCAAAAGCACCTCCACAGATAAAGAGTATTTTTTCGGTATTGATTTTAATCATTTTTTGTTCCGGATGTTTTCTGCCCCCTTGAGGTGGCACGTACACTTCGGAGCCTTCGAGAAGTTTAAGCAGTGATTGCTGAACACCTTCGCCCGAAACATCTCTGGTAATAGAGGGATTGTCTCCTTTCCGGGCTATTTTGTCAATTTCGTCAATATACACAATTCCTTTTTCGGCTGCTTCAGTGTCATAGTCGCAAACCTGTAACAAACGGCTCAAAATGCTTTCTACATCTTCGCCCACATAACCGGCTTCCGTAAAAACTGTGGCATCTACAATTGCAAAGGGTACGTTTAAGAAACGGGCAATAGTTCGTGCTAACAGGGTTTTACCTGTTCCGGTATGTCCAACCATGATGATATTGGATTTTTCTATCTCCACCTCCGAAGCAGAGGGTTGATTTAGCCGCTTATAATGGTTGTAAACCGCAACCGACAGAATTTTTTTGGCCTCCTCCTGACCAATGACATACTGGTCAAGGAATGCCTTTATTGCCATGGGTTTGAGCAGTTTAGGCAACTCGAATTTAAACTTCTTTTTGGTGTGTTTCAACTCATTTTCTATGATTTCCTGAGCTTGTTCAACACAGGATTCACAAATATTTGCTTCCGGCCCGGTAATCAGCATGATGACCTCCGATCTTTGTCGTCCGCAAAAGGAACAATGCTGTTCGTGTTTTTGACGTGGGGGCATGTTCTTAAAATAAACAGGTTAACAATATCTGAATAAACTCAGAATTTAAACAAATTAAGAATGGTTAATGTTTTCCGCCTTATGTTTCAGTAAGTCCTTAAGCGGGCAACATTAACCATTAATTATAAACTGCAATCGAAAATTTATTGCTCTTTACTTCTTTTTGATCGAATCAATACTTCGTCCACTATACCGTAAGCTTTGGCTTCCTCTGAAGTCATCCAACAATCCCGGTCGGAGTCTTTGGTAATCTGCTCATAGGTTTGTCCGGTGTGGTGGCTTAGGATATTATAAAGGTCTTCCTGCATTTTTTTAACAAGTTTGTACGAAATTTCCATATCGCTTACTTGTCCCTGCATACCACCCATAGGTTGATGTATCATTATACGGGCATGTTTCAAGGCTGTTCTTTTACCTTTAGTTCCTGCAGCAAGTAAAACTGCACCCATCGAAGCGGCCAACCCTGTGCATATTGTTGCTACATCGGGTAAAATATAGTGCATGGTATCATAAATTCCCAAACCGGCCGTAACTGAACCACCGGGACTGTTCATATACATATATATATCTCTCTGCGGGTCAGTTGACTCTAAAAATAACAACTGCGCCTGAACAATATTTGCCGTATAATCAGTTACCTGCACGCCAAAGAAAATGATGCGGTCCATCATAAGACGGGAAAACACGTCCATTAAGGCCACATTCATGTTTCTTTCTTCTATAATGTTTGGAGTAAAGTTTACGGGTAACCCGGCAAGTGAGTTTTCCATGTACTTTTCTACGTGCATGCCGCTTAAACCAATATGTTTAGTGGCATATTTTTTAAATTCGTTGCCAAAGTTCATAGCTTAATTCAATTTAATTGTTAAAAACAAACTTGTTTTGTGTGTAGTTTGATGTAAACACACTTTAACCCTCAAAGGTTGTGTTACCATTTCAGGGAGTATAATTTTAACAGTTAAAATTTATTTAGATTTTAACAGCAACACAATTTTATCAAAAACCATCTACTCAAAACCTGCCTCAATTTGATTGTGGTTTTGCAGATTAGCGTTTGTGAGGCTATTGAGAAGCTATTTTTCTGATGATTCTGAAGAATGGGTAAAAAAACAAAGGAATCCAGTGTTAAAAGGCTACTATCCTTTAAACTAAAACGTCTTTTACTCTATATATTTTCTTCAACAGCGGCAACTTCGGTAGTTGAGTTTGTTTCGTCAGATTCGGGATTAGTCAGAGGGTTTTTTCTGAACTTATACGTTTGCAACATAACGAAATATTCTTCTGTTGATATAGTTTGATTTTTTACAGGCAAAACACTTATCAGATAGTTTAATGCTTTTTCAGTTTTTATCTCTTGAACTAATGATTCTTTGAAATCCGGATTTTCGAGTTCTTTGTAGATTACCTGTTCAAGCAATTCTTCAGGTAAATTAATGTTGTAATCCAGATTATATTTCCGATAGATATATTTACGTGCCTTTGAAGCCAGGTCTTCATTAGAAACTTCCAGTTTTGTAACTTTTTCAATGGCCATCTGCCAAAACTGAAGTTTAAATGCTTCGTATGCTTTTATAAAACTTGCCAAATTATAGGTTTCTTTATCGTTTTGACCAATTAAGAACTTTTGAATATATTCAAAGGGGAGTTCTACATGATATGATTCTAAGGCTTTTTGTATATGATAGCGCAGTACCATATCACTTCCCAAGTTATAATAATCTTGTATATTCTTACGGATCAAATCTCTGAAAGCCTTTTCATCGGCGACCTCTTCATTCGGAAAAACCAGCTTAAACAGTTCTTCACCAATTGGCATAAGTTCAAGTCTCGATACTTCATTGATTGTAACTTTGTAACTGGAAGATAAAGCATCCGTATAATCAGACAATCCCAACAACTGTCTGGCAATTATATTTTTATCATGAGGAAAAGCATCAAATATGTTGATTATTGCACTTTCATTGAGCTGAAGTTTGCTTAGTTTATCATATTCTTCCCCTTTATTAAGTATATCTAAAGTAATTACCGTTTCATTTTTTATGCCATCACTAATTACAATACCCTCTGAATCAACTTCCTCAATGAATACTTTTAAAACATCCGTTTCTCCTATTGGAACAATTTCCTCCAATATAACAGTATTTCCTAATTTTCTTTGATAGGTTTTGATTTCGGAAGTAATAATTTCTTCATCTACTTCCGGAGTATATCTGACAAACTCAGTTTTGATATTGGTCAGTTCGTTGATGTCTAAATCCGGAATTATACCTGTTTCAAATACAAAAGTATAGGTTTTATTGAGGTCTTGTGGATCAATAGTTAATTCAACTTCATCTGCTAAAATAGGGTTCCCAAATAAATTGAATTCTGATACTGAAAATGATTCCTGATAGGCTTTATTTGCAATATCCAATAATTCATTTAACAAAATGCTTTTGCCGTGCATTTTTTGAAAGAGCGGAAGTGGCATCATTCCTTTTCTGAAACCATTCACTGTTGCCTTCTTAGCCATTTCTTTGAGACTTTTTAAGTATGTGGCTTTATAGTCTTCAGAATTGATAGTAATAGTCGTAAGGAGTGTAAGTTTTTCTGATTTTTCGCTTACAATATTCATAATCCGTTTTTGCTTGAAATAGATAAGACAATAAGACTAAGTGCTTTTCTTTGCAGGCTGACAGAAATATCCATTCAGAAAAAAAGCAATCAGGTCAATGAGCGCAGAATGGTGCGGGTGGAGGGACTCGAACCCCCATGCCTCACGGCGCCAGATCCTAAGTCTGGTACGTCTACCAATTTCGCCACACCCGCATCAAAATTTGAAGCGCAAAGGTAGTAGTTATTTTACAATAAAAAATTTTTTGACCAAAATACTTTCCCCTTATGCAAAATAAAAGTACTTCCTGAACGATAACAGCAATGCCTTGACTTACTATTGATTTAGTAAAGGTGATTTTTAGTTCAGGCTTCTATATTCAATGTTACAATATGTTGAAAAATAGAAAAAAATGTAGTTTGATAGCTTAATTTTGAGCATCGAAACCTATTGGGACCTGACCAATCAAATCAAATTGTTTGACTTATATGAATTCTCAGAATAATAAAGATGACTCCAACACCGGGCAAGGCAATATTTGGGGGTGGAAGTTTTCAATTTTTGGCTTTTTTCTGCTTGCAGCATTATTTGTGGTAGCCTTCATAATTGGAGAAGGGCCGGTAACAAACCATGGACAAACATTTTCTGAACCGGAGCAAGACATTGCTCTTGACAGTTCAGTAGTCTCTGATACCATTTTGATGCAGCATAAGGACAGTTTTAGGGTAGCCAAGGATAGTTCCGTTATTGAAAAATAGTTGAATAGTTTAGGAAGGTTAATCAGGATTTAAAAAAGAGACAGGTTAAAGTTATGCAAATCAGGTTTTATAAATATCATGGAACGGGAAATGATTTTGTAATGGTAGATAACCGAAACAATCATTTGATGCGTTATCAGCCGAAGTTATATGCTCACTGGTGCGACCGCAGGTTTGGTATTGGTGCAGACGGGGTCATTTTGCTGCAAAACAAAGAAGGGTTTGATTTTGAAATGGTTTACTACAATGCTGATGGTTTTGAGGGGTCTATGTGTGGGAACGGAGGAAGATGTGCGGTAGCTTTTGCTCACAAAACCGGTTTTTTTACGGGCAATTACACGCGATTTTATGCTGTTGACGGGGAACATGAAGCATATATAGACGAATTGGGAGAAATTTCGTTGTTAATGCAGCCGGTTTCAACGATTCATGAAGAAGGGGGTGATTTTATTTTAAATACAGGCTCTCCGCATTATGTTAAATTTGTAGAAAATGTGGACGGGGTTGATGTTTTGGGACAAGGCCGGGCAGTTAGATATAGCCCTGCTTTTTTAGAAAAAGGAATCAATGTTAATTTTGTCGAGCCTGTAGAAGGAGGGATAAAGGTTGCTACTTATGAGCGGGGAGTAGAGGCTGAAACATTTTCTTGCGGCACCGGAGTAGTTGCTTCGGCAATTGCAGTTGCGGTGAAAAATGGAAAGTTGGGGAATGTTAATATAGTTGTTCACACAAAAGGGGGAGGCTTAAAAGTAAAGCTTGTTAACAACCACCAACTATTTACCGATATTTGGCTACAGGGGCCTGCCGCTTATGTTTTTTCGGGTGAAATATCTCTTTAAATTACCGGATTACTGTTATGATTAAATACTACACAAAAGACAGGCACGAAAGACTCATAGAATTGGACAAGCCTGTCAAAGGTTCGTGGATTAATGTTTACCCTCCTTATACCCATGAAGAGTTGAAACAACTTAGTGAGGAGCTGGATATCTCTACCGATTTTTTTATAGACTCTCTCGATATTGATGAACGTTCCCGTTATGAGCAAGAAGATGGCGTGCGGTTTATTGTAGTTAATATTCCGATAAGAAACAGGCCCGACCACGAATCTGAAAACGACTATGATGCCTTATATATCACCGTGCCTGTCGGGATAGTGGAAGTAGATGATTATATACTGACGATTTCGGCGGTAAAAAACCTGGTGGTTGATCATTTTCTCACCGCCGAGGTTAAAAGTTTCGACACCCGCGACCATAGTTTGTTTGTTCTGCTGTTTTTTGAACGCACCGTTCATTATTTTCTTCATTTTTTGAAGAATATGAACCATCAGCGCAATCTCTATGAAAAAGAACTGTTTACCGCCATCCGAAATCAGGAGTTATCAAAGCTAATGCGTATCCAGAAAAGCTTAGTATATTTTGTTACCACCCTGCGCGATAATGAGTTGATGATGCTTAGAATGCAACGCACCGATTTTCTCAATGTCAAGGAGCGTGAAGAGGAAAAAGACTTTTTTGATGATATTATGGTAGATATGAATCAGGCTCAGGAAATGTCGCAGATTTACACCAATATTCTGAATGCCACCATGGAAGCGTTTGCCTCGATTATTTCCAACAATATGAACACCATCATGCAACGGCTTACCTCTATTACCATTATTTTAATGGTGCCGACCTTAGTAGCAAGTTTTTATGGCATGAACGTTCCGCTCGTAGGGCAAAATCATCCTTTGGCTTTTGGCGGAATTATATTATTTGCCACAGCACTGACCGCAAGTATTGTTTGGTTTTTCAGACGCAACCGCTTATTTTAAGGTGTCTTTTTGTGTGCTTAGGTAGATGTTTGCTTGTTGCAGCGCAGCAGAAAGCGACAAAGTGTCTTGCTTAAGTTTAAGATTACACAGGTTGATTTTTTCAACAATCCTCCGGTTATTTTGGTCGTATAACAAGGCTTCAAACAGTTGGTTGCGTGCTTGAATATAATCTTTAGCTTGCAAGAGGCTGTCAGCATTTGAGAGGCGACTTCTTTTTTCGTCTTCCATCAACTTTCCGACAACAGACAGGCGGTTTTTTAATTCATAATTTTCGGTGTCAATGTTAAAAGCCATATCGTAGCTTGATTTGGCTTCAAACCAATTGCCTGCTTCAAACAAGGAATCTGCATGAGTCATCATCATTTCCTGCTTCATTTTTTTTAGCAAAAACTGGGCAGTTTGAGTAAGTTCCGTATCGGCTGAATGAATGGCCATAGCTGCTTCAAGATCAAAGATTGCTCTTTCGTAATTTCCTTCGGCAGCCAATGCCTGAGCTTCGGAAATAATATTTGACAAAGCTCGCTGGGGTTGTTGCTGAACATGGCGATAAACTAAAAAACTACCGGCGGCAATGATGAGCAAAACAATTATCAAAATGCCAAGTTGCAGAATCAGATTTCTTTTTCCGGCAAAACCACGGGCAGGTTGCTCTGTAACGAGCAAATCTGCATAATCCGAAAAATTGCGATGACCCTGAACGTGATTGGCAGAAGTTGAAGACAAAATGGAATCTTCAATCCGCAGCATGAAACAAGCGTTTCCGTTAAACATCAGGGAGGCTGAACGGGCATTTATTCTGGAAGTTATGTTTTGAAATAGTTGGTCTGCAGTAGGGTTCTGAAAAAAAATTTGTTCCAGATATTGATTCCCGATTTGTTCAACCACCGAGGGCGTACAGAGCATAAAAATATCGTTGGTCCGGAGGTTGGTAATAGTGGAAAGACTTGCCCAGGCCGGTTCTGTGCCGTTAACAGCCCGTGGTATAATGTTGAGTTTGTTGTCCTGCAATAAGTTCGCTAAGTGGTCTTCGGTTTGATATAAAATTTTACCATTACGGATATGATACGCCCGGCAATTTCCAACCCAGGATAGGGCGATGCTTCCGTCTGTATTGATAAAAGCCAGTGCCATAACCCCATAAACATTTTTCAGCCTTGGATATTGGAGTAAGTAGTTTTGAATTTCCCGTTCCGCCTTGCGCAAAGTGTCGTTGACAAAAACCTGTCCCAGCCTTTGGGTTTTCAGGGCAGTCGCTGATGAAATGTTTTGTTGAAAAACCCGGCATAAAATCTGAGAAAAATGTCGCGCATGTTCCGGCTCGCCTGTTCCGGCACTTAAAATAAATAGTCTGCTGTTGAGGTTCATTTCGTTAGGTTCGGGAAACAAACTGCTTAGCGCAGCCGAATGTCCGGAGTTTCCGTCAAAAGCCATGGCGAAATTAAGCGTGGTATTCATTGGGGCAGTTTGGTAGAAATATCATGCAAAAGTAAAGAAAAAAAAAGGGGTGGAGGTGTTATTCCTTAAAACCATCGCCATTTAGAATAAATATCTGCTACAATTTACTTTTAAATAAGAATTTTAGTGTTTGGGGTATTTTAATGAATTAGCTTGATTTGTCACAGAGCAGTTAATTAAGGAGAATTAAAATATATAGGGGAAGCAACTTTTTCAACAAATTCTGCGTTTGCTTTTAAGATTACCAAATAATAATTTCTTTCACCTTTAAATTCATCAAAACATGCCATACCATGATATTGATGCCCTGTTTTCGCCTGCCGAGATAACCGCTGCTAACGGACACTTTGCCGGACTTAACACTATATTGTTAGGTAAAGTGGTCAATCTTACCCCTGATGAGCGTGGGCGTTTTTACAAAATGCACAACAAGCGGTATATGTTGGCTGTGCGTTGTTTAGACCACGCCACCAACCGTCCTGACCTTATTCCTCCTTACGCAAATCTTGCTGCTGCGCAAAAAGATTTTGATTTTTACCGACAACTACTCACCTTCATCAACTTAGCAACCGAGCTTTTGGAGATGATGAGCGACACACAAATGGCCGCCGGCTCGGAAGTGATGGTATTTTGCCGCCAATTTTATTTGAGTGTAAAAATGGCCGCACAAGCAAATGTTCCCGGAACAACCGGTATTTACGAAGATTTAAACGCATTTTTTGACCTTCCCGACAGACCGGAAGACGACACCGAAGAACCAGAACCCCCGACTGAATAATTCTCTTGTTTGTTTGGTAATCAACAGAACACCCCGCTAAAGTAGTTGCTTTGGCGGGGTGTTTTTGTTTTTGGGGCAAATTTACTATATTGAAAATTAAATTTGTTTAGGGTTCAAAATCTATGGTTGACAATAAAGTACTTGGATTACCTGATAATCTCAGCGAATCGCGATTTTTTCGCAAATTGTATAATAAAATAAAATCTCCTGTATCATCAAAAATATCAATATAATAAGTGTATTTGTCTTGCATTAACTTAATTGCGGTACCTATATTTTCACCATCAATCATAGACTGTAAAGCGAAGCATATACATTCTATAAAAACACATTCATAACCAACAACGTGATGAACCTCCTTGTCATACCCTAAAAAAGCGTGACAACCTTCATTGATTAACGCCTCTCCCAGTTCAATTGAAGCATGGCAAGCAAAGGTATAAACTATAGATTTTCCAAAGAAATAGGCGTTTTCGGTACAAATGAATCTTTCACTGTTATTAATTAGTGCATCGGGCAAACCATGTGAAAAGGCTATAAACAAAAAAGGAGATCCATTAAAATCGCTAATTTTATTTTCTATATTTGACCTATCCAATAAGTTGGCATCAAATTCATAAAGACAAGCAATTTCTTGTAATATTATTTTGCTCTGCAAAGCACATAATGCATAAAAAGTGCCGAGATCATCATCAGCGTTGTCATAAGCTAATAGCGTGTTTATCATGGCAGATTTCGTTTTCCTCGTAAGATTAAATCAATTGTGAGGCTCACAACATCTTTCATAAATGTTCGTCCGAATGGTGTTTTTAGTCTTACTTCATCCAAAATTTCGTTAATTGAGTAAGAACGGCCGCCTGCTTGAATTAACAAAGGTTCATCCAGATTTCTATTTTCTTGAATTTGCAACCATTCCTCCAAAGCATCTTCTATCAAACCATCAGCTTGGGTTACTAACAGCATTTCAGCTTCTTTTACTTTTGCCATAATAGTGTCTAAATCGGTGTCCTTTTTAATGAATGCAAAAACGTGATTATCAATAAAATCGCTTAAAGGCTCGTTATTTTCATTTACACCCGTAAAAAGAATAATGGGTATAAGTTTGGAATTTTCTCGAACTCTTGAACAGATAACATGCCCATTAATTTGAGGCATATTTATATCAAGAATAACAATCATTGGTTTATCAATGTTTTCTAAGATATAACTTAGCCCTTCATCTGGATTTTTAAAGAAGACAACTTCCTCGTACAATTCCTTCAAAGAGTCAAATAGAACCTCTTCCTTGTTCCTTTCGTCTTCGTCAATCCATATTATTTGTACATGGGACTTATTCATAGTAGAGTTTTTACTTTTTATTTAAAGGGAGTGAAATCTTGAATGTCGCACCTGTTGGTTTAAATTCATTTTCTACAACTTGTATTGTTCCTCTTAATGCCTCTATTCGGGTTTTTACAATATATAAACCAATCCCAGAACCTCCTTGATGTGCAGTTTGAGTGTAATAAATTTCAAAAATATTTTCCTCATCCCCTTGTTTAATTCCATAGCCATTATCAGAAAAATAGAGTACAAACTGATTGTTTTCGATTAATCCTGTGCAACGAATTACTTTATGACTTTGATTTTCTAATGCCTTGATTGAGTTAGAAATAAGTTGTTCAAAAATATCTTCAAAAAATTTGGGATTGCTATTTAAGAGTAAATCTTCTTCCATCTCAACATTTGCCTGAATATTTTCCAATTCAAATAAGGGATGGTAAGTAAAGTGAAATAAGTTTTGCAATAGATTTTTTACACTAAAAGTTTCTATGGGTAAGTCGCTTTTGGCATAACTTAACATAAAATCTAAAATACGAGATAGCGTATTAGTTTCATTAAAAATGTTTTCTGCATATTTTTTAAAGCGTTCTTCATAAAGGGGATTTGGGAAGTTTCTACTAAGAAATTCTGCAGGACGTTTAATTCTTCCGATTCCGATACGTAAAGCATGGGCTAAATGCATGGCATATTGTTGTAAGGACATCATGCTTAAATAGATATTCTCTTTCCGCACGAATTCTTTTTGTTGCTCTTCCTTATCCTTTATTCCCTTTTTAATAGCAATTTCGGCTTGTTTAGCTTGTTTTTCTAAGGGTTCTAAATAATTGCCAATCAGCGGATTGTCTTTTTTAATTTCTCGAATAGTTTTAGTAAACTCTTTTAAATCTTCATTTGCTTTGTTTAACTCTTGACTGACTTTTTCGCGTTTTTCTAACTTTCTGTCCTTAAGTGCTTTTTCCAACTCTATGATTTGTGCGATAATAAAAGTCTTCAAATTCCTATATGCCTCATTGTCAAGAAAATCTTGGCGATTGGTGGACTCTATGATATGTGGATTTTCATCTTTGCTGATATCAACAAAACCCATTAAGTCGCGAGAACTGACACGTTCAAAAAACCCAGACCATCTGCGTTTGTCAATACCTAAAATATCTCGCTGTTTATCGCGATTGTCTTCATATTCTACAAAAGGAGTGGCTAATAATCCATCGCGGTATATGCGAATTCCATCAATTTTGTTATCCATATCGGCATTAGCTTTTTTAAAACGCCCCTTTCCATTTTCGTCAAAATAAAATAATTTAAAATTAACTCCACCTAATACTGAATCGATTTTTTGTGTCTCAACAACTAATTTGCCTTTTTTATTTTTAATGACCTGTTGTGAGTTTTCCATTTTATCATACTCTAAAGAAATGGATTCTGTTGCAAAATCTACTGTATCGTTTTTGATTGGGGTTTTGTCAAACAGGAGTTTGCCGTCTGCATTTTTGTATTCGTTGGAAGATACAAAAATTCTAAAGGGTGGTTTTATCTCTGTGAAAGGCGAAATAAGTTTGCTAAATCTTTGGCAGGAGATAGTAATATCTTTATCTGTCCAAATTTCACGTACACCTTCAATAGTTAGAGTTGTACCCTTTTTACCAATTTGCGAATCAGTTTGTTCATATAAATTCTCTATATCTGTGAATAATGTTGGAGCGTTTTTTTGGCTTAGATCTTCATAATCACTCCATTGAATCACTACTTTCAATTCTTTAGTATCATTGGCGGTTTTTGTTTGCATCAGCAATCGGCTACCTAATTTATCTACTGCAAACCGTCCAATACCTTTTTCACCAATCACTCTCCTCTGACGAGTATCGTCTGCATAAAGCTGTGTCCGTTTGCTATTAGTGCCAATAACCATCCATTTATTTTGAACATCTTCGAGGGTCATGCCTACACCATCATCTCGAATAATAATTTTGCTGTTTTCAGATAATGAACCAACATTGTAGAATTCTATGTGTACTTCTTGCGCATTGGCATCATAGCAGTTCTTCACCAATTCAAATAGCGCAGTTATGCGATCGCTTATTAACTGTTGTCCCAATAACCGAAAGGTACTGACATCGAAACGCCATTTTAGTATTTTTGAATTACTGTCCATTTTTTTCACTACATTTAATAATGTGTTCAAATAAGGCCTTTGCTAACAAAGGTGGCACTGCATTACCGATTTGTTGTTGTATGTGCATTAGCGGGCCTTCAAACTTAAATGTATCAGGGAAGCTTTGCAAACGTGCGGCTTCTCTAACCGATAAACCTCTGTTCTCAAAAGGGTGAATGAGCATATTTTTACGATAATTAGAAATAACTACTGATGGTTCATCGGCTTTTAGGCGTTTGTAAATACCGCTATGGCAATGATAACCGTTTTTATAGTTTTGCATTAAATCATCCGGAATAGCACGCCAATTTTGCCCTTGTTTGATATGGCGATATCGTTCGATTACATAATCTTGATTTCTCGAAACATAATTTTGAGTTGAATATTCAGATTCTCCTCTCATCAAGCAAGAATACTCATTAAGGTTTATGTCCCTGTAAGGTAATTCTTCAAATATATCACCATTTTTTAAATAAGGTAAATCTCCAATAGCATCTAAAACTGTAACTTTATCCGCTTTGGATGTAGCTTCAGGAAATTTAAACTCAATTTGTAATCTATTGCCCACCATAAAGAACCGATTGCGTTTTTGAGGCACTCCATAATCATCTGCACAAAGTATTTCGGAGGATACTTTATAACCCAAATTTTCAAACTCTCTCTTAATTGTTTCATTCAACATTCCTTTTCCAAAACTTCTAAACCCTTCTACATTTTCAAATACAAACCATTGAGGCAGTAAAGCGGCAATCCATTTGATAAATGGAATATACAAATAGTTTTGAAAGTTTTTTTCGTTTCTTGATTTGGTATTTGATATTGAAAATCCTTGACAGGGTGGTCCACCGAAGATAACAAACAGGTTTTGATATGCTTCGTCTTTCGGAACTTCAATTTTAGAAATATCAGTTAATAAAACAGTTGTTTGAGGGTGGTTTTTTAAATAGGTTTGTAGTGCTGATTTATCATTATCTATCGCTAATACCGTAGTGATACCTGCTTCGGTCGCTCCCAAACTCATACCACCTGCACCACTAAATAAATCTATTGACTTTTTTATAGCTGCCATTTTTCAAAAATCTAAGTATGTGACTTATTTGTTTAGCGTAATTAGATATTCTCTTTATATTACAAAATGTGTAAAAATAACTAATTGTCCTTGAAGTTATTGCAATTCGCAACTTTTTTACCCACTTCTTTCATTTTTTTACTTCACTCTTCCCCTCCCCTTCTTTCTTCTTCCTCTTCTGATGTACTCCCGGCAGCATAGGCTGCAGGTCGGCTATGATGTGGTCGGTTCCCGGAACGTTTTGTTTGGCGGCATTTTTGGCCGATTTGTAGCAGGTCAGGGCGGCGGTCATGTTTTCCTGACTTAGGGCGATGATGGTGTCGTTTACCGCTTCTTCCAACGAGCGTATTTGCCTCAATAGCGATTCGAGGCGGGTTTGAACGGCATAGTCGTTTTCCCATGCTGCAATATCCAAATAAGGCACCCTGATTTCGGGATGATTGCGATAATGGTCTAAAGAACGATATATAAACGCTGCCGATTTTGAACCTAATTGTAAATTATTCTTCTTTTCTCTTGGGGTAAGATTGATTAAAAACGGCAATCGGTTAAGACATTCCGTCAAATCTTGTTTGGCAAGTAAGGCCTCCGATTCGGGAAATACGATGGTTAAGTCTGCGTATGGCATACCGGGTAATTTTGTTTGTTTTACTAAAACGCTTACTTTTTTGGTTTATTTTCTTCAATATTTACATTGTAAAGGTAAGCATTTATATTGACATGGTAAGCACTTGATTATTTATAGTAAAAACTTGCATATTCATTATAAGAACTTGCTTAATCGTGATAAACACTTACTTAAACATTGTAAACACTTACTTAATAATAGCAAGTACTTATTTAATAATAGCAAGCATTTATATAATCATTTCAAGTACTTACTTAGCCGTTGTAAATACTTACATAATTGTTTTAAACACTTACATCTGTATTATAAATGTTTACAAAAGTATGGTAAATAATGATAGTTTTTTGACCAAAATACAAATAATTTTGGCAAAAATTGATTTTTGAGAGTAGTAAATCGGATTTTTTATGGAGACGTTACAACGGAGTTGTTAAAACATGAGGAGTTTTTGGGCAATTCGCCGCATGGTTTTGGTGGATGCGGAAATGATTCGCATTTGCAAGTAATGGCTGTTTTCTACGGGAAATTGGAAAATCCGGAAAAAATCTCCCCTTTTTCCGGTTACGATTTAGCGGCTTGATGGACTAACCGGTAAACCAATTAAAAAATTAAACGCTTAAAATCAAACCTTCCATGAAAACGCTTCAATTTTTAACAGCTCTTGTTTTTTTAGTTTCTCTTCAATTTTCAAGGCCGGTATTCGGACAGATGTACTATGATGACGGCCGGTTGATTTGTTGTGGCAGTTCTGTTGCGGCATTGAGTGCAAATGCTGCTTTTGTCAATCCTGCCGGCTTAGGCGGTGCGACCGAAATCACGCAATCGCTCAATTTGTTACAGCCCGGATTTACGGCTTATGGCAATAGCATTAAACGCAAAGATGCGCTGAAATTTTTGTTTTCAAATGAAGAAATGACGGATTCTACCAAAGGCAGCATTTTGGGAAATATGGCCAACAACGGGCAAGGCAATTTTTTGTTCGATGGAAATGTAAACATGAATTGGATAGCGTATGCGTTAATTCATCCAAAATATGGAGGAATTACTTTTAACCTGACCGATAAAATTGCAGGTCGTACGAACCTTAACCCCGAAACTACCGATTTACTCCTGAACGGCAATGAACCCGATTCGGAAAGCCCGGATTTGCCTCAAACACCTTCAGTTCAGATGAGCAAAGGGTTTGGATTGGGCAACTCCGACATTTTTTACCACCATGTTCGCGAAGCTAACCTGGCTTATGGCAGGGAGATTGTAGCGACCGAAAATTTCAAGTTGAGGGCAGGTGCAACTATTACCCGGATTTGGGGCATCGGCCATTTGGATATTCAGGTGCAGGACTCTGTAGTTACAGGTACTTCTTCCTTTGCCGACCCGTATAACATTAACTATGGCGCTTTGGACAGTGTGTTGGGCAGTTTTTCTAAAAACCTGTTTAAAACAGCCGGACATGGCACAGCCTATAGTTTTGGTTTGCAATTAGGTTATAAAAAACTAAATGTAGGGGTAACCGCCGCACATGTGGGGGCTATTAAATGGAAACATAAAAGCAATATGACTACCGATGGTTCTGAATCTGCCGACAGTTTGAACTATGAAGGCATCAGTTCCTACAATTTCAGCAGTCAGACAGACGGCATCTATCAGTTGTTTGGTTTTCAGCCCGATCAGGCTTTTTCGGGCAAATCTAACGGTAAACTCCGGTTGAATGCAGACTACAGGATTATTGATCAACTCAGTGTTTTTTCTGATGTGCTGGTGTTTACCCATAAAAAAGCAGGGCGGAAACAACCCAACAACTATTTAGCCGGATTGAGCTATCAGCTTATTCCCGACAAATTTATTCTGACCGCCGGCGCACAATATAACCGCGATATTAAACTGCGCTATCCGGTAGGGATTGCTTTTTCAATCGGGAAAAGTGCTTTTCTAAGCATTTCGACCGGCGATGTTAAAACCCTGATTTCAAAAAAAGCAGACCCCTATAGTTCGCTTTCAGTTTCCCTGATCGGGGTTGCGTTTTAGGCAGTAACTGAATACTCGTTAAACAAGCGTTTTTATTTTTTCATACTTTACCGGTTCCTTTTTGCACATTGCCTCAACGGGCAGTGTGCTTTTTTAAAGCGCTAAAAATCTGAGTGATCTGTAAAAAAAATTTCGCTGAAAAAAGCTATATTTGTTCTGTACTCCTTCCAACATTCATTCTTTTATTTCAACAAGCCATGAAACACTATATCATTTATATTTTAGCCCAGGTGGTTTTAATTGTTTTTGCCCCCCATTTTGCATATCCCCAAAGTATAGTAATCCAGCAACAAGACGGCAATTATCTGCGGTTTTTACCCGACACTACGGGCAGCAATCTAAAGCCTAATCCTTTAGCCAAAATGCTCAACCAAACCCCATATTTTACTTATTTCTGGGATTTTGGGGATGGCAACTATTGCACCGAACCCAATCCGGAGCATGTGTATAAAGCCGCCGGCAATTATACCGTCATTCTCGAACTGACCGGAATTAAAAGCGACCCCGATGATGATGTGGTCAGAATTGTGAGTACGAATGTAAATGCCACGCTGCCTCCGTATAAAAACACGCTGTACGACAACTCGAAGTTCAGCCCCGCTTCAACCTGCAACCCAAACCTGAAAGCATTGGCCGATCCACAGAAAATCAGGTTGGGCTTTAACCGTCAACCCATAGTCAATCAACCGGTTACATATATCATCAGCTATGATATAAACGAGTTAAACCCATTGGTGTTTCAGTTTGAAACGGTTAAATTTGATTATATAGGCCATCAGATTTTTAATGGCGAAACCCCCGATCTAACCGAGTTGGGTTCGGGCAATCTTAAGTTTACGGCCAATCTCGCCTACACCGGCACCCGCCATATTTTTGTTACCCTTCAACCCAAAAACATAGCTTTTGGTCAATCTACAAGCTGTTCTTTAGGCCTGACAGGATCAAGCACCCTTACCACTACAGCCAACACCAAAAACACTGGAAAATCGTATGACCCGAATATCAAGTGGGTGCGCTCGGAAAATACCGCCATTTGGCAGGATATGGATGATTTTTGCATCAGTTCAACTGTTCAGGAAGACACCGTTTATTACCGCATTGAGTTTGAAAATATGGGAGACGGACCTGTTAAAAACATGAAAATTGTGGACTATCTAAGTCCGTACTTTAATATGGGAACCTTGCAGATTGTTTCTGCTCAGGTAGGAGATGTACCCATGATGCCTACCCTTTCGCTCCTGCCTGCTTTGGGCGAGGTGCATTTTTCGTTTTCCAATTTGCACAATGTCGTACCCTTGACCCCATTTGGAGGAATGCCGGGAACTTCTATGGCCGGTTTAGGCAGTTTGTTTCAGCAACAACATACCTGGGGGCATGTTACCTTTAGGGTCAGAATAGGAACTGTGCCTTTCCCTTGTCAGGACATTGACAATTATGCCGCAATTTATTTTGACAATAATCTTCCCGAACTTACCCCCAACGCCCCCATTTCCAGAAATCCGGTGTTACTTTCCTGCCAATCTCTGAGCAACTGCCAATCTTGTAAACTTTCTACCTCGGGAGACGTATCTATTGACAGTGGCGACTGCACCAACCTAAGTGCAACTCCCCATGTTTTCGGCCCCGATACAATCGTTACCAATATTTCCTATCTATGGTATCCGGGCGGACAAACCACTCAGGGCATAACGGTATGTCCCGATCAAAACACCGTTTACACGGTCGAAGCCCGATATATATTATTGGTCAATACCGCAACAGTAGTCTGCACAGGCAAACGAAGTCTTTCCGTAACGGTTAATCCTTGCGTTACTACTCCCCCTCCGGTTACTGTCTTAGCACTATCACCTGTACAGGTATGCCCTACCGGAACTGTTTTGCTGACTGCCTCTGGAATCACATCCGGCTATTCCTACCGATGGTATGTTGACGGTATCAGGCTTTGGGAGGAAGATGGCAACGCAACTATTTTTGCCGAAATATCGGGAAGTTATACCGTTGTTGCCTGGGGTGCATGTCCGCAAACCTCTGAACCAATTGAAATCACGGTATTCACCGTCTGCCCCTGCACAACAGGCGGCAGAACTACTTTGGGAGAATGGATAAACACCGTTTCGGTAAACGGCGCAATTAATACCAGCGGAAACAACAATGGATATTTAGCCCTTAGCGCTCCGTTTGTTACGCTCAACCGGGGGCAATTTCATCCCATTACCTTAAGTCCCGGTTACTCAGGAGGTACTAAAGATGAATTTTGGAGTGTATTTATAGATCTTAACCAGGACTTTATTTTTCAACCACAAGAAAAACTGTTTACCATCAACGGCATTGGCCCGCAAAGCGGTCAATTGTTCGTCCCCTTTTGGGCACAAACCGGTACCATGCGGATGAGAATTTCGATGCAACGGGATGTTTCTCCTGAAGCCTGCGACGACATCATTTTTGGTGAAGTGGAAGATTATTTCGTCATCATCGCCGATTTACCCTATCTCGTTGCTCAAATATCTGTCCGGTTAGAAGGGCCTTATTCCAGCATAACTGGAGGCATGAGCAATCTGCTCCGCACCTCCAATTTGCTTCCGACAGAACAACCCTTTAACACTTCTCCCTGGGAATATGCAGGTATGGAAAGTGTTGCCAAACCGGAAGACATTCCACTAAATGCGGTAGATTGGCTGTTGGTCGAAGCGTTGAAACCTGACGATTATACCTTGGCAGACCGTTCTGCTGTATGGCTTTTAACCGATGGAACTGTCCGCAATATGCTTGGACAAGAAGGGGCTTTGTTTTATCAGTTAAACAGTAATCAGCCATATATTTTAGTGGTCCGGTCGAGAAACCATTTAGCGGTGATGGGTTCAGGTTCTGTTGTGCTGACCAATGCCTTTTACGATTTCACATTGCCCGCCAATGTGTCAGGCGGAAGCGCTCAACTCAAACAAATTATGGCCGGTTTATATGCGCTTTACAGTGGAGATATCAACGCTGACGGGGTAATTTCGGTTGCCGATTACAATATTTACCAATCACAATCGGCACAAATCAATCAATACTTACAAGCCGACCTCCAGTTTAATGGCAGTGTAACCGTACAGGATTTTAACCTGTTGCGACCGAATATTTCGGTCATTGGAATGCCACAGGTGAGGTATTGAGAATTAGGAATTATTACCTTAGCAACCTGACAATACATATTATCGAAACCTTGTTAAATGATTATCAGAGCTTATTGAAGCTCCGAAGGAGTGACATGATAGCTGATAGGATAAGGTAATAAAGTTAAAAATCCGCATCATCCGCCTTTTATTGTTTTTAAGCACGGATGATGCGGATGCAAGCTATACGGAAAAAAAGATAAGCGTTATGTTAATGCGCAATTTCCGAGAGGAACTTAATACGCATCAATCTGATTTCTTCTTCGCTGTAAGTACCTTCTTTACTCAGTTCTCTCAAAACAGAATCGATATTGTCTGCTTCAGTTTGAAGGAAATAGTCAAAAAGTTCTTCCTGATCATCTTCGTCCAACAGGTCGTTCAGGTGGTAGCCGATATTGAGCGAAGTGCCGGAATCGACAATTTTTTCCATCTCGCCGATAAATTCAAACATAGACAACCCTAAATAGCTGGCGAGCGATTCGAGGGGGATTTGCTTGTCAATATTTTGAATGATATAGATTTTGTCTTTTGATTTCGAAGCGACTGATTTCATCACAAAATCTTCGGCGCGGGTGATTTCGTTGTCCTCCACATAGTTTTTTATGGCTTCAACAAAGGGTCTTCCAAACTTCATAAATTTTCCTTTGCTCACTCCGCTGATCCGCTCCATTTCTTCGGAGCTTATAGGATAGTAAGTAGCCATTTCTTCCAACGAACGTTCCGAAAACACAACATAAGTCGGAACATTTTGCTTTTTAGCTACTTCTTTTCGCAGATTTTTCAGCATTCCAAGCAATGCAGGGTCTAAAACAGCACCGCGCTGCATTTGAGCATCTGCTTCTTCGGATATTGCTGCATCTGATTCGTAAGACTGGTTAATCGCAATTTTAATGGAATAGGGGTTTTTCAAAAACTGCTCCCCTTCTTCGGTCATTTTGAGTAATCCATACTTTTCGATATCCTTTTTTAACAGGTTTCTCAATAGGGTTTGAGTAATTACCGATTTCCAGTACATTTTATCCTGTTGAGCACCGATGCCAAAATGTTTCAGATGGTCATGCTTAAAGTCGAGTAGTTCCTGCGATCTTTTTCCCATCAGGAATTTGAGGATATATTTGCTGTCAAAGTTTTCCTGAAGTTCAATTACGGCATTAAGTACGTGAATGATGCTGTCGCTTACCTCCATTCGATCTTTTGGCTGATTGCAGTTGTCGCATCCTTTTCCACATTTTCCTTCTTCGTAGTCTTCTCCAAAATAGTGCAATAAAAACTGTCGCCGGCAAGCAGCAGCCTCACTGTAATTAATCACCTCCGACAAGTGTTGACCTCCTACTTCACGCTCGGCAACCGTTTTGTCGCGCATGAATTTTTCTAATTTGGTCATATCGTCATAGGAAAAAAAGCCGATACATTTGCCTTCCATGCCATCCCTTCCGGCTCTTCCTGTTTCCTGATAATAGTTTTCAAGACTTTTAGGCATGTTGTAATGAATAACAAACCGCACATCGGGCTTATCAATGCCCATTCCAAACGCAATTGTAGCTACAATAACATGAATTTCTTCCATCAAAAACTGATCCTGACAATTTGAACGCACATGGGCTTCAAGTCCTGCGTGATAAGGGGCGGCTTTAATTCCGTTTGCGTTCAATACCTGCGCTATCTCTTCGGTAGTTTTTCGGTTCAGACAATAAATTATGCCCGATTTTCCATGATTTTCTTTAATAAACTTGGTGATTTGTCTGACAACTTCATCGCGTTTTCCTTTTGCCCTTACTTCATAATATAGATTGGGACGGTTAAAAGAAGAACTGAAAATATGTGGCGAGCGCAACTGAAGGTTTTTAATGATGTCATCCCTGACTTTTGGCGTAGCTGTGGCGGTCAAAGCCATAATGGGCACATTCATATCAATGGCATCCACCATTTTCCTGATTCTTCGGTATTCAGGTCTGAAATCATGCCCCCATTCCGAAATACAGTGTGCTTCGTCAACAGCGACAAAAGAAATTTTGATAGATTTAAAAAAGTCAATGGTTTCTTGTTTAGTCAGCGTTTCGGGTGCAACGTAAAGCATTTTGGTAATCCCGTTTGTCAAATCTTCCTTCACCTTCTTAATCTCAGTACGGCTTAGAGAAGAGTTTAAAAAATGGGCAATGCTGTCGTTACTGCTGTATCCGCGCATCAAATCAACCTGATTTTTCATCAAGGCGATTAATGGAGAAATGATCAGTGCCGTGCCTTCGCTCAAGATAGCGGGGAGTTGATAGCAAAGTGATTTGCCCCCTCCGGTTGGCATAATTACTAATGTGTCATTCTTGTCTAATGTGCTTTTTATGATAGCATCCTGATTGTCTTTAAAGCCTGTAAAACCAAAATATTCTTTTAAGGCCTTAATTAACTTATCTTCTGCAACAACTGTACTCATATTTTGCCGGTTGTAACTACAACAATTATTTTTTAGAGAACCATCCTCTTTGTGAGGCGCTGCCGGTCGTTGTTCAAACCGTAGAATGGCTCTGTTTTAAATGAATTTACTAATTTAGATACTTTTGCAGGAAATTTATCTTTCAAACAAAAATAAACCGATTTATTTTTTCTGGATGGTTAGTTTTTAAAAAGGACTGCGAAGGTAAGGAAAATTTTTAAAAATCGGATATTTTTAATGAAACTCATCAATGATTTGTATATGAAAGTACAAAGCAGGATAGAGTTGTAAAAATCTTTCCATTTTAAGTTTCTGGATAAGCTGAAAAGTGGCGTTGACAAAAGGACATTTTTTATTTCAACCGCTCTTTAATATCCAAACGATATTGGCGGGCCGTATCTTTGGCTATATCATAGCCGGCATCAGCATGACGGATAACTCCCATAGCCGGGTCGTTGTTCAGTACTCTTGCGAGGCGTGCAGCGGCATCTTCTGTACCATCTGCCACAATCACCATTCCGGCATGTAGTGAATAGCCCATTCCCACTCCACCACCGTGGTGAAAAGATACCCAGCTTGCTCCGCCGGCAGTATTAATCAGAGCATTTAATACCGGCCAGTCGGCAACGGCATCTGAGCCATCCAACATGGCTTCTGTTTCGCGGTTAGGAGATGCTACAGAGCCGGTATCTAAATGGTCGCGTCCAATAACTATGGGCGCACTAACCTTTCCGGAGCGCACTAATTCATTAAAAGCGAGGGCTGCTTTTTGACGCGCACCCATCGGCAGCCAGCAAATCCGGGCGGGCAGACCCTGAAATGCGATTTTTTGTTGCGCCATTTTTATCCAGCGCACTAACCCCTTGTCTTCCGGAAACAGATCTAATAAGGTTTGATCGCAGGTGTAAATATCTTGTTCGTTCCCCGAAAGGGCGACAAATCTAAATGGTCCGGAACCTTTACAAAATAAAGGTCGGATATACGCAGGAACAAATCCCGGAAAATCGAAGGCATTTTCAACACCGCGTTTGTCTTTAGCTTGTCCGCGCAGGTTATTGCCATAGTCGAAAGTAATAGCACCCCGGGCTTGAAGAGCAAGCATCTGGCGCACATGTTTTGCCATAGTGTCTAAAGAGCGGCTTCTGTATTCGTCAGGATTTTGCTCACGAAGCAGTTGGATTTGAGCGCCGCTGACACCTTCAGGAATATAACTAATATCGTCATGTGCCGATGTCTGATCAGTTAGGGTGTGTGGGGTAATACCCCTGTCTAATAATCGTTGGAGAAGCTCTACCGCATTGCACAGCACACCGATTGAAATTGCTTCACCTTGTTGAGCTGCAGACATAGCCATATCAATAGCCGAATCAATATCTATTGCTTTTTGGTCTAAATAACGGGTTTCGATACGCTTATCAATTCGCCACTCCTCCACTTCGGCGACCAATGCAACCCCTTCGTTCATGGTAATCGCCAAAGGTTGTGCTCCTCCCATTCCGCCAAGACCTGCCGTCACGTTCACCGTTCCTTTGAGCGAACCGTTAAAATGCAGGTCGGCCAAACTGCGGTAAGTCTCATAAGTTCCCTGAACAATGCCCTGCGTGCCGATGTATATCCACGAACCGGCAGTCATTTGACCGTACATCATCAGCCCTTTTTGCTCTAACTCGTTAAAATGTTCCCAGGTAGCCCATTTGCCCACCAAATTAGAGTTGGCAATCAGCACGCGGGGGGCATCTTTATGAGTAGGCAAAATCGCAACAGGTTTTCCGGACTGAATGAGCAGGGTTTCATCTTCGTTCAAATCTCTGAGTGCTTTGACAATGAGGTCAAATGCTTCCCAGTTCCGGGCGGCTTTCCCGCGTCCGCCATAAACCACCAAGTCTTCTGGTTTTTCGGCAACCTGCGGGTCTAAATTGTTGAGCAACATACGCAAAGCGGCTTCCTGTACCCAGCCTTTGCAGGATAGTTTGTTGCCGCGCGGGGCGGAAAGGGGGAAATGGGGGGTGTTGTTGGTTTGGGGCATAGGGAAAGGAAAATTTAATGTTTCACTATCAATTTTTTGTTTACAAAGTTTTGAGTATTTCGTAAAGTAAGTTTTCCCATTCTTCATTGAATTTTTTTAAAATAGTAGTTTCGGCTTCTAAAACAGATTGAGTTTGTACTATATTAAGGATATCACCATCATACCACTTTTGAGAAATAGCAATAAAACCTTTATAAATTTTTATATTATTAAATTTGGGAAGAATATTATACTTACTCTCAAGCTTTTGTATTGTTCTCTCTTCTTTTGAAAAAAGAGCAATACGATATTCATTTGATTTTGCTTTCAAATGAGTTCCTACGAATATATACAGGTCTTTATTATTATGTTCCATTAAAACTGAAGACCCGCTTGGTATTTTTTTAAATTCCGAATAAATTCTTGAAAACTCTCGAGCTAAACTATTATTTAACTTTAATAAATTAGGATCATTTGACATAAAGCTATGTTTTTTGTGGTTTTATTGTAAATACATTTTTTTTTAAAGAGAAATTAAGGATTATAATGTATTTTGTTTGTGAGGAAATCTAAATTGAGCTATATATAGCGCTGATTAATATTGGCTTGTAGTACAATTATTGCCATCTAAATTCCATGCCAATATCGTAATATTTTAATAATAGTTCGGGCAGGGTCAAGGTATTTATGTTCAATTCTTTGCAGATAGCGGGAATTTTTTTAAATAGTTTGTTGTCATTGCCGGCATCGGTTTCTTCTGTTACCAAGACAACATCTTGGTTGCCCTTATTCAAATTCAGACAAAGGATGATTTGCTTGATGTCGGCTCCGTTCAAAAAAACGTTCATTTGGTTTTCAAATTCTGCATCAGTCAGGTTGCGCAATTTTCTTATGGTTCCGTTCACAAACTGGTTTTCAACTTGTCGTATGAATTTTGCCGGTGAAGGGGCTAACAGCGTGTCTGTTTTATATGGGACCGACGATGATTTTAAAAATGTCTTGTCTTGCAGATAAGCAAGAGTCTTAATAACAACGCCTTGGGCGATGTAGGCACACTCTTCAAGAACTTTATCAATGATTATAATCTCATTTTTCTCAATTTTCTGCTTAAAGAAGCCAAACAGAATCTTTTTTTTATCGAATGGCAGGTAGTAACGAACCAACGACAATAGCGAGTTTGTATCAATGACCACTTTCACTGTATATACTTTTCCATTTTATCGGGCGATATATTCAAAGCCTTACAAAAATCATATTCATTGATAATTCCTTCGTAAAAAGCTGACTGTATGGTTGATACAAGAAGTGGCGAAATGATAGGTTTAGGGGTAGAACCGCCTGTTTTAATTCCTTCAAGTTTATCGGCTTCCTTTTGTTTGGTTACTGCTTCTTGGCGCGACCGGTATTCTTCGTCTTTGGCGGCCTTTATTTTATTGTAATTTGCCTGCGAAATTTTTTTTCTGAAAAGCAATCTGGTTAATAATGCTATTTCGCTTAGGTGCGTTTCTTTTGATATCTGTTCTATTTTATCAAGGCAGTAGTCATTGGTACTGTCTGCATTATCAATATCTTCAATTACCTTATCGAAACTACCTGCCAGAAAATAGTATGCGAAATCGTTACACCATTTTTCAATAGCAGAAAGTTTTGAACTTGCCAAATTCAGCACATTGAGTTGTTCGACTTCTTCTTCTTTCAACAAATAGTGTCCTAATTCGTGAATTAGGGTGAATATCTCTCTTCTGAAAGAAGTTTGCTGTCTTTTCAGAACGATGACGTTTGGATTTAGAAAGAACCCATCTATGTTTGCCTTTTCCTTTTTGTTCCAAGTTTCGACAAACTCAAAAACCAGAATATTATAGTTTGCAAGTTTGCCGATTAGCGCATTTAAAAACGCTTTAGGAGCAGGATGGAAGTCGGGATACAGGTCTGTCCGTAACCGGTTGGCGACTTCTTGCGGGTTTTGGTAAATGCCGAATACAGGCAATATTCTTTCCGTTTTAAGTTTAGCTAATTTTGCGATAGCCGAGAGTTCAATTTTATATTCTTCAAACCGGTTTACAATTTTTTTAGCCCCTATATTCAAATCCGTTCCAAACACAGGCTTTCTGAAAAAAATACTTGCGTCTTGATGAATTTCGGGATGCTTCGGGTTTAAATAGAAATGGAGTCCTTTGTTAAATACTTTGTCAACGCGCCTAAGGTAACTCAAACTAATTTCTTTTTTAAAAATATCGGTTTGGGTTAAAGGCTTTTTCAGTCCTGCATTGATTAGCTTCAATAACTCATCAGCTGACAGTCTGTATAAGTTCAGCAGGTAGTTGAGCCTTTCTATGTTTTGTTCTACTATCAAGAGGTCTGTTGTGTAATTGTTGAAGATCCGAGTATTTAAATCAGGTAGTTTGTCAGAGTATATAAAATGAAGTTTACCTGACACATTAATATATCTGGACTAAAAAACGGGAGGTTGTGTAAAGATACAAACACTCTTTAAAACAAGTTACAAATAACGGCAAAAGTCCGAAAGAGTTCAACGTTTCCAAAGTACAATTGTGGAAGTACTAAGTACGATGAAGATAGATAAGTTAAAACCTGCAACAATAGCCATACTCCCTATATGCTGAGGAAATAAAAGATATAACCCAACTGCGGCGATATAAATCAACAGGGGGTTTACCCATGCCGTCCATCTTGGGTAGTATGTGTTTTTGAAACGAATTAGGTAAAAAAGCCCTACAGAGATATAAACAAACAGAAAAAACAACAAATAACCTAATGGTTCGATGGTTGCTTTCAGATGTTGAAAGGTAGAAAGGGACAATTCAAGAGGTAAGGCAGCATTGGCCTGTAACCGCATATAAGCAGCCAACCCGGCCAGCATGGCATGATAGGCAACCCCCCAGATTGTTACCACCACTATGGGAAGCAAAACCGGAATCACCCATTTCCTGCCTGCAGGTTCAAGGGATTTATAAACTTGCCAAAAACCTGCAAGTTCAAATGGGATACACAACACTCCTATCAAATGACCCCAATAGATTCTTTCCGGAGAAATTTGGGTAAAAAACTGATAATCCCATTTTTCATAACCTCCATTAGGAACATATAACAGCAGCAAATCAGCGGTTATCCCTAACATAGCTGCAACAATGCCTATGATTCCGAAAAGCCTGAATGAATTCATAGATTTCTGATTATCAAGATTGAATTAAACTTACTGTGATGTTAGGGTACTTCAATTTCCTTATAAAAAAGTTAAGGTCAGGGTAAGTTGCCCGATAATATAGCATTTAGTTTTTGCGTGTAAATTACAAATATTGTAGTCCGGCAAGGGCTTTTCTATTACTTTTGTACCTGACTGACTTAGAAAACCTGATTTTTTTGTTAACAAGATGGACGGAAACTCAATCACCGATATACGACAGTTTATCAATACTCTGACTCTCAGGCGGATCTGGAATTTGGTAAAAATATTATCTTCCTATTATTTTTCAAAATTAACGGGTAAACCCTATCAATGGGGACTGCCATTTAATATTTCTATAGAACCGACCACCTCCTGTAACCTGAGATGTCCGGAATGTCCGAGCGGGCTTCGCTCTTTTACCCGTCCTACCGGTATGTTGCACAAAGACTTTTTCCGTTCTATGTTAGATGAATTGGGCGATACCTTGATTTACCTGTATTTTTATTTTCAGGGCGAACCTTATTTGAACCCCGATTTTCTGGAAATGGTGAGCTATGCCTCTAAAAAAGGGCTTTATACTGTAACCTCAACAAACGCACATTTTCTTAACGCTGAAAATGCCCGCCGGACTGTGGAATCCGGTTTAAGCCGCATCATTATTTCCATTGACGGGGCAACACAGGAAACCTATGAATCTTACCGGATTGGAGGAAAATTAGAAAAGGTTTTACAAGGTGCCAAAAACTTGGTGGACAGCAAACAAGCCCTTAAATCTTCGACCCCGCATATAATTTTTCAATTTCTGGTAGTTCGCCCAAACGAACATGAAATAGCCGAAGTACAGAGGATGGCTAAAGAGATTGGGGTGGATGAGGTTAAATTAAAAACTGCCCAGGTTTACGATTACGAACAGGGTAACCCGCTAATTCCAACTATTGAGAAATATTCTCGTTATCAAAAACTGCCCGATGGCACCTATACCATCAAAAACAAACTTCTCAACCATTGCTGGAAACTTTGGCACTCTTGTGTCATCACCTGGGATGGACGCATTGTCCCCTGTTGTTTTGATAAAGATGCACATCATCAGCTCGGCGACCTGAAACAACAAACTTTTGCAGAAATCTGGCAGAGTGAAGCCTATGTACGGTTCAGACGTTCTGTTTTAAAATCCCGCAAAGAAATAGATATTTGCGCCAATTGTTCGGAAGGCACTCAGGTTTGGGCTTAGTCCGGATGTCCGGAAATTGGTTTGGCCTGTCTATTCCGACAATTGGCTTATCTTTGTACCGTATTTATACTTACCAATATAAAATTGAAATGCTTATTATCGGAAATACGATCATCAGTGATGAGGTCGTGAAAGAGCAATTTGTTTGCAATCTCAATGTTTGTAAGGGCGATTGTTGTGTTAAAGGCGATGCCGGCGCAAAATTAGAGGATGAAGAACTTGGAATTTTGGAAGACATTTACCCGTTGGTTGAGCCGTTTTTGACCGATGAAGGAAAGGCTGCAATTGCCCGCGAAGGACTTTATGTTCACGATGAAGAATTGGGTTTTACCACCACCTTAATTCACGGGGCTGCTTGCGCTTATGTGGTATATGATCAGGCCGGCGTAGCACTTTGCGGAATACAGAAAGCTTTTGAGGCAGGGGTGATTGATTTTCCAAAACCAATTTCCTGCCACCTTTACCCCATACGAATTAGTAAATTCAACAATGATTATGAAGCCGTCAACTATGAACGTTGGAGTATTTGCAAGGCTGCCTGTAAATTAGGTAAAAAACTGAAAGTGCCTGTATATGTGTTTTTAAAAGAGCCGCTTGTACGCAAATATGGGGAAGACTTCTACCATCAGCTTGATGCCATGGCTCAACATCTGAACTCTCCGGCATCTGACAATGATGACCAGTAACCTGATTTTAAAGGTTTTATTTTCAAACAAATTTCAATTATCGGAATTTGAGCCCTCTCTTTGTCATAATTCAGTAACATATTATTTGTACATACTAAAAAGCATCATTTTTTGCACCGCAGGGTTTAATTTTGGGTATGAAATTTGCTTATTCTTCCTTACATCCAAAGTTCACCTGCAACAAACCTTTATCTTTAAAGCATTGCCGTTTCAAAACCATCTATGGAATATAAAAACTGATAGTCAAGCTATTCTATGGGTTACGGTTGTTTTCACTTGTAATCACCCTTATATTCATGAAAAAAATAGCGCTCTTAATTGCAGCATCTCTGATAACCCATATCTGCTTCGGACAATGCAGCATGACGCTTGGCGGGCAAAACCCACCCTTTTTTATTTGTACTGCTCAATTGCCCTTGCAATTGGCAGGAACACCTCCGGGGGGCAACTTCTCTCCTACTGCCGGAGTCATTGGAACAACCTTTAGCCCAATCACTCCCGGGTCTTATCCGGTTACATATAATACCCCTACGGGCGGAAGCTGTACGCAGATTGTCATTGTCAGTGCTCCCGGACAAACTGCACAGATCCTTGAGCCGTCCAATCCTTTTTTATGTCAGAACAGCAGCCCGGTTAACCTGACAGGAAATTTAGGGGCAATTCCGGGTGCCTCTTTTTTAATCAATGGCACCGTTTCGACCAATGTTTTCGACCCTTTAATATGGGGTGCCGGTATTCACCAAATTCAATACAATTATATAGATCCTGCAAACGGATGTGTCAGTTCAGACGAAATTACCCTGAATGTTTTACCCACCCCGAACATGGATTTTACCGGATGGCAGGCGCAATATTGCCTTACCGATGCCCCATCTTTGCTGATAGCCACAAACTTCGCCCCGGGAGATAGTGATTTTTCCGGTACGGGTGTTACCGGACTTAATACCTTCGACCCTGCCTTGGCCGGACCGGGATTTCACCAAATCACTCATTCTTATACCGATTTCTCGGGAATCTGCTCCAATTCACTGACGGTAACTGTGGAAGTGGTGGATGTAAACATAATCCCTGACTTTGTTTCTCTTAGCAGTATTTGCAATACTACTAATACCGATACGCTCGTATATACCGGCACACCAATACCGGCAGCCTTTAATCCGGTCTATAACTGGACACTTGCGGATGCTATCATCACTTACAATGGCGGCGATACCATGATCGTCAATTGGCCTACGCAAGGCAGCAAAGACATCAGTCTGAATATCACTAATGTTCCATGCCTCAATCAGACAGTTGATAAAACGATACAAGCAGCTATGGTGAATATTTCATTTTCACACCTGAATGCAGGAGGATGCTTAGGAATAAATGACACAATTGTCTATGATGGTGCAAGTTTGCCTACAGGGGCAATTCTGAACTGGACAGTAACAAACGGCAATATCGTTTCTGACAATGGCAATACCATCGCAGTTCAGTGGAATTCAGCCGGCACTCAGGATATCACCCTTCAAATTTCAGGTTTACCTTGTACGATACCCCCCCTTACCCAAACCACAGATATTGGAAGTGTTGAAGTTTCGACCATTTCCGATCAGATTATCACCCGAGGCAGCGAAGTAACATTACAGACTTCAGCCACAAGTTCAACCGGCAATATCAGCACTTTTACATGGTTAAATGCAGCTTCTTTAAGTTGTTCGGATTGTGAAAGCCCGGTTGCTGCTCCTCAACAGACCACATCATACACGGTGATTGCTGGGGACAACAACGGCTGTACCGGTTCGGATGAAGTTACAATCACAGTGATTGATGACCGGAATGTGTTTGTTCCGAACATATTTACGCCCAACGGAGACGGACGAAACGACAAGTTAGTCATTACAGGAGTGGGGATTGCGGCTATAGAATTAAACATTTATGACCGGTGGGGTGGGAAGGTGTTTTTTTCCACTGATATTTCTGAAGAATGGGATGGAACGGTAAACGGGGAAATGCTCAATTCCGGTGTTTTTGTCTATACGCTATTAGTCACCTATTTTGACAATCAAACCAAACTTTTCAGCGGCAACATCACCTTAGTACACTAACCGCAACATCGTTTTGTACCTGCACCCTTCTTTATGCTTCATCAACTTTGGCAAATCCTTAAAGAAAACATCATGTTACGAACCATATACAAACCATATCTGATACTCCTGCTCGCTTTGGCATTTAGTTTTAACAAAAAACTACAAGCACAGGACATTCATTTTTCTCAAAATTATGCGACACCATTGCTCATAAATCCTGGTATGACGGGTTTGATGAACGGAGATGTGCGAATTGCAGCGATATACCGAAATCAATGGGCTGCAATTATGCCGGGTGTTTCTTTCAGAACAATGAGTATTTCCGCCGATATGGCTTTCCCCGGTTTGTTTGAAAAAGACCGGTTTGCTGCCGGATTGGTACTGTATAATGACCGGGCAGGCGACCTGAACTGGAATACAAACTATGTGGATGCTTCATTGGCTTATAATTTAGCCCTTGCTACCGAAACATACCTTTCCTTAGGGGTGCAAGGTGGGATAAATCAACGCAATTTTGACCTGAATAATGCGCGGTTTGGAGACCAGTCTGACGGTTCAGGTTTTAATCCAAATCTGCCTACCTCTGATATTATTGAAGCACAAAACCGCACACGGCTTCACCTCGGAGCAGGGGCTGTATTCTACCGCGCTGTCAGTTCCCGAAAAAACATTTTTGCCGGTTTCGGCATGTATCATCTCAATAAGCCTGATATAAGTGTAAGCGAAGCGGAAGACCGTTTTAAAAATAAAGTTTCGGCACAAGTCGGTGGCAGTTTTCCGGTAGCGGCAAAATGGGACGTATTGCCCACAGCATTTTATATTCAACAAGGACCCTTGTTTAAATTAGATGTCGGCAGTTTTGCCCGATATATATTTTCAACCAACAGACAATCCGGGTTGGATAAGGCTTTTAATATCGGAGTATGGTTGCGTACTTCCAGAGATATCAATCGGGCTGCGGGACTGAATGCCCTGGTTGTTGCAGGCAAAGTGGACTACGAAAACTTCAGTCTCGGGGTTAGCTACGACATTACCTTGTTTACTGATCTGACCACGGCAAATAACGGAAGAGGTGGACCGGAAATCACATTTGTCTATACCGGCAGGGTAAGGTCTGTCCGTCAGGGGGCCATTAACTGTCCGAGGTTTTAAGTGGTGAAAATTACGTAACAGGCTGTTCCGTTATGTGGATATTGCGTTTTAGCATTACCTTTTCAAATAAAAATGCCAACAATCCGATAAATTCGGGATATGGGGGGCTTTTCTCTTTCAAGGCTTCGTATTTTTCGGTTAGTCTCTGATTAGAAAGCCCATTGAATTGGTATTGCAATTCTTTCCAAATAGCTGCTCTTTGGTGGATAAGAGAACCTTTGTCCGAAATATCTTTATCATCAGGCAAATATCTGTTTAATCTCAACAGGTCAAATGTATTTTGTAACAAATAAGCGCTGTAATGAGCAGGGCTATCGCCATAAGATTTAGCCATTGGCACAGCAATAAAGCATTTTCCGTCTTTCAACTCATAAACCGGATTTATACCTTTGTCGTTCTTTTTAAGCCCAAACGGTTTAAACCTCGTATCAAAAATATAAGGAGGTATTATGTGATTGGATTTGGCATTGTTGCAAGTGTTGCAGACAACAAACAGATTGAAATAGCTCAATTCTAATTGCGGGAAAATGCTTTGCGGTAGAAAATGTTCTATGGTTGCCGTAAAGACTCTTTCTCCGCCAACTTTCATATAAGCGCGCTCGCAATAGACACACAAACCTCCTTGTTCCTCAAGCAGAAGACCGATTATTCGTTCTCTCGGTTTGCCCTGCAACTCAGCGAAGGAAGTAATATCGGCCATAGCCTCAACAAACGATTCGGGAGTTTGAAGCTGTTTGCTAATGTAAATCATTTGGTAGGATTATAATGCCAAAAATTCTATCAGCGCATCGGCTTCTGAAAACAAAGGGTCTCCTTTTGGAATTTCGTCTGATAATTTTTTACGGATACGCAATGCTTCATCAGATTTACCGAGGCCATCATTTATAAGTTGAAAATACCGGTTAATTTCCGATAAATGGTTCGGGAGGCGTTCGTTTAAACCCATAAAAACCTCCAAAACATAAGAAGGCTTCATCCCGAAGAAACTGCCACATCGCTTTAATTTGTACTCATTCAATAAGAATACATTTGCTTTTTGCGAACTTAGTACAATGGGGCTGTGAGTAGTTACGACAAACTGTAAATTGGGGAAATTCTCGGTTAAGACATCTGCAATTTTCTGTTGCCATTTGGGATGTAAATGCAAATCTATTTCGTCTATTAGTATAATGCCTTTAGTTTTTTTCGGGGCATCCTCTTTCAAAAACGGGTTGATTGTATAACAGCGCCATGCTATTTCCAAAATTAGCCACAAGAAATTTCTATATCCGTCGCTCAATAATTTTTCGGGTATTATATCACCGTTTTTGAGTTGGAAAAACAACCCTTTATCGAGCCTGCTGTCTGTTTCCGGTTCATAGTAATAGATGTTTTGCCACTCCGTAAAATTTTGCAATAATAGCTTTTTTAACCCTTCAAGAGTGGAATTGGTGTAATCGGGATTTGTCTGCCGCATTTGGTACTGTTCAAACTCAGCATCTTTAAACCACAGTTGTATGTGCTTCTTTATGTTCGTAGCATTAAGGGCGTTATAATATGCACTAAGGCGGCCGATTGGTTTTTTTTCGCTTTCACGTCGAGGTACAAACAAGCGTTGTGTAGAAAAATAGGCAATCACAGGTAAATCGGTATTTTCACCATGTTGTACAATGCTCGCTGCTTTTGAAGATAGATCGGCCATTTCTTTGGCAAAAATTGATGTAATTCCACCTTCGATGGTATTTAATGTTCTCTTCCACGAAATTAGTTGCTTCATTACATATCCGGTTGCTTCTATCTCAACCGGCACCTGATATTCGGGCAAGCGGGAATTACTTGTGGCAAACAGCCGAATATCCGTTTTTTCTATATCCCTTTTTTCAACTTCAGACAACTTCATAAAGAAACTTCCTGCCGCTATCGAAATTGCCTCCAAAATGGCAGTTTTCCCAGATGCGTTTAACCCATAAACTATATTCATTCCGCTTTCAAGTTCAAAATTCAAATTTTGAAAACACTTGAAATTGGTTATTTGCAGCTTTCTCAAAAAAACTTCGTCCATAAAACTTATGCTTTGTTGGGCAAAATTACCTTTTTTATTGGTTTTCAAATTTATCTGGAAAACGAAAGAAACAGATACCCTGCTCTTTTATATTCAATAATCGGGATTAGACAGCTTATTCGGATTTACTTACCCTTTTTGCGCCAACAAAATCAATCTTTCAGAATCCTGGGGAGAATAAGGGTCTAACTCGTAATTACCCCATGTTTGGGTGAGAGTAAAACCCGTACTTGTTAGGGCTTTTTCGAACCAGGACAATGTAAGTGCCTGAACCCGCTCAACAAAGGTTGCTCTAAACTGATTAGACTCATCTATAACCGAAATCGTTTTGATGATATGATTAGCTGTTGCTCGCCGTGTGATGAAAAAGCGAACTCCTTCGACTTCTTTTTCTTCGTAAGCGACTAACTTGGCAATCACCCTATTAGTGTTAAAAAAATCAAGCACTAAATATCCCTTGTTTTTCAATTGGTGGAATATGGCATTCAGACATTGATAATTATCGTCAATATTTTCGAAGTAACCGAAACTGGTAAAAAAGTTAAAGATATAGTGAAAATAATCGGGATGAAATACCTCCCGCATATCATGAATATAAAACCGAAGGTTTTCTGATTCAAACTGTTTTGCCTGTGCAATACTTTCAGGGGAAAGGTCAATTCCGGAAACCTCAAATCCTTTTTGAGCTAAGTATCTTGCATGACGGCCTTTTCCGCAGGCTAAATCGAGGATAGTTGATTCGGGGGGGATTTGCAAATAATCGGACAGCCTGTCAATGAGATGTTGTGCTTCCGTGTCGTCTCTGTGTTGGTATAGCAGGTGGTAATAAGGTGAATTGAACCAGATTTCAAACCATGTTTCTTTTGCTCCTGTCATCCTTGAGTTGTATTATGTCAATTTAGATAAATATTGTGTGGTAAAGATAGTGAAATCTAAACATTCGCCCTCTTCAATAATAAAATCTAAATCCAGTTAAGTACTTGACCATATTTAGTTTGCATTAAAAGGGCTAAAATTGATTTTGAGATGATTGCCTATATTAGCCATACAACGATTGACAGCATAAAGGAGGCTATCTTTTTCGAGGTAATCTTCTGGAACAAGCCACTCACACTTTAACTTTCTCCACATCGTTTCGGCGATGTTCAAATGCGGCGAGTAAGTGGGCAGAAAAAAGACAAACAAGCCTCTGTTTTGCCAAATAGGCAGTAAGAGGTTCAATAATTTAGATTGGTGGACACTGGAATTATCCAAGACAACAACGGTATGTTTTCTGATGTTAAGCGATAATTTATCCAAATGATTGACAATAAACTTGGCATCTATATTCTGTTGGGTGGTTTCCCAATAGCATTGATTTGTTCTGCTAATCAAGCCAAATATATTGACTTTGTACCCTTTTTCTGTATATACAGCCACTTTCTCATCGGGGAATTGCCAGCCGTAGGGGACATATCCCTCGCTACTAACCCTGCTTTCATCGCCATAAAATAGGTCTATCTGCCCTTTTTGGACAACTTCTCCAATTCTTGCAAGTCCGATTTCTTCGACTGATAAATTTGCTCATCAGGCTTTCCTTTGCAACGCTTTCTTATACGTCTATATCGTCCCCAAGCTTTTTAAAAAACGTTTAAAAGTGCTCTTGCTTACTTCTTTTCCACTTGAAGCCTCCCATTCTGCCTTGGCGGTAGCTAATTTTTTGGCGATGCTGACTGACGGCTTCCAAGATAAGATGTTCATCCGATTTTTTATCAATAAGAGGCTTTTTGCCACGCCCCGGTTTGATGTATAAGCCTGCTATCCCATCTGATTTATACCGTTTTAACCAACTGTTCACACTCACATGACACATGCCTACTATGCTTCCTACATCTTTTGAATGCCGACCCTCAGCTTTTAACAAAATTGTCTGGCAGCGTTTTCGCAAACTATGGTTATCTGATTTTTTAAACAGTGTCTCTAACTCTTTTCGACCTGTTTCACTTAGTATCGGTGTGTTTACTCGTCCCATAGGCGCAAAAATACAAAATAATACAAACTATTTATGCAGTAATACTTATTTAGCAATAGTTGATGACCGGCTTTGGTTCCTGATTTATCTAAAACAAAAAAGGCGATGCCCATAACAAGCATCGCCTTTTCAAAGTAATAAGCACTAACTACTATAGCGGAGTAAGTACCATATCACAAGTTTCACCTTGTGGCGGATTGACATCGGTAAATAAAACGGTATAAGTTAGGGTGATAATTCCGGTAGCGTTGTCGCGGAAGCCCAAATTGTCAGCACCGGCTGCATCACCACTGCGGATTTGAAGGTTGCAAGCAGCGGGGGTTTGTTCTTGAACCAGGAAGTTGTCTGAATCGACCACTTTGGCGACAATATTAAACGGATTAGCCGGGCAATCGGGAGCAGCATTACCAAAACCGCCGAAACCTTGGATAATCATGTATTCTACACCCTGAGCAGAGGTTAAAATGCTGGCAGTGTAAGTATAGGTACCTGAAGGGCAAACATCCTGACCGCTATAGCTGGCGAAGTATTTGCTGCGGATTTCCTCGCTGCAGTCGCTACCTTCATAACCGGGGTTGCAGTAACATTCTCCATCTTCCGGATCGCATTCTGCGTTAGTGGGGCATTGTACATTATAGCACAAATCCTGAATTTCGCAATTGTCTCCGGAAAATCCTGCGGGACAGTCGCAGAAGCAGTTGCCATTGGCATCTTCTTTGCCTTCACCTCCGTTTTGACATTCCAAATCTGCACATTCGTTACAGGATGCCAAAAATAAGGCCATACTGAAAACCATGACCAGCGCCGATAAAAAGCGTGTTTGTTTGATCATTTTCATTTGTTACTTAAATTTAGTGAGATAATTATTTGTTAATTTTTGTATTGGGGCGCAAACCCCGCCGCAAATATCGGAATTAATTTTGTTCTTAAGAGTAAAATTAACAGACTTTTAAAACTTTCCTAAGTTTAACATTTGTTAGGACTTAGGTTTTTGAGGATGTTTAACGAAAAAAAAAGTGTTCCTATTGCCTGTCTGATATATGAATACCTAAAATTTAAAAAATGCCCTGACAGATTTTCAACCGTCAGGGCATTTTAGGTTTATCTACCTGAGTTCTAATGCAGTATGACTTTTTTAGAAATAAAGTCTTTGCCCGAACTAAGGGTAACGAAGTACAATCCGCGCGGTTTGTCGTTCATCTGAAGCGTTTGTTGATAGCCTCCGGTTGCATTTTGCTTGTCGAAATATACCTCTTTGCCAACGGCATCAAAAACACGAAGAGTAATTTGACGGGAGTCGGCAAACGGATAGGTAACATTAAATACCCCTGTTGTCGGATTGGGAGCAATCGTTAACAGACTGTTGTTCAGGGCACCTTCCATTCCAATATTGCTCACGACTTCCAATGTGCGGGTTCCGGTACGCACACAACCATTTGCATCTGTAACGGTAAGTGTTACGGTATAGAAGCCCAATGCCTGATAGAAAGTTACCGGATTTGCGATATTACCTACTGCTGTTTGTCCGTTTCCAAAATTCCATTGCCAGTAAGTGGCATTAGCAGTATTGTCATTAAACATTACCGGCGAGTTGATCTGAACAAAGTTGGGAACCGAAAAATCTACAAACAAAACACCATTAACAGTTACCGGTATGGTTATGGCATCACATCCTGCAATATTGCACGAAGCTAAAGTAACCTGATAGGTGCCACTTTGCTGATAAGAGTGCTGCGGATTTTGATCGGTAGATAAAGCACCACTGCCGTCTCCAAATTCCCAGGTCCATTCGCTGGGATAATTCATTGACAAATCGGTAAAGTCAACAATACCAAGGCAGGCATCAGTTACTTCATAACTAAAGTCAGGAGTAGGAGCTTCGTCAATAATTAAACAACTCCAGTTTAGCTCAAAACCTGTGTTGACCACCGATCCATCGGTATATTGCTGTAGCGTAATTGAGCCTCCGGTTGAAGTAACGATACCATCGCCGTTTGGAAGTGCCGGGCCTTTAAAGTTGCCAAGGAGTGGAGAACTTGTATTGGGACCATCATAGACACGTAAACCGTCGCAACAGTTTTCAAACTGGATATAGTTAAAGTTCAGGGTAATGGATAGTGCTCCCGGGGGGGCTATCGTTACAGTGCCGTTTTGATTATTGGCGTAATTGCCCGGTCCTCCACTGTCCTGCAAAACTCCGTAGCATCCGGTTAGCTGAAGGATACTGTTGTCGGAAGGCATGGGTATAGTGTCACAATAAGTTGATGTGAAATCTACTGTGATAAAATCGGTATAAGTAGCAGAGTTGCAACCAAGTGCATTGCAGGCCTCTAAACTTACAGTATAAACACCGCTATCAGTATAGGTATGGAGTGGGTTTTGAACGGTTGAACTGTTTCCGTCGCCAAAATCCCAGGTCCATGAACTGGGATTATTCAGAGTAGCATCGGTAAACTGAACTATGCCGTCGCAACTCAATTGGCTATCTACGGTAAAGGCAGCTTGCGGGAAGGCCTCAACTGTCAGGGTTATGGTTACGACCATGACCGGTTGTCCGGGTTGATTAGTGGCGATGAGTAAATCAAAGGTATAATCGCCTGCCAACATGCCGGTTGCATCAAAGTTTAATGACAGGTCGGTATTGTTGCCGGGCAGAACGGTGCCGCTTGTTGGAGAAACTGTTAACCAGGAAGGTAACTGACCGTTGGCATAACCAATAGCATTGGCAATCAAGGTTCCCAATGTAGCATCGCCGGAAGTCGAAAAGTTGTTTCCGAGATAGATGGCCTTACCGCTACCAATAGGTCTCACGGCAATGGCATCAACATTTGGCCCGAAACCGGGAGCTGATGCTACTTGTACCAAATCTGAGTCTACAAAATCGTAAGTAAAGGCCGCAGATGGCATAAGCCATGAAGAAGGTAGTCCGGCAGCAAGCGGATGAGTGGGGTTGGTAATCTGAATATTAGTGAAGGTCTGACCGGAGTAAGCCCCTGAAAACATACTGCCTGTGGTTACACAAACGCTACAGGTGCTGCCTACAAACACAACCGAACCGCCATTTTGTGCAAATGTATGCATTGCCGTTCCTAAATTGGCAATGGCAGTAGGATTTACCATTGCCGCATCTTGTTGCGGGATGAGCAATACTTGCTTTCCGACCAAGGCATTGGTCAATGCAACAGGGTTGGTCGTATTTATTTCTGTCAGGTTATAATCCGACACATAAGTGGTTAAGTAATTTTGCAGGGTAGTATAGTTGAAGGAATTGATGCCATAGGTAAGCGCCAGTATTTCAGCGGTTCCTGCTCCCGGAATGTTAAATTCGAGGGGACCGGCTCCGGTATTGCCTATGTTCAGTGTTTCAGTGGTGGAGTTTCCTGCTAATAACGTAACATTAAAAGAAGTCGGATTCAAAGTTGTAATCGGTGCGCCAACGCCGACACCGGAAACATCAATGGTAATAGGTGTTACATTATTGGTCAATGTAACCGTGCCTGTATAGGTTTGAATATTCGCAGGTGTGTAAGTAATCGTCAGGTTTGCGTTTTGAAGCGGAGGTATGATGATACTGCCTGCACTGGCTGCAAATTCCGGCAACGATGAAGAAATGTCTGTAATAAACAAAGTATCGGTGCCCGGGTTATCAATATTGATGGTTATGGCGTTGTTATTTCCAATAATAACATTTCCGAAGTCGAGGTTTGTGTCTGAAACTACAATTTGAGGTATTCCTATAACCGTCAGCGTTACCGGAACTGTAATCGTAGGATTGAGCGGGTCGTTTGTATTGATGATGAGTTCGGTTTGGTAGGTACCGCCCAGCAAATTGGTTGCGTCTAAGAAAACGTCAATCGTAGTTTCGTCCGGATAACCTACGTTTCCTTCTGTAGGATTATAGTCTAACCAAGGCACTACTGCCAGGCTTTCGGCCCATATCAGGGAGTTGGCTATAATTCTTTTGGCATTTTCGTCAGAACTGAAGTAGTCAAAGGCAATAGACACCACATAACCGGAACCAATTTGCGTGTAAGCCACTACTGACCCGCCACCACCAAATGGGCCTACGGGCTGAGAAACCAAAGTTACCACATCTGAGCCACTAAAGAAAATAGGGTAAGTTCCGTTCGATGGTGGGAAACTGGGAGAAATACCTTGGGTAATGGGGTGAGTATCGTCATCAACATTGACTGCAGTACCGGTATCAAAACCGGTTACTTCAACCGGCATCAATCCTGAATTAATGATGGGTAATGCGCTGGAAGTTCCGGCAAAAATGACGATTCCTCCGTTGTTGACAAAGGCTTGCAGTACCGGTGCAAAATCAATAAAAGGAGGAACTCCTGCTGAGGTTTCAATTTCCGGTACTAAGAAAACATCTTTGTCCAGCAACAGGGTAGCCAACTCTGCAGCACTGCTTGTATTGGTTTCGGTCAGGTTGTAGTTTGTATAATAGGTGTTGATAGCCGATAATGTGTTGGGATACTCTGTCGTAAAATCAACCCCATTGGTATAGGCCAATACTTGCAGCACCACTCCTAAATTTGAGGTATCAAATTGGTAATCAAGAGGGCCTAACCCTGAATTGGCAATCACCAAAGGAACAGTGGTTGAAGTGCCCGCATCAATTGTAACATTTATGGCAGGTGGTGTTACCGTTGTTACCGGAGCACCAACCCCAACTCCTGTTACTACGACAAAAAAGGTGCCTATATTGGTTTGGATGGTCAATGTCGCATTATAGGTTTGAATATCGGTAGGCGCAAAACTGATGACTACCTGTTGTTCTGCACCACCCCCATACAGCGAAAAGTTGTTGATGTCCACAGTGTATGCAGGGTCGCTTGAGGTAATATTGGTTATGTGCAGAGAATCTGTTCCGGGATTGCTAATGGTCAGCGTTTGTTGTACAACCAACCCCTGCATCAAGGTTCCAAAGTCAAAGTTAGCCGAAGAAAGGGCAAAACTCGGGGTACCTACAATGGTGATAACACATGGAACAATAATCTCCGGATTATCAGGGTCATTGGTATAAATAATCAGGTCTTGATAGTAAGTACCTCCATAAACATCGGTTGCGTTAAACTCTACATCAATGGTAGCATTTTCACCACCGCCCAAAAGCCCTGCATTTGAACTTATATACAGCCAACCCTGACTTTGAGCAGCCTGTGCTGCGTTTTGTACAGCATTGGCCTGAATTTTCTGCATATTTGAGTTGCTGTATCTGTAATCGTGCCCGATAAGGATGGCCTTACCGGCTCCAATGTTGCGGTAGCAAACCACATCATAATTGTTGTATTCAACCACTCTTACTACATCCGAATTGGTGATATCATAGTAAAAAGTAACTGAAAGGGCTTCATAGGGATTGGCTACCCCTTCAACAAGCGGGTCTTCAGGAAGGCTAAGATTGAGCGGTCCGCTGTAAAAGTTTTGATAAGTTCCGCTAAACAACCCAGTGTTAAAGATACAACTTGCCTGATTGGTGCCGTTCATCACAATAGTACCTCCGTTTTCAGCAAATGCCTGCAAAACAGGAGCAAATGCGGTAAAGGCGGCTGCATTACAGGTTTCCTGCTCGGGTATCAGGAGCACATCTTTGTCTTCCAAAGCTGCTTCCAGTTCGGCAGCAACGTAAGTAGTGATTTCCGTCAGTTGATAGTCTGTATAATAATTGTTAATGGCCTGCAAAGTAAATGCATATTCCTGAGCGAGGTCTGCACCGTTAATCAGGGACAACACCTGTAATTTTTTGGCCGATTGCAGAGGAGCCCCTTCGATACTGTACACGAGCGACCCGCTGCCGATATTGGAAATATTGAGCGGATAAATAATTGAATCGCCATAGTTAAGGGTAACATTAAAAGAGGTAGGATCAACCGTAACGCCGGCCAATTCCTGAACCAGAATCTCTGCACTGTAGGTGGTGGTTTCACCGGTACACCCGATAGCCGTTAACACAATAGTATAAGTACCGGGGGCAGTATAGCGATGATCGGGATTGTCTTCTGTTGAAGTGTTGCCATCTCCAAAATCCCAGCTATAAGAAGAAGCACCTGTAGAGCTGTTGATAAAATAGACCGGCCAATTGGCAGGAGGATTTAAATCTGAAACAACAAATGAAGCAGAGGGGGTTCCACTTCCCCCGCCGCCGGCAATCCAGTTGGCTACAAAACCATCACCTAATACAGAGCCGTCGGTTCTGAAACGCAAGGTCATCGAACCGCCGGTTGAAACGATAGGGCTTCCCCCGTTTGGCAGTGCCATTCCACCATACGTACCTATAAGTGGACTGGCGGTTGATGGACCGTCATATAAATCCACGAAGTCGCAACATGCTTCCGTGCTAAACACTGCAAAAGAAATCTGAACAGGTATGGTGCCTGGCGGATCAATCACCACAAAAGCATCTATGCCGTTTGTGTATTGTCCCGAACCGCCCGAATCGAGGATAGTACCTTCACAACCTGTTTCGGTTGGTGCCTGCCCTGATACCGGTAGGGTAACTACATTTTGGGCAAATGCCACTTGTATTGTGGCGAATATCAGCACGGTAAAAAAAAGTGTAAATTTTCTCATCATTAGTTTTTTTTAAGTTCAAGTGCATTTCAGCCTATAAAAGTAGGTTTTTTTGCGCAATAAGCATCGCAAAAAAAAGGTTTTGCAAAAAATGTCGTAAGCTATACCTTTATGGATAGGTAAAGAATGAGGCAAAGTTAGAAATTCTTAGGCAATTCTTTACCATGACAGCAAACACAGATAATTCTCTCCAAATTCAGTCAAAACAACTCTTTCGCTTTGGGTCTTTCATCCGATTTTAAATAAAACCGGTATCGGAAATAACCTACCCGTTTGGTGTAACGCTATGAAGTAACCTCTAACGCTTTTTGCAGGAGTTGGACAAAGCGGTAAGCATCTTCATACTTGTTGTAAAGCGGAGTGGGTGCTACTCTGATGACATTTGGGTTTCGCCAGTCGGCAATCACACCGGCTTGGGTTAGATGGTCAAAAATGGCACGACCTTGATTGCCGTTGAACATGATGGAGAGTTGGCAACCTCTTTCGCGGATATCTTCAGGTGTAATGATGCTAAACGGATTGTTGCCCACTTCGCTGTTCATTTTTAGGAGTAGTTGCTCTAAATAGCCTGTGAGTAAGATACTCTTTTGCCGAAGGTTATGGATGCCGGCTTGGTCGAAAATTTCGAGCGATGCCCGAAGTACTGCCATTGGCAATATCTGTGCATTACTTAATTGCCAACCCGCAGCACCCAACTGTGGCATAAAATCGGGGCGCATATCGAACCTCGTTTTTTCGTCATTTCCCCACCAACCGGACAGACGGGGGGTGTCAGGATTGTTAGCATGTTTTTCGTGAATAAACACACCGCTCACTCCACCCGGGCCGGAATTGAGGTATTTATAAGAACACCATGCTGCAAAATCTACTTCCCATTCGTGAAGTTCCATCGGCAGATTTCCGGCTGCATGGGCAAGGTCGAAGCCAACCATCGCACCGGCCTTGTGGCCGGCTTGGGTTATTGCGGGCATATCAAAAAACTGACCCGAGTAGTAATTTACTCCTCCAAGCAATACCAAAGCAAGTGAATCGCCCAATTGCTCAATGGTGTTCAAAATGTCTTCGGTTTGCAAATAATGCTCGCCGGCTCGTGGAGCTATTTCAATAATGGCATCTTTGGGATTCAGCCCATGCCATTGTGCTTGGCTGACTACGGCATATTTGTCGGATGGAAAAGCAGGCGATTCAATTAAGATTTTGTATCGTTTTGTAGTTGGGCGGTAAAAACTGGCCATGAGCAAATGCAGGTTGACCGTTAGGGTGTTCATCGCCACTACTTCGTGGGGCAACGCACCAACTAAACGGGCAAGACTGTCTGCAAGGAAATGATGGTAGTAAAACCATGCGTTTTTGGCTTTCAAATGCCCTTCTACTCCTAAACTTCGCCAATCTTCCAGTTCTTGTTCCACATATTGTTGCGCCGTTTTTGGCTGTAAGCCCAAAGAATTTCCACAGAGATAAATTACGTCTTCCCCATTTGCGGTTTTTGGAATAAAGAATAGGGAACGAAAACTTTTTAACCCATCTTCGGCATCCAAATCGGAATAGTGGGGCAAACCTGGATTTTTGGAAACGTCAATATCAGACATAAATGGATTGAATGGCTTTTTTATGGGTTAATCCGAACGTTTTAAATGGTAAGTGGGGGTTAATGCGCTATATTAGATAACCTTTCTACCTGAATACCGGTCTTAGTTTGGCTTTTGCATCACCGTTCCACAACTTTTGCAGGTGCGGAGTTCTTCAGAGCCATAAAACTCAGACATCACCTTGGGCAACTGAGTTTCAATATCGGTTAGGTCGAAATAGGTCTCGTGCATTTTTGCACTGCAGTTTTCACAATACCATAAGAATCCGTCTTTTTCACCCGGTTTGCGATAGCGCTCAATGACTAAGCCCACCGTGTTGGGACCACGACGGGGCGAATGTGGAACTCGTGGGGGCAACAAAAACATTTCTCCCTCACGGATATGGATATCAACAGGCTTGCCGTCTTCGATGATTTTTACGGTAATATCTCCTTCTACCTGAAAAAACAACTCCTCGCCTTCTTCATAATGATAATCCTTTCGGGAGTTGGGCCCGCCCACTACCATGACTATAAAATCGTCGTTGGCATGAAATACCTGTTTGTTTCCAACCGGTGGTTTGAGCAAATGCCGGTTTTCATCTATCCACTTTTGAAAATTAAAGGGTTTGGGAATAGCCATAATGTAAGAGTTTTAAGCTGATTAATTCATATTTTCTACTGATAACAACCGACCTATTATTTTTTCTTTTCGACCAATAATGCTTGTTTAATATCTATGCGTTTGCCATCCATTTTGGGTACAATAAACGCATCTTTAATGCCTAAATGCTGTATGTCTTTTTTAAAATTCACCGATTCATCATAAGTTCTGAATTTGGCAAGCGTGTATTTATCGAGGCTATCGGCAGCTTCGCTTTTCAGGTGGTCAAAAGCCTGCCGGTATTGATTGAGGTTAAAGTATTTAAATGCCCCGATTTGTACTTCATAATGTAGCCCTTCATCTTCAATATGCCCGCCGACTATGGGTTGAGGGGTGTTTTGCAAGATATCTATCCGCTGTTTCAGGCTATCGTTTAGCTGTTCAAGGTCTGCAATCTTTGCAGCAGCCTGACTGCCGATTTCACCATTTTGTCTGTTGGTGCCCTTAATTGAATAATCTGACAGCGTAGCTTTGTTGTAAATAGTATATCCCAACAACAGCAAAAACAATCCGATAAATATATAAAGCCATACGGCTTCGTTCTGATACCTCGACATTGTTTATTCTTTATCCAATCTCAAAAAATCAATCTTGCGGCAAAACATAAATCGTCCGGATAATCATCCGAATGGCCATGTGATCAAAATCGGTATTAAAAGTACCTTTTTTGCATGACTTGATAAGGTTTGGCACAAAGAAAAGCATTTTTAATGCAATCAGAGGTATTGCAAACGGAAAAAACGCTGATTTGGGTTTAGTTTTAAGGGGGAGTCCTGATACCACAATAAAAACCGCCGATAGGCTGACTCGTTGTTTTTCTTCCATTCTTCAAACTCATTGGGCTGCCCGCTTTTAAAGACCCAATAGGTATATGCTTCCAAATGCCCCGCGTCTTTCACCTTTTCCCACCAATCAAACAACAGATTAGGATATTGGTGTTTGAAAGCAGCAGTTGACCAGTTCTCAATAAAACGGACACGCAATTGATACAAAGCCTGTATGTTTTTGTTTGTCATTTCTGAAGTCAGGGCGTTGGTCATTGTTTCGTCAATAGCTACCTGAAACGGAGTTATCTCCCCTTGCTCAGCAGCGCCGAGCATGGTGTACATCCGGGCGCGTTCGCTGAAACAAACCCAGTTTTGCCAGCTCGAATTTGGATTAACCATAACAGCACTTTGGTACGTTTTGAACAGCAGGGAACTGATTTCGACCGTCCGTACCGTGTTTGGCTCAAGCATTAAAAACAACTCGCCATACAGTATGCCCCAAATTTTTTCAGAAGACAGGCAATATAGTTTCGATGCCCAGTAATAGTTGGAAGAATAGGAAGGATCATTCTGAATACCCATTTCCCAGTAATCTACTGCCAAATCGTTATTACCCGATTGATAGGCAGCGCCGCCTAATTCTAAATACAGTTGCCCCGCATCCGGAAAGCGCTTAATTCCTGCTTTATAAGTTGAAACAGCCTTATCCGGCTGTTTGTTAAGGTCATAAGCATTGCCCAGCATCTGATAAAAACGGGCATCGGGCGCTTTTTTCCCTCCGGCAAATGGTTTTAACTCCTTGATAACAAGGTCATAGTTTTTTTGCTGATAATATACATAGGCTGTTTCATAAGCAAAGTTGAGATTTTGAGGGTCCAGTTTTTTTGCCTGTGCCAATAACTGAATTGCATCAGTATATGCCTTATGCTTGTCGGCAAGTTCTATAGCTTGTTTTGCCAAAGACAATGCTTTTTGGTCATTCCCCACCGTTTGTGCATCCAAATAAGGATGCAGATACAATAAAATAGTAACCAAAAGAATTGCTCGCATACGTTTAAAAGGGGTTAGCCAATTAAAAACAAAAAGTCCGGCAAGTATATTGTAACTTTTCCGAACTTTCGTGTTAAAATTTGTCAATTGCTGTCAATTTGCTTTGTTGAGCCAAAAAACCAAACGTTTTAGCTGTGTCCATGTATCGCCTGAAAAATAATAGGCCGGATAACTGGTTTTGCTGATTCGGTCGTAAAAATAGTAACGATAGGCGAAATATGATTTATCTTCAATCGAATTGGTCGTTGGATTGATGATTTTTTTGCTGCCATAAAACAAGTCCCGTTTTAACACAAACCTGTAAACATTCATATCGGGATATACTTCATCAATTTTTACGGCAGGAATGGTGATCAGGCTTCCCTGATATCCCTTAAACAACTCTTCTAATTTTTGGTTGTCTTGTTCCAGACTTTCGTTGGCTTCGGTCAGGAAGTCTATTCTCTCATCTTCATACATCTCGTCAATATTGCTATATGCCATATTAGGATCCTGATACCTGAACCGTTCGACCAAAACAGTAGTACTTTTAATTCCCTGTGGAATCCATTGCGGTTGTTGGGCTTTCATCAGATTGGTGGCGATAAAAAAACCAACCATGAGGCTAATCACAAAAAATATTTTATTCATAAAAAAACGGAGTGTTTAAAACATGAGGTTTTTGTGCGCTTCCGGTGAGCTTGGATATACAAACGCAAAAAGGGTTTAAAAAAGTTTGAGGTAAAAGTAAATAAAATATGGAAACAGTAGAAAACCAATCTGAACTTATGTCCGGAAAACGAAAAACCAACGGCAGATTGGTCAATTATACTTACATAAAAACACATTTAACCCAGAGTTTACCAAAATTTCAGATTTTTTTTGCCTTCACAAAGACATGATGTCCCTCCACATCGCTTTTTTGTGCCCCTGCAATGACTTGTTGCACCCCTGCTTTAAGTTCATGTACCTCTGCAATGACTTGTTGCACCCCTGCATTAGGTTAATTTGCCCCTGCAATGACCTGTTGCACCTTTGCTTTAAGTTAAAGTACCCCTGCAATAACCTGTTGCACCCCTGCATTAAGTTAAAATACCTATGCAATGACCTGTTGCACCCCTGCTTTAGGTTAAAGTACCCCTGCAATGACTTATTGCACCCCTGCTTTAAGTCATTGTCAACCCTATTTTTTACCTCAATCTCGATTTTTTCACAATAAGTGTTTAGCAAGAAAGTTGAAACAGGCTGATCGTGTGGTACAATTCCGGCATTTTCATTAAAAAAATAAATCAGGTAAAAACCTTTGCACCACATAAGACGTTTGAAATGTATGGTCTGAATTTTAAAACCACTCCCGGCTTCAATAAAAATGTTTGAAATGAAATTAAGTTTGAAAAGCACCGGTTTTTGGATGGTCTGTATCCTCCTGTTGTCTGTATGGGTTTCATGCCGGCAAGACGGAAAAGCAGATGCCCAAACCGCAACCGGTCAGGGCAACTCAGAACAGCAAGAACCCGTATTTTCGCCCGAAAAAACGCTCAAAGCCTATTATGAATATTTGGTGCAGCATGATGTGTACAGGTTGCGATCGTTGTTATACGACCCATCGTCCGAATATTACCCCCCGCGCGGGTTGGTAATTAATACCTATCAGATTACCGGCAAAAAAACAATTACTAAAGAAGAAGCCGAATCTATAGATTTTATTCCACCCCTTCAGGCAAATGATGTCCAGTTAGAGGTCAGGGAAATCAGAAACGGAACCCCGGAAAAAGTAACCTATTGGTTCCGGCAAAACGAAGAGGAATGGTATATCTGCGGTTGGTCGCAGCAAGTAAACCCTGTTGAAGAAGAAGACGACTTTTAGTTTTAAATGAATGGTTGTAATTTTTTCTGAGATTTTTACCGGACTCCGGTATCTTCAACAAAAGATATTCTACTTCAGCTTCTTTTGTTTTTTCCCCATAGGGCAACTTTGTCTGAAAGGTGAGTTGTAACAATCCAAAAAATCAAAAAAGAACTGTTTATTTTGTCAACAATTTTTGAAGCACTTCTTCATACGTTTTTGTTGTTCGGACATTGTTGACATAAACGACAATAAAAGAGTCGAGGTATTTCATTTTAATCAGTTGATTGTAATAGGTAAAGGCATCAACCGGATTGTCGAAATTACCACTGACATACCTCGTTAGCCCGTTTGGTGAGAATTCTGTCTGTGAAGGGTGGGGCAGTTTAGTCAGAAAAGAATTGGTTTTCAACAGTGGCTTTTTAAAAGCACCTATTTGAATTTTAAAAGTTAAAGTTTCTTTGTCTGTTGCCGGTTCCGGAATGTAAGATACTTGGTCTTCTATAGGCTGAGGATTGTACAAAAGTGTATCAGGGTCCGATTCTACTACATTGTTTACTGGAACAGGTACAATCTCATCAGACCAAACAATCACGTTCATATAAATGCTGTCTTTATCTATATGGACAGTAGTGATGTCCATAGAATTATTGACCAGATTGTCGCTGTTCAGCACATCTATCTGGTATAATTTATCCCGCTGCAAAAGAAAATGAAACGAACCGTTTTCAGAGGTATTTGTTCTGCTGACTTTTTGTTTGTTGGGTAGAGGCAGTTTGTCTGTCAGAACGATGGTTTTTCCGTTCATCGGTTCATTGTAAATTTTGCTAAACAAAAAGCCTTTTAATATAATCGTGTTATTAGCCTGCTCATCAAAAGCAGCAGTGTCAGACACTAATATCACATCATCAGGATTAATTTCGGAACCGCTATTACTTACCTGTTTAATCGGTGTTTTGGGTGTACCTTCATCTTCAATATATATAACCGGCGGTTTCTCAATCAACTGCTCCGCTTTTTTGGGTTTAATTTCTACTTTATAAATGTCATCGCTCAGGCTACCCTCGCGGTTGGAGGCGAAATACCCCGTTCTTTTATCTTTGGTCAAAATAAGCCCAAAATCATCTTTGGAGCTATTTAACGGGAAGCCCAGATTTTTTATAACCCATGCGTTGTTTTCTTTGTTGGCCATGTATATATCCGTTCCTCCTAATCCGCCCCATCCGTCTGATGAGAAAAACAAACTGCCGTCATCCTGAATAGTTGGAAACATTTCATCGCCTCTGGTGTTGATTTCTGGCCCCAGATTTTCCGGTTCAGACCATTTGCCTTGTGTGTATTGGCTCATATAAAGGTCTTTCCCTCCAAAACCACCCGGAAAATCGGCGGTAAAATACAGGGTTTTCCCGTTAGGTGATAATGCAGGATGTCCGATAGAATAACCTTCTTTGTTAAATGGCAAGGCTTCGACATCCTGCCAACGGCCATTGGCCCATTTGGCCTGATATAATTTTAAAAAGGAAGTTCCTGTTTTTTTTAACTCGCTTTTTAGTTCGCTACGGTTAAAATACATGATGGTATTGTGAACATTAAATACTGCCGGACCTTCATGAGCCGGAATATTGGTTTTGCCTTCCAATACAACAGGGGTGTCCCAGCCATCTTTAAGTTCGGCAACATAAAACAGGTCTTGAAAAGATTCACCGGTCCAACCATCTTTAATATCAAAAGATGTTAATGTTCGGTTTGAGGTAAACACCAGCCCTTCTTTAAAAAAAGCCGGTGCATAATCAGAAGCCTTTGAATTAAACGAGGGTTTTGAGATGTTGTATTGTGCCGAATCCAACTGCAATCTATCGAAGTATTTACAGTCTTTGGCAAACACCCACCCCCTGTTGTCATAAGGAGCCAACTCCGTATAATTTATAAAAACGTCTAAAGCTTCTTTGTATTTTTGATTGGACATGAGCGCCTGACCAAGACGGAACACTAACAAGTGGTTTTCGGGATTAAACTTGATGGCTTTTTTATAGGCAGATTCCGCCTTTCGGGTATTACTGGTCAGGCGATAACACTCTGCCAGTTTTTCAAGTGCTTCCGCATTGTTTTTCTCTTTTCGCAACACTTGTTCGTAAAAACCGATTGCTTTGGAATATTCATACCTGTTAAACAATTCATTTGCTGTTTTCAAAGCATTGCTTTGCCCCAAAACCGGAATATTAATGCCCAAAAAAAGTACTGCTATTAACAGAACTAAGCACTGTTTCATAATTATTATCTTATTCGGCATCTGACTAATAAATTTTAATAAGGTTCAAACTTTTAAAAAAAACAGGCCTTTAGAATCTAATATATTAACTGCTTGGTTGTTCATCGCTTGCTAAGCTTGCACATTTGATTTTACATCTTTATGCTAATTGATTATAAAAAGCATGTGCAAATGTAGAAAAAAAACTTGCACAATTTGAAATTAAAATCCGAAATGTATTTTATTCTGACAAATAAATAAAGTAATTGTTGTGTTTTTACAGGTTAAAGGTAAAAATAAAGACGACTTGTTATACTTTTTGCTTGTTATTCTGCAATTTTCAGAAAATAATAGTACATATAAATTTAAAATTCTGCTTGGTTAAGCGATAATCATCCAAAAAAACAGGTGGTTTCAACGATACCTGATAAAAAATACAAATCAGATGATTTTCACATGCCGCGGTATCAGCTATTTGTTTTTATACGACACAAACTAAAAAGTCCGCCCAAAGCTTGCATCTTCAGGCGGACATGATATAGAAATGAACACTGTTTTTTACCTTTCGGCAGCAGCCTTCTATTTTACTAAAAGCTTAATTCGCTGAGTTTTACCTTCAATAGTAACTTCGGCAATATACATCCCGCTTTGCAACCCATCGGCACTTATGGTAAAATGGTGCGCCTGAACATCACTAAACGTGAGTACGGGCTTACCGGTTAAATCAAAGATGCGGATCTGGCTGATTGGGTATTCCAGATTCTTAACCATAAATGTAGTGTGTTGACCCATTGGGTTGGGATATGCCATGACGTTTTGCTTGTCGTTATCCATCAAGTCTGAAGTTCCGGAGGTGGTGCAGTCTTCTTTGAGAGAGTCGAACCAGTTTTTGGAAGCGAGGATAGCAGGCAAAATACAAGAGCCATGACCAAAAGAAGCACCTCTGCTAACGGCAGTTACATTCGTTGCACCATTGGCAATAAATGAGTTTTGGGCAACAATGGCGTTTTGATAATAAATAGATTGGTCACCTTCACAATAAGACATTTGAACAGGGGCAACAGGTGCCCAATCGTAAGCGTCATTATCGCGGAGTACAACCCGGAAAGGGTGGTCGGGATTGGATAAGAAATCGGCCAACAAATCAGGTTGAATCAAATCGGCAGGGTTAGTGGGCAACATGCCGTTCAACTCGCCCAAAGGTGTGTTAAAAGCGGTTAACCGGTTGTATAATATTGTATCGTATGGTGACTGGAACACTTCGTCAAACTCCCATTCAATCAGTTCGGGGTAAATTTCTTTAAAAGCCATTATGATGTATCCTAAATAGACATTCCCTTCATAATAATCATCGTCAAAAACAAAATCAGTTTGAACACCCGACATATCATAAGCACCGGAAAGCGGGGCACAGGCTGTAACGGTAAATTCATCGGCATAATAGGTTTCAATTTCTCGGTGTGCTGCCATAGCGGAATGTCCGCCCTGGGAATAGCCGGTAATGAAAATTTGACCGTTTAATTCAATACCTTTTCCGGCACAAAAATGACGGGCTGCCCTTAGCATATCTACATTAGCTGTTCCGGTAGATTTGGCATGTTGATAATTAGGGAAACCCGGACTATCGCCATATCCAACAAGATCTGGCAACACCCCGACATAACCTGATGCTGCATAACCTACTCCGAGCATGTGTTCGGTTCCGAGGTTAGAAGGCATGGAAGCGAGATCTGAAAAAGTGCCGTGGTTATATACCCCCAACGGTGCCGGACAAGTAATACCGACAGGAATAACTACTAACCCGGTTGCAAAAGTTGGTGAACCGTCTGCATCAATAGTCTGATAACTGATTTTGTATTCTTCCACTCCAAAATCTGAAGCAAGTATTCCCGGAGGGATGCCGTTCTGGGAATACAATACGTTTACCTCGGCAGCCGTAAAATTGGCCAGCAAAGTATCTGACAACAAGTCCCCTCGCTCCTGAGCTGACATCCAAACAAAAGCAAAGCAAAGAACTAAAAATGTTAAAATCTGTTTCATGTTTTTGTATGTGATTTAAAATGAAAATTCGAAATTGTTTTTGAAACCCATCCGGGTAACTTTTAATGTGAATGAGCCATGCCTACTGCACTGATTTGTGCGCTTCCGGCAGAAAACAGCGCTGAAGCACAGGCTTCCATCGTTGATCCGGTAGTAATTACGTCATCTACCAGCAACACATGCTTTTGTCTGATTAACTCGGGATTACCCACCTTGAAAATATCTCTGACATTCTCCCAACGCTCATATCTCGATTTTCGCCGGGTTTGTGAGGAGGAATTTATGAGTCTCTGCACCACATTATCTGACCATGGGATACCCAGGCTTTCGGACAATCCCTTTGCAAAATAATCACTTTGGTTATATCCGCGCTTTTTTTTCTTCTTGGGATGCAGTGGTACTGGAACAATTAAATCTGCAGTCCTGATTGTTTCCGATTGCGCCAAAAACTGTCCAAACAACCGGCCGGCTTTTTCCCCGATTTCTTTTTTCCCCTGATATTTAAACTGGTGGATGAGCCGCTGTACCCGACCTCCTTTTTGGAATATATATAAGGCAGCAACATTAGATACGCGGATACGACCCCAAAAAAGCATTGCAAGCGGGCTGTCGTGAAATAAATGAGCGTTGGTTTGAGGCAGGTTGTATTCACAAAAAACACAAAGAATGGTCTCGCTTTTACATAGTTTCTTACCACAGCAAGCACAAGACTGCGGAAAAAACAAGTTTAAAACATCTTGTAACCATTCAGCTAAATACATGATTCAAAAAAGGGGATAAGAAAAGACGGGTAAATATAGTGTTTACTTTCTAAATGCTGTAAAAGCATTTCAATTTTTTATAGGTTTATCCGGTTTATTCGATTTTTTCCGGTAGTTAACTGCCTGAAAAATTGAAAAAACAGCCTCCTGCCTTTTAAACAGCCACATTAAAATCTCTTAAAGCATCATTCAGTGAAGTTTTTTTATCAGTACTCTCTTTGCGTTTACCGATAATAAGAGCACATGAAACATGATAGCTTCCGGCCGGAAATTGTTTGGTATAAGCCCCCGGAATCACTACGGACGCAGGAGGTACATACCCCCTGTATTCTACAGGCTCATTGCCGCTGACATCTATGATTTTGGTAGATTGAGTAATAACTACATTGGCACCGAGGACAGCTTCGGCTCCTATCCTCACCCCTTCTACGACAATACACCGCGATCCGATAAAACAGTTGTCTTCAATAATGACCGGACTAGCCTGAACGGGTTCCAGTACCCCTCCAATTCCAACTCCCCCACTCAAGTGCACATTTTTCCCAACCTGCGCACAACTGCCTACCGTTGCCCAGGTATCAACCATAGTTCCACTGTCAACATAAGCACCGATATTGACAAAAGATGGCATCATGATGACCCCTCTTGCTACATAAGCACCGTATCTTGCAATGGCATGAGGCACTACCCTTACCCCAAGTTGCTCGTAATTTTGCTTGAGCGGAATTTTATCGTAAAACTCCAGCTCTCCCGCACGCATTGTTTGCATTTGAGCAATGGGAAAATATAAAATCACTGCTTTCTTCACCCATTCGTTAACACTCCATTGCCCAAACTCATCGGGTTGAGCCACTCTGAGCTCCCCTTTATCTAAAGCTGCAATCACATGTTTGATGGCTGCCTGTGTTTCAGGTTGTTGTAATAAAGTTCTGTCTGTCCATGCCTGTTCTATCAGTTGTTGCATTGCAATAAAATTAGTTTGATGTTAGTAAAATGATAATGATGAAAGCACTGCTTCCTGTTAACATAGCCTGTATATTTTACCCGGATAAGGACGAACCAAACCCTTAAATTCGAGCGAAATTAAAGCAGCAGCAGTCATCCCCGGGCTGAGTTGAGTCTGTGCCCACAGATTTTCGAGATGCAGTTCGTTGTTGTCGGCCTTTTTTAGTGTATTGACAATCAGTTCTTCATCAGGTTCCAGTTCTACAAACATTTGCTTTTGCGTTGATTCTGCTTTTTGAGAAGAATCTGGCCACATCATGTTGTCGGTGATGTCTTTGGCATATTCAACTAAATTAGCCAGATTTTTTTTAACCAGATAATTACATCCACTTGAAAATAAATCGGTAGTCCTGCCCGGAAAAGCAAAAACGCTTCGATTATATGAGTTGGCAATTTGGGCTGTGATCATGCTGCCGCCGGTTTGTCTTGTTTCCACAACAACAGTAGCATCAGAAATCCCTGCAATGATGCGGTTTCTGTTTGGGAAATTGACTTTATCAGGTTTAGTTTTACTTATATATTCGGTAATCAGTCCGCCATTTTCCAACATAGCACTTGCCAGCTTTTGATGCGCAGGCGGGTAAATACGATCCAATCCATGGGCTAAAACGCCCAGGGTCGGTACCTGATGTTGCAAACAAGCCTGATGCGCTGCATGGTCTATTCCATATGCCAACCCACTAACAACAACAACCTGATGACCGGCTAATTCCTCAATCAGTCTGTTGCATATTTTTTTACCGTAATCGGTAGCTTTGCGAGTTCCGACTATACTAATTATCCGATCCTGGTTTAGGTTGGCATTGCCTTTATAATACAACATAATTGGGGCATCCTGAATGGACTTTAACCGATACGGATAATCCTTATCTAAATAAAACATCGGACGGATTCCATGTTTTTGAATAAATTCAATTTCCTTTTCGGCTTTTTTCAGGGCTTCTTTGAAGTCGGTAATTGAACTGGCAATTTTCTCACCTATATTGGGAATTTTCAACAACTTGGATTTGGGCATTTTAAAAATCTCATTCACCCCTCCGCAATAGCTTATCAATGTTTTCGCAGTATAACTACCTACTTTGGGTATTAGTGTCAGTGCAATTTGATAAATTAGGTTGTCAGGTAACAAGGCAGTCAGTTAAGCTGTTGAAGATATATTTATTTGGACAAAGGTAAATCAATTTGTTTTTATTTAAGGTTCTTCTTTTCTCAGTCTGACAGTGTTATTACAGGTGTCTGTATTACAGAGCAGCCATTCATCCTGTTTAGGTAAAAATTAACCCCGCTATTGGCCAATTCCTTTTATTTTTGAACTAAAAATCAATTTTATGAGAGAGGTTTATGTGATTTCAGATTTACATATAGGAGGCGAACCTGCAGGCTCAAACGAGCTAAGAGGGTTTCAAATCAACACCCATACCCATCAGCTTGCAAATTTTATTAACCTGCTTGCCAGAAAATCAGATAAGTCTGTTGAGTTGGTCATCAATGGCGATCTGGTTGATTTCTTGGCCGAAACACCCTGGACGGCTTTTGAAAAGCATTTGCCCAATGTCTTAATCAAATTGAACAACATTTTCAGACGGGAGGCTCATGTGTTTAATGCACTAAAAACATTCCTTCAAAACTCAAAACATCGTTTGACTCTGCTATTGGGCAATCATGATATTGAACTGTCTTTGCCCCCCGTAAGAGCGATTTTGGAAAAAACGATAGGGGCAACATCTGCCAATTTCAGATTTTTATTTGATGGCGAAGCCTACTCCATCGGAAACGAAGTTTTAATTGAACATGGCAATCGCTACGATTCATGGAACAGTGTGGACGACAATCGTCTCCGGCAGTTTCGTGAAAAAATGTCGCGAAATGAAAAAGCAGATAGTTTTATTGCACCCAAAGGCAGCGAATTGGTTGAAAAAATTATGAACCCCATGAAGGTGAAATATCCTTTTGTTGATATGCTCAAACCGGAAACCGGAGCGGCTATTCCTATTCTACTGGCATTAGAGCCTCAAATCAGAAGTAAAATAGACAATTTGTTGCGCATCTACCTGAGCGACATGATCCCTGAAGGCTTGGGAATTCGCACTATCTCAACCGGAAGTAAAGGCAGCGAGTCTGTGGAGGAAAATCTGGTGAACAAAGAAATGGAAAAACTATTTAGTGATGCCGAATTACAAGAATTTTTAACCGCTACCGATGCCCTTCCTAACCCGGCCGAAGAAGCCGAAATATCAAGTGTTGACGGAACCACAGAAAAGACCCGCAGTTTTAGGTTGGTTCATAGCCTTTGGCAACTGTTGACTGCAAATAACAGACAAGCACTATACAAAAGGCTGCCTGCGCTACTCACTGCTTTAAAATCGCTTCAAAGCCCTAAAACTTTTGACCTGGATACCGAAACCTTTCCTGAATATTTACAAGCCGCTACTCAATTGTCTGAAAATGGGTTTAAGTATATTATTTTCGGACATACTCATCTTGCCAGAAGAATTAACCTGCCCAATGGGGGGGTCTATATTAACTCGGGTACCTGGGCAGATTTAATGAAGTTCCCAACAAACATTTTAGACCACCCCGACAAACATTATGCCTTAGAACAATTAGAAAGATTTATCGAAGAAATTACCGGTAAAGATTTAATCAAACACATCATTTTTAAGCCTACCTGCGTTTACATTGCTTTGGACGAACAAGAACACGTAACGGACATACACTTACAAACTTATGATGAACAGGCTATGCAACTCCGTTGGCTTGCCTGACCTAATTTGTTTTCTTAATTTTATGCAAAAACAATAATTATGAAACAAACAGTATTTTATATATGCGTCTTGTTTTCATCAGCAGTCTTTGCTCAAAATCTGCCTGATACCGATATCTTTCTGATACAGCTTAGCAAATCCATAAAGGGAAAAATAACTGTTTCCGGTCAACCGGAAAATCTGACAAACAGGAAGGGGTATGACAATCAACCCTGCTTTTTACCGGATGGAAAAGGATTGCTTTATACTGCTGCTGATGAAAGCGAAAAAACTGATATTTTTCGTATTTACTTTGACAAACAACCTCCACAAAACTTGACAAACACCCCAACTACTTCGGAATATTCACCTATTCCCTTAGAGGAGCATCAGGCATTTACAGTAGTCAGAGTTGAAGAAGATGCAAAAACCCAACGCCTTTGGCAGTTTCCATTATCGGGCAAAGGGGATGCAGTATATTATCAGCCTCATCTCACTCAGGTTGGTTACTACACACAAGCGCGTCAAAATGGAAAACTGGTTATGTTTATGGTTACTGACCCACCCACCCTTCAAACAGCTACTTTGACCGACACCTCCGGTTTTATTGCAGCAGTCAATATCGGGCGTTGTGTGGCGGCTATTCCGGGCAAATCGGATGCGGTAAGTTTTTTGCATAAACTCAACGACAACCAATGGCTGATAAAACGCCTTAAACCCGGAAACCTCGATACTAAAACCATCATTCAAGCCTTGCCCGGTTCAGAAGATTACGCTTGGCTGCCCGACGAAAACCTGTTGATGGCTAAAGACAGTCGTCTTTATTGGTTGCCAAAAGATGGGCAGGAATGGATTCAGATTGCCGATTTTACAAAGGACGGAATCAAAAACATCACCCGCTTGGCTGTGAGTGCAGATGGGAAAAAGCTGGCAATTGTGGCTACGGTGCATCCATAAACCTGCTCATAAAACCAAAAAGTATTTTTTTTGAACTTTATCAGACAAATAACCGGTAACAACACGGTCTTACTGGAAAACATGAGAAGTATTTGTGCTTTCGTTTTGATATGGGGATGCTTCCCTTCGGTACTGACAGCACAATCAACCTATCCATTGAAATTGACTTATGCCAATGTAACCGACTCGGTTGTTTTGGTAAAACTCACCGATTCCCAAACATTCTTTTCCAATGCCGAACAATGCCGGAATGTACTCACTGACAGGCTCGACAAGTTGCAAACATACGGTTATCTTGCTGCTTCTTTCGATTCGCTGAAGATAGATTCCCTGTCTGCGAAGGCTACGTTTTATTTGGGCTATCAATATAGCTGGGAAAGCCTTGATGTGAGTCAAATTCCCAAAAACATACTTGCGGCAAGCGGATACCGAAGCAAATCTTTTCAACAACAATCTTTCAACACTAAAGCTATCCTACGTTTACAGGAACGCATGTTGCGTTTTGCCGAAAACAATGGTTATCCTTTTGCGTCTTTGCGGTTATCAGATATTGACATAAAGGATACCGTTTTTAGCGCAAAACTCCAACTTGACCGGGGTAAACTTATCAGCATGGATAGTATTGTGGTATTGGGCGATTCAAAAATCAGCAAGGTCTATTTGCACAATTATTTAGGGATTAAACAAAAAAGCCCCTATAACGAAAGCGCCATAGAACAAATCAGCGGCCGAATTAAAGAACTTCCTTTTTTGCAGGAGGTTTCTCCGCCTAAAGTGATGTTTTTAGATACCAGAGCTAAAGTTAACTTGTTTTTAAAACGGAAAAAAGCCAGCCGTTTTAACCTTGTTTTAGGTGTTTTACCTAAACCGGCAACTTCAGGCCCTACGGGCAATTCCCGGCAGCGATTTGAAATTATCGGAGACGGGCAACTTTATTTGGTAAATGCAATTGGTGCCGGTGAAAAGTTAGAAATTGATTTTAAAAGCTATGTAAACAAACGTCGTGAGCTGAAAGTACATGCTCTGTACCCATATTTACCGCTCATACCCATAGGGGTTGATGCCCGTTTTGAATTGTTTATTGCCGATACGCTGTTTCGGGATGTCAAAACTTTTTTGGGATTACAATACAGCAGCAAAGGGAATAATTTTGTAAAAGCCTTTTTCGACCGGAAAAACTCGGTTTTACTTACGGTTGACAGTATTAAACTTACCGCTCAAAAACGGTTGCCCGAAGTATTGGATGTTAAATTTACCCTTTATGGAGTAGAGTTTAATCAAGAACATCTCGACTACCGGTTCAATCCCCGAAAAGGGTATTTGTTAAATCTGCTTGCGGGTGCCGGATTAAAAAAAGTAATTCCCAACCTTAACATTTTATCGGTTGGCGAAGCTTTAGAAATAGATTTTCAAAGCCAATATGACAGTCTCAACCAAAACCGGATTCAATACCGCCTTCAGGGTAAATTTGATAAATATTGGCCTATCGGCAAACTCAGTGTCATCAAAACCTCTGTTTCTGCTGCCTATTTAGGCAATAAACAGCTACTTCAAAACGAACTTTACCGCATTGGCGGAAACCGCCTCCTTCGGGGGTTTGATGAAGAATCTATCTGGGCCTCGTTATATACTGTAGCCTCTTTAGAATACCGGTTTCTTTTAGGACAAAATGCCAATTTCTTTGCTTTTTTTGATGGTGCTTTTGTTCAGAACCAAAGCCGCAACACCGACACTAAAGATTACCCTTTCGGATTTGGGCTTGGCGCTAATCTCGAAACTAAAGCAGGGGTTTTTGGGCTGATGTATGCGCTTGGAAGGCAACAATCCAACCCCATCAACTTCCGGCAAGGTAAAATCCATTTCGGATATGTTGCTTATTTTTAGGATTTATACTATAACTAAACAAACATCGGCAACCTTACCTTATAATGGGGTAAAGTTGCCGATGTTTCTTTTCTTTTAGGTCAAAAGTCTTACCACTGATAACCGGTTAGCTTATCTGACCGGAAACTGTTAATGCAAAACTGACAGTTTGAGTTGCTGAACCACTCCGTTATCGCCGGTTAGGGTAACCATATACAACCCGTTAGGCAGATGTTTTGCATCTAAGGATAAAGTATAAAGTTCGCCGGCTTCTGCAACGCCGTTAAACAATTGCGCCACTTGTTTGCCGTCAACACTGTGGACTGCTACTTTAGCATTGGCAGTTTGCATCATGCTAAACTCAATGGTAGTGAATTCGTTCACAGGGTTGGGATATGCGGTAATGGCTTCACCATCTGCCAGTTTGCCGCGTCCGCGGGATTCTTTCGGCACCCAGAACCAGCCATAGGTTTCCTCTCCGCTGCAGTCGGTTACCAATACGATATACCAACCGGAGGGCAACCCGCTTAGGTTAGGACTATTTGGTGGAACTCCCAACCAGTTTGCAGGCCCCGACCATGTATAGCTATAGCCCGGGCATGCAGGAGTACCACCTACTACCGTCAAAGCAATTGCGCCGTTGCTCGTACCATTGTCGGCGGTAATCAAGGCTGAGGTGATACTCAAGATGGGGCTTCCGGGGGCGTTGGTAAACACAAGCGTTTCGCCGCAACCCAAAGCGTCGTCTAAGGTTAGCGTCCATACCGCAGTTGCCTGATATGTCACATCAATGGTTGCACCGGGTGAATCGGCTGAGCCGTTATTGTCGGTGTCCACCAAACTATAGATAATAGTATAGCTGGCAAATCCTCCGGTAACTGTAAAGCTCAAATCATAAGGCAGATTTCCGCCGGCCACAATAATTTGGTAAACACTGTAGAACGTACCGCCCGAACCGTCAACTATAATTTCTTCTGAAACAACCTGTAAAGCAGGAGGCTCGGTTATTGTAACGGTTTTTGTACAGAGGCACCCGTTGGCATCGGTAACACTTACTGTATAGGTGCCTGCAACCAATCCGGTGATGTTAGCGCTTGTCGCTCCGTTACTCCAGTTATACGCGTAAGGAGCTACCCCGCCCGAAGCGGTAGCACTCGCAGTGCCGGTTGCCTCGCCATTGCATGCAACGTTGGTAGAAGTAGCATTGCAGTTAAGTGCCGGAGGTTGTGTGATGTTGACAAGCGACACCAAAGAGCAACCCTGAACGTTGGTAATTGTTACGAAATATGCACCTGCTGTCAATCCCGATGCGGTTGCACCGGTTGTGCCGTTGCTCCAGATGTAGGTATGACCTGTTCCGCCAACCGGCAAGGCTGTTGCCGAACCATTGTTTCCGCCAAAACAACTCACGTTGGTAACGTTGAAGGTAACGGTTATTTTAGCAACATTTACGGTAAAGGTGCAGGTGGTGGTTGCACCGGCATGGTCGGTAGCAGTATAAGTAACGGTGGTAATGCCGTTGGGGAATACCGAACCGGGGGTGTGGGTAGAAGTCAGAGTGGGTGTGCCACAACCATCCGGATCAGAAGCAGTAGGCGGAGTCCAGGTTGCCGTGTTGGCACAAGTTACAATGTTTGAAGGGCAGCCGGCTATACTTGGGGGAGTATTGGGGATTTCGGTAACGGTTATTGTTGCCGTTCCGGTAGAAGTGTTCCAACCGTCCATTTGCACATAATAGGTAACTCCGGGGGTTACGCAAACATTGTTGAGTGAAGCAGCCAAACCATTAAAGTCGTCGTTTGCCGCCAACAGGGTAGTACCTCCCGAAGTAACCGCCGCACAAGACGCGGCAGCATAGAGCGCTAACTGATTGTCGTAGCCGGTTGAGGATATGGTAACTTTACCGGATGGAGGTCCGACCAAGGTAAACCAAACGGAGTGACTGACTGTTTGACCGGCGCACCAACCGTTTTGCACATTACAGGCGATGCTTGGCGGAACAGGCTCGCCAAGTTCGGTGGTCGCTCCCACATTGGTATAGGGTGGGTTCACTCCCAACACTAAAGGTATAGCAGAACATACATTGTCGTTGGCAGGCGGAGTACTAAAGAGTACGCCGGTAGTATTGTTGCTGAAACTTCCGCTACAATCTTGACGGACAAAAACGCGGTATTGCGTTCCGGCAGTTAGCCCTACAAGCAGGGCAGGAGAGCCGGCAGAAACGACTACGGTACCGCCTACACCTGCTGCTGCGCCGGTGCCTGGAGTGGTAAAGCTTGCAGCAGGCCCGTATTCTACTATAAATGTTCCGGTGCAGCCTACACAAGTCCAATTGACCTGAGCAGTAGTTGCGGTTACCGGGGATACGGTTACACCTGTAGGTGTAGAGCAGGTTGTACAGGTAGAGTTCAGGGTAAAAGTACCTGTTGCAGTACTAAACCCTGTAATCAATATATAATAGGTGTTGCCGGCCGATGCAGTAAAAGATACTTGTGATTGAAGACCGCAAAAATCGTCGTTTCCAACAACACAGGTGAGTGCTCCGCAAGTACCGGTAAATACCCCTATTTTAGTATCATATCCGCTTCCACAAAGGCTTAGTACTACATCTCCGTTAAATCCGGGTAGTGAGTACCAGATACCCGGGGCAGTGCCGAGTGTTGTTGTACATGTACCAACGGCATCAATAGTAGCACCGACGGTAGTGGCGCTGACAGGTGTTCCGCAAGTAATGGGGATGGCATCTACACATAAATCATTGACCATTAAAGTGGTGAAAGATGTGGGTGCAGAGTTGGCAGTAATTGTACCACTACAGTTTTGTCTGACATATACCTGATAGGCAGTGGAAGCAGTTAATCCGGTAATCAGTTGGGGTGAGGTGGCGGGGTTTATGACCGTACCACCAACGCCGGCAGTTAATCCGGTTCCGGGTGTAAACCCTGTGGGGCCATATTCCAATATAAACGTACCGACACAACCGACACAGTTCCACCCGATAGTTGCTGAAGTGGGGGTTACTAAAGAAGCAACCAATCCCGTTGGCGGTAAACAGGTGGGGGTGTTTGAGCAGGTATAGAGGTGCAAAGTCCATGAGTCGAGGCTGCCTCCGTTAGCGGCAAGGTCATCGCTCACGGTGAGTGTCCATATCCCATTCGGGTCTTCCCCATAAAACGCTCCGAAAGCTTCTTCGGGAACAAGGGTGGGGGCGGTAACTAAGTTGGTATAAGTTCTATCGGTAACGATATTACTGCTCGTGTTGGGAGTGGCCAATGAAGAAAGCCCGCCCGGGTCGGCACTGTCGTCCCAAACTGTGCCGTTAAATACGTTATCTAAGGTTCCTCCGTTGTCAGAGGTAAGAGTCATGACAGTACCGGCGGGTGAAGTAAGCGTAATGTCCAGGTCGGCGCAGCTTGTATGGGTAAGAAAAGTGGTCATATTGATATCGGTCAAACTCGTTCCAACACCTGCAACATTAATGGTGGAGGTAATCACACCCGGCCCGGTGGGGATTGCCTGGGGCGTATTGTTGGTAAAGTTGTTGAGGTCTTGAAAATAGGGAAGCGCTACCCCGGTAATGTCCAATGTCCATGAGTTGATGCTTCCTCCGTCTGCGCCTGCATCATCGTTCAACGTCAAAGTCCATACCCCATTGGGGTCTTGCCCAATAAAGGCAGCCATTGCTTCTTCGGGAACGAGTGTTGGTTCAGGAACCAAATTGGTATAGGTATTGTCAACTACCCAGTTGAACGCGGCATTGGTTGCCGTAGCAAATGGGGCTGTATTGCCAGGGTCGGCATCATCGTCCCAAATGGTGCCATTAAATACATTGTCATTCCCTCCTCCATTATCGGTAGTAATAGTCACAATAGTACCATTGGGTGAGGTAAGAGTCATATCAATATCGCCGCAAAAAGTGTGGGTAATAAATGTGGTCAGGTTCAAATCGGTCAACACGCTTGGAGCACCGGCAACAGTGATGGTAGAGGAAACCTGTGCAATAACCGTTGGAATGGGTACGGGAGTGTTGTTAGTAAAAGAAGCCGTTACAGGGGTTTGCGAGCAGGGGGTAATTGCCGGAGTAGCGTAAACCGCTACATCATCCACAGCGATACCCGTAAAATTAAGTGTCGTATCTGAAACTAATCTGACCTTGAACCGGATGACCTTACCGGCAAAAGCACTGATATCCACATAGAATGTGCCCCATCCTGAAGATAGTGCTAAAGCAGTTGCCGGATTTCCAACTGAAGAAGTTTGAGTAGCACCATACCATTGATATAAGGTTTGAGTCATTAAAGTGCCGCCTACTTCTTCAATAGTAATCACAGCATAGTCGAAAGTGGCCGTTTCTATCTGATGCTTCATTGCCCACGAAACATAGATTGGTGCTGCATTATTGGTCAAGTCAATATCAGGAGATTCCAATAGCGCATTTGCACTTACATTATACGTATTATCTAAGTCTGTTTTCCAACAATTGACCCCGCTATTGGCAGTGGTTATCGGGGCAAAAGCAGGTGTACCCCATTCCCATTCATTTGCAGCACCGGATGAAGTAAATCCACCGTTGTTGGCTTCAAAGTCGGTCGAGAAAACAACAGGGGGCAGCGTAGGTACCGGTTCTTCCAATACGTCTAAAGACCAACCATTTAAGGTGCCGCCATTTGAAGCCAGGTCATCATAGACATATAAAGTCCAGGTGCCCTGTACATTCATTCCCCCAAAATAATCGAGCCAACTGTTATTTTCCGGCATAAATCCCATCCCGCTCACTACAGTATATAGCCCGGCAGGGATGGCATTGAAGTCAGACAAGGCAAAATTTAAATTAGGCTGTGTAGCGGCTCCGATATCATCAAACAGTTTGACCAAATTTCCGTTTGGAGACTGGAGCACCACATCAACGTCGGCCATTAAAGTATGGGTGATGTCCAAGCGCACTTTCAAATCTTTGATGAGTTTGTTGTCAGGTATTGTTAGCGTTGAGGTAACCAATCCGGGACCTGTAGGAATAGCGAGCGGCAACCCGACAGAAGCAGGGTAGTTTACATAACCCGGAGTTGCCGGAAATACAGCAACTGACAAATGATAGGTGCCAAAAGTAGTGCCTCCTGTAGGAAGATTAACCAAGATGGCATAGGTGCCTGCATCTTTTACGGTAAAAAACATGGCTTCGGCATCTGGTCCGGTTTGTCCGGCATCATTTACCACCAAAAACAACGGCGGGGTACCGAACTGGCCTAAACCCAATTGCATATTCCATTCAACATTGTCGCGCTCGGGGTCGTTGTCCAAACTCAAATATACGGTTTCTCCTGCATTCAGAGAAATGGAATACAAATCAATATCGGTTGTACTGCTTGTCGAGCCGCTCATCCATCCGTTTGCCGCTAATACCTGAGGAGTGGCATCATTTGGTTCGGTTTCTGCGGTAGCAGCGCCGCTGACTACGTTCAGGTACAGTTCATAAGGGCGCAATTGGTTTGCAGCCGAAAAGTGTTTCACCCGCAAATAGTATGTGCCGCTTGCAGGAATGGTAGCACCGGCTATAGCACTTGATAATCCGCCAAAAGAGCCGCTGTCGTCGTCAAACTCAATAGAGGTTGTGCCATCGGAAGCAAACAATTCCAACTGACTGTCGGTGCTGCCATTTGATGAAAAGGAAGTCATCGTTGCGGCATGTACACGATCACCGGCGTTGGCCGTAAAAGAAAAATAATCTAAGTCGCCATTAGGGAATATGTATCCCCTGATTTTAACCGGGTTTCCGCTTAAAGGGTTAGCAGTTGCAACAGTGCCATTCGGTTCTGATTCATAGCCCGGAATGTTTTGTGCAGATGCAACAAAACTACTCACTAATAAACAGACTACCAATAAGGTCAGTGAAGTGTAAAGTTTAAGTGTGTTCATAAATTTTAAAGTTTGGGGGAGAATAAATTTTTTTTAACATGGCCGTTTCTTCCGGAAAAAAATTTCCAGTATTGGTCATTGTGGAAAAACCGTCTATTTAACGATTTTGAACAGTTCGGGATGGGCATCAATATAGTCTTTCCGAGCTTGAGGCAGATTGACATAATCGGAGTAAGGAATTTCGGTAATCTGGACAGGAATACCCAATTCAGAAGCAGATTGAGTACTGACCGATTCCTGACTTTCCGCCCAGGCTTTGAAGCCTTCGGGGTCGTTGTTGTACAGGTCTTCTTTGGCTTTTGCATAGTTTGCCGCATCTACCTCGTTATTACCGGTAGGCGTAAAACCCGGCAAGGGCATAGGCTCTTTTTGTTTTTCAACGGATTCGGCAGACATAACCGTGTTCCCTTCCTTTTGGGCTTCTTTTGTTGCCGTTTGGTTGGTATCGGCTGTCTTTTTGCTGCATGAAACAGCCAAAATAAGCAGGATGTACATGATAAAAAAAGGTAGTTTTTTCCTCATACTCAACTATTTTATTGGTGATAACTTTTTAACAGGGAAGTTTAAATTGGCACATCAAAGGCAAAAGGCAAACACCATAAAACAGATGTATTTAACTTTTAAAAAACAAGTAAATTCTCCTGTAATCTGAATGATTGTCGTTATGATTACAATGCAACCGAAAGTTAGGATTTAGTATCAACTTTGCAACCGTTTTGTCAAAAAAATGTTAAAAAATTCTTTTACAGCAAATAAACTGAATTGTAGTTGAATACAGGCAAACAAAAACCGGTGGATCAAATCCAACAAATGGAGTAATCCAGCCTATATTTTATACAAAAACTATTTACCTTTGAGTGATGTAGCACGGCTCAAACAAGTATCTGATTATTCGTGCTTAAAAAAACTAAATCTGTAGGGGATGTTTTTTCGGAAAAATATATTTAATAAGTATAGCGTATTACTGTTGTTTTTTGCACTTCAAGTTAGTTTTTATAGTTCATGTAAAGATGATTGCATTGACCCTGTGGGAGAATGTGGCGTTGATTTACAAATAAACTGGGATTTGTATGCATATAACCCGACACCTTATGATTTGGTAATTCCGCCCACTTTGCCTCAGACAATGCCTATTCCGGCAAACAATCAATTGACCGAAGAGGGCGTACAATTGGGGAGAAAACTGTTTTATGACCCGATTTTATCTGCCGACAGCTCACAATCCTGCGCAAGTTGTCATAATATCGAATACTCGTTTACCGACAATGGCAAACGCTTCAGCACCGGTATTGATTTAGTTGAAGGCAACAGAAATTCGATGGCACTGATTAACCTTGCCTGGACCAACCGTTTGTTTTGGGACGGACGGTCGGGCAGTTTGGAGGAGCAGGCCTTTGAACCGGTCATCAATCCCATCGAAATGCACAATACCTGGGAAAATGCCATTTGCGACTTAATGTCGAGATTAGAATACCGGATAGATTTCTATCAGGCTTTTGGTGTAAAAGAAATTACCTCGACAGAAGTTACCAAAGCCATCGCTCAGTTTGAACGAACCCTCATTAGCGGAGGTTCAAAATTTGATTTGGCAAGCACACCGGGAACCGGCGTGTTCTTTACTGAACAAGAAGACTTAGGCTTCCAGTTATTTTACAGCGAAACCGGAGGCGACTGTTTTCACTGTCATGGAGATGCCGGGCGATTTTTTACCGATAATCTGTTCCACAACAACGGATTAGACAATATCCCCGCCGGTGGTCAGTTTCCGGATAAGGGTTTAGGTGGCGTAACAGGACTGCCTCAGGACAACGGGTTATTCAGAACAACCACGCTGCGAAATACGGCATTAACCGCCCCTTATATGCACGACGGACGTTTTGCTACTCTCGAAGAAGTGCTCGACCATTACAGCGATCATATCAAACCTTCTCCCACCTTAGACATCCTGATGATTACCGATTTCGGCGGCATCGGCAAACAACTCTCTCAGGAACATAAAGATGCACTTATCGCCTTCATTCATACCTTAACAGACACTGCATTTGTCAACAACCCCGCTTTTAAAAACCCGTTTGACTAATCCTGCTGTACTGTTGGCTTTAACAACCCAACCGCTTTTTTTAGTTTAGAACCTGTTGTTTTCAGCTTAATCAACAGACCACTTATCCGGTATCCCTGTTTGGATTAGATTTAATCCGTTTATTTGACTAAAAGGATTGGAATAAACCGGACTTTACTACTGTCTAATCTGAACAGATGGAATTGATGACTCTTCGTACCGATATAGAATTAGTCGAGTTGGCGCGCCACGGAAATCCGCAGGCGTTTAAATTGCTGATACTAAGGCATCAAAAACTCGTGGCTTCAACGGTTATCGGAATGTTGGGCAATACTATTGAAGCCGAAGATGTGGGGCAAGAAACATTTATCAGGTTTTACCGCGCACTCCCAAATTTCAGAGGCGACTCGGCAGTAGGTACTTACCTGACAAGAATTGCCATCAATTTATCCCTTAACGAACTGAAACGAAGGAAAAAACGCTCTTTTTTATCATTTTTTACCACCTCAAACCCCAAAAACAAGAACGACCATGAAATTGAAATGTCTATCCCTGATGAAACAGAAACCCCTGAAAAATACGATTCTAAAGAACTTGTGCAAAAAGCACTGAGTTGTTTAGACCCAAAATTCAGGAGTGTTGTGGTGCTGAGATTGGTCAAGGGCTATTCTTCGCAGGAAACAGCCGATTTGCTTGACCTGCCAATCGGCACAGTTTTATCGAGACTGGCACGGGCACAGGATAAACTCAAACAAATCATTGACCGTCTTCAAAATTAATTCTTAATACCCTCTATCTGTAATAACTATGATAAACTTAGAAAACGACAAATTATACCATCTCCTCCTCCGTTCTCTGGAAGAAGACCTCACATTGGAAGAGCAACAAATCCTGAATACAGCTTTGCAGGAACATGAAGCGCTAAAAAAAGAACAACAACGGTTGATCTCTAACCGGAATTTGCTGGCAGGTCAGGTTTTTGAATTCTCAGATGGGTTTGAAGATCGCGTTATGACTGCTGTTGGCCAAATAGAAGCAGCAAAAGGCAAGGCACGTCCGTTTGACTCCTCATTGGCAGTAGCTTTCAGAAGAGTTGCAGTTTCGGGAGTAGCCGCCATTTTGCTGCTTTTAGCATTGACCTATTACCATCATCAGTCCTTGTCTGTCAATGCTTTGACAGGACTTAGCAATCTCGAAGCCGAAGATCTGAACCTTTACTATTCGATTGAATTGTAAATTAAATACGCCCAACTTATAATCTTGTCATACATGAACCTAAAATCTACCGCCATCATTATATTGACATTGCTCATCGGCTTTGTGTTGGGGGCTTTGAGTACCGGACGATTCGTTGAAAGCCGCGTACATCATTTGCAACAACTGCGGGAATCTCCTATGCGGGATATCATCGGCACCATTGAACCGGATGAGGAACAAATGAAAATTCTGGAACCGTCAATCGAAAAGTATCAATCTGAAATATTAGCCATCAATCAGGAACACCGGTTACTGATCAGGTCAACCGTAGATTCGATGTTGCATGAAATAGATACGCTGTTGAACGAAACGCAAAGAGAAAAAATAGCCAAACGCAGACAAGAAGTCAAAGACCGCGAGAAAAAAGGGTTGCCCCCACCCCCTCCTCCTTTTAAGCTTTGGAAACGACATCGCATCATGAATTCTCCACTTTCACCAAAGCCAAACGACAGTTTGCCCGGTATTGATTCTATCCCCGATTTCCGTCCCGGAAAGCATCGGATGCCCCCTCGCCCCATGCCCCTCGATTCTGCTAAATTTCGAAAGCATATACACGAGCGACTGCAAACTCCTCCGGATACCGGCAAACTTAGAGAGTTACACCAGAAAAGGAAACAAGGCATCCCGTTTACCGCCGAAGACTCTGTACAATGGCAACTCATTCGAAGACATATCCGGTTGCACCGCCTTTATGGAAACGACAGTTTGCATCAAATGCCCCCGCCTCCACTGCGAAATCGTCCCAGATTGGGGCAGGATAACTAACCGCCTGCTCTCAATATCTTATATACACCACACCGATGGATGCAGCGTTTGGCAGATATAAATTGAAGTCGGACACCGAAACCGTCGAATCTAAATTTATATCGGCCGGATAATATCCGTTCAGGAAAGATGATTGTGACTGATACAAATTAAAATCTGCAACAGAAATAACTCCATCCCCATTCATATCGCCACCCATCAGGGCATAAGCTCCATTGGATAAGGGCTTTAGCTGACTTGCGGCAGACATGACGGTAGCCGGCTGCGTGAAATCTATAGTTGCACCATTGACTAATGGCAGCGCTTCGGCTGTCATTACAGCCAAATGGTTGCGATGACGAGCGACATAGAAATAAGGAACTCCGGCAATCAGTTGATAAAATTTAACCCCTGCACTTCCGTCTGCATCCTGAACATTGCTGTTATTGAGCAACAGTGCCGCCCTTCGTTCTACAACGAGATACGGATCTAATGCGTTTCTGGCTTCTATTAGCACCCAATCGGTAGCACCGGTCGGTATCTGGTCCAGATTTTCTGTGCCCGAATAATACCAGGGAGCATTATTGTAAGGATGGGAGGCGGGTAAATGCTCTCCTGTTGACAGGGAAGTGGTCATTAGTGCTGAAACCGGAAGATATGCCCCCTGAAGGTATAGTTTGAATTTCAGCAATGCAGACGGTGAGGTGGTGGTGGTAAAAAGGAGTGAAGTTGAAAAACTGCCGGTAGTGGTACTGCAAACTGAGGCGATCTGAACCTCATAGGTGGTGCCGGGATATAAGCCGTCCAATGGCAGATTCGTTTCTGTTTGACTGACCTGAAGCCAGGTTTCAGTGCCTTGTTGCCGGTAGCGAATCAAATATTGAGTGGCTTCGGCCACAGGGTTCCACACAACTGTTGCAGTTTGAAAGGTAATATCGTTTGCCGATATGCCGGAAGGAATATTGCACGGGCAGGGAACAGTGCTGCTGCTGCCGCCGCTGTTGTCGGTGGTAAAAGTAAACATCGGGGCATTATCCGTATAGATACCGTTACAGTTGGTTGCAAGCAGAACTTCGTAAGTTGTATTCGGCTGAAGGCTATTCAGGTTAATCGTGTTGCTTGTCGGGGAAAGAATACTCCAAACACCGTCTTCAGGGCGATACAACATATAGTATCCGGTAGCTGTTGGAACATCATCCCACTCAAGCGTAACTGATGTAAAAGTAAGGTTATAGGCTTCCAGTCCTGTTGGTATGGGGCAGCCGTTTGTATATCCGTTTGCGCCAATATTGGTATTGCAGTCGTTCAGATAGTTGGCAGTGGTAAAGCTAAAAACAGGAGCGTAATTGGAATAGACTCCATTGCAGTTGGCTGCCAACTGTACTTCGTAGGTGGTGAAGGGGACTAATCCCGTCAGTTGAATGGTATTAGTCGAAGGTTGGACGATTTGCCAGGCACCATTTACCGGACGATACAACAGGTAATATCCGGTTGCTCCTCCAATGGCTGTCCAGTTAAGTGTAGCATCGTTGGCATTTATTACTGTGGTTGCTATACCCTCCGGAATTCCGCATCCTGTTGAGCCGCCTCCATTTCCGTTTCCGCTACTATTGGCACATCCGTAGTTGATTTTAATGCGCTCGGTCGGGTCGTCTATGGGCAGGGCTAACATGATGGCATCCAAAACCTGCCCGAAATCGTATCGAAAAGAAATCGGTGCCCCCGCATTGATGGAATTAAAAACGGTCTGAACGGACGAAATGACCGAAGCAGAATTGACATCGGGATAAAGCGGGAAAATTCGGGAGAGGTAATGGTCCACATCTGCCCAACTTACAGGAGCATCGTAAAAGTTTTTAAAATAATTGAAAGGTTGTCCTGTTTCGGGATTGATATTACCCAACGAAGAGGGATTGAGCAACGCAGCCTGATTGTCTAACACAACGGTATAGTTGCTGATTTTTTGGGCATGGTCATAAGCAGTGGGTTCACCATCAAAAATGGTAAGCAAATCAGAAGTGGCAAGCGCTTCGTCCCTTTGGGTTGAAAAAATGTTCTGTACCAGATTAGACCAAAGCCCCCGGTTGTAAGCACCGGATATAGCCTTAATTCCTGCAAGGGGGTCGGTTGCATCTTCAAAAAATCCAAACGGATCCCATCCTTTACTGACTTCGAGAAAGCGGACGGAAAAAATATCATAGTAGGCTTTTGCTATGGCGGCTGTTTCAAAGTGGTCGCCGGCAATCAATTGGGCATGGCCTCCTTCGGGAAAGCGTTGCGGGTACATCGTCATCAACTCAGAATATGCCGAAGCGGGAGGCTCAATCTGAAAACAACCATCATTGACAGATAAGGGCTGAAATGTGAAGGGGAAAGGGTCTGCGGCATCGGTTTGTATGTCAGGATCGCAGCCGCAGAAGGACTCTTTTAGCGGAGTGGCAAAAAAGGTATTCATCGGCATGATGCCCGTATCGGTAACATTCGCAAAAATCTGATAGGCATGGGCAATGGCCATTGCCCAACTTGTTCGATTATCAGGTATTTCGGCATCGGCGCTTACTCCCCAAACCGGATTCAGGCGGGCTTCACCAATTTTAATTTCGCCTGCCTGCTTCAGATCGGCAGGGTTGATATAGTATGTTGTCGGCCGAGTGGGGCAGTTAGAGGGCGTTGACTGTATCGAAACGGCCAACGTTCGCGGAGTGCCAACACAGCTCCCGGAGGTGGTTTCGGTAACAGAAACCGTACCCCCCGTTTCACCCCAATTGACGGTTATCTGATTGGTTCCTTGTCCACTCGCAATCACTGCACCTGCCGGAACCGTCCAGTTATAGGTGCTTCCGGGTGTATTGACTACGCTGTAAATTACGCTCGTAGCATTGGGTGTGGTAGAATTTGCGCCGCTGATGGCAGAGGTGGTGGGCGTAATAGTAACGGTAACCTGGTCAGTTGCCGTACAACCGTTGGCATTGGCAACTGTAAGGGTATAGGCCGTAGTGCTGTTGGGGCTTGCCTGCGGGTTTGACACATTTGACGCACTCAACCCTGTGGAAGGAGACCATGAGTAAGTTGTCCCTCCGCTTCCATTAAGGGTAGTTGAAGCACCATTGCAGATACTGATATCGGAACCGGCGTTGGCAATTGGGTTGGGGTAAACGGTAATGTAAGCGTTTTTGGTTTCGGTATCACTGCCGAAGTCGTTAGAAGCAGTCAAGCTGACGGAATAAGTGCCCGGAGCGTTGAATGTAATTGTTGGATTGGCCACTCCTGAAACAGGTGGCGTGCCTCCGGCAAAAGTCCATGCCCAGATATCGGGCGAATTGGTAGCGAGAGAAGTAAACGTTATCTGCTGTCCGGAGCAAATAGCAGTGGCAGATGCGGTAAAGTCGGTAACCGGTGGTAGCGGCGGAGTGCTGATATTGAGTAAAACAGGATAGGTATTGTTGTTTTCATTGCTTTCGGTGATAAGATTGCCGTGATCGGCTACCAAAATCAGATACCAGGTTCCTGCGGCGGTAAAAGCCGGAATGGCAATGGGTAGGTTTACCGGAACTGAACTTCCGGTATTTAGAGCCGCTACTCCGGTTGTTGCCAGCAAAGCATCGGCAACATCGTAGGTATTGTCGGAGGATAGATAAAACCCCAGCACTGATGCGGGAGCATTTTCGCTTCCTGAATTGGCAATGGAACAAGTGATGTTGGTATTGCTGCCGGCAATCAGGCTGATGGGATTGGCGGATGCAGCAGGAATTGTTAAATCGGGCTTGAGAAGCGCAGCCCCGCAAAGCACGGCATTGAGCGTATCGGCAAGGGGGGTGCCGGCAATGATGCCCGAGCCGGGAGCGGTTTCGAGATAGTCGCCGGTGATCTCCCAAATAATGACCCCACGGGCATTGTTATCAACCGCATACTGTGCTTTAAGTGCAATGGATTCGGGGTTGTCGTAGCTCACAAAAGATTGCAAAACGCCGTTTCCGGTCAGGTAAGGCACTTCAGCCTGAGCATCCCAGTGCTGGTTAAACAAACCCATATTGCCGAGCACATTGTAATACTGAGGGCTGCCCTCATCTTGCCAGAAGGTTTGTGTGTCGGCTCCTGTATGCGGTTGATGCAATCCGGCACATTGCTTAAAACTGCGACCGTAAAATGCAACACCGATATTGACTTTTCCCGGCGGCACGTCGTAGGTTTCGGTCAGCATCAAAAATCCGGCATTCAGATTAAACGCCGGGTCGCCAACTGCCGGTGCATACAACGGTGAGTTGTGATTGCTCACCGGATCCCATGCGCCGAAATAGTCATAGCTCATCAGGTTGATCATATCCAGCAGCGGAGCAACATTTTCCCATTCCACATTGGCTGCGAGAGACGGAGACGATGATACGGCGGCGGTCAGCAAAAACTGTTTACCGATGCTTGTGCCATAAGTGTCAATAGCACTGCGAACTGCCTGAAGCAGCAGGGTAAAATTAACCTTATCTGCCGGTGTGCCGTTGTGCTCGGCATATCCCGGATATTCCCAATCGAGGTCTATGCCGTCAAAATTATAAGTCTGTAGCAGATTGACACAAGATTGGGCAAAGGTCTGCCGCTTGACCGCATCGGCAGCAATACCGGGGAAATTGTCCGACAATGTCCACCCACCTACCGAAACCAACACTTTTACGTTGTGGTTATGCGCCAAATCAATCAGCGAAGTATTCGGATAATAGGAGGGTGGCGTAGTACTCCAGTTAATCTGTCCCAATAACAGATTTTCATCGCCCCATGAATCGAAACCCGATATATTGCCATTGGCATCCGGAGCAAAAAAAACATAGTTAAGGATGGTATATTTGGAATAGTCTATTGTGGTAGGGCGCACCAACTGCGCCCGGTCATACCATTGCCAGCCCGGATAATAGCCCACCACCTCCTTGCAGGGTTGGGCATCGGCATTTTCCGAACAGGTCAAAAAAACATACACCCATAAACATATTACAGGTATTTTTTTTAATACTGACAACATATAGATAAGATTAGAGTTGCAGATAAATTTTTTTTTGCGTGCAAAAGTAATTCATTACCCTAAAAGCAGTAAGCCTGTTTCGATAATGTTAACCTAAGGTTGGTTGTTTTGCTTTTCTACGGACATTTAGCCCCTTCGGGTTTTTAAGACCACCCCATCAGCTCAGATAAATTAACACAAGTATGGACGTGTCTCGTTTTTTACCATCATTCATTAAAGACCCGTTTCAAGCCACTATTGAGAGGTTAGTTTAAAAAAACCATACCCTTCCATCAAAAACTGCACACTGAGTATTGCAAAACCGGCAACCGTAGAACAAAAAACACCTGCCAAGTATCGAAAAGCATTGCTAACCTTACCGCTGATTATTTCAAAAAAACAGGATTTGGGGTATAGAATAGGGTTGTCATTAAAGTTTTGCAGGGGGACATTGGCTTATTGCAGGGAAACTTTGTTTTAATGTATAGGTGCAACAAGTCATTGCAGGGGTACTTTGAGTTATTGCAGGGGTGCAATGAGTCATTGCAGAGGTGAATTAAGCTAAAGCAGGGTTGCAATAACCCTTTGCAGAGGCACATTGAGTTGATGAAAGGGTGCAATGACCTTATGCAGGGGTACTTTGAGTCAATGCAGGGGTGCAATGGTCTTTTGCAGGGGTACTTTAAGTCAATGCAGAGGCGCAGTAAGTCTTTGCAGAGGGTCAAAATATTAATCTCCGTTTTAAAACATTGAGGCTTTTCAAAACAGTTTCACGAAAGCAGAAATTCAAAATATATTGTATTTTATATTTATATTCTGTTTGAATTTTGTTTTATCCGGTCAAAAAACCAAAAATTAGCAGATAAATCAGATTTTTAATTATGTTTTTACAAAACAATGGCATGATAAAAGCAGAAAAAACAAGAGGTTCTCAAATTGTTCTTAACTTTGTGATGCTATTTTCTTGCCAATTTTACAATCCGGATTTAATTAAAATGAAATCAACAGCAATTACCTGCCTTCGCTTTTGTGTTTTTGCTTTCTTGTTAATTTCCAGTTTTACCTACCCCCCTTCCGTTGAGGCTCAAACCAATATCAACCTTGCCACACATATTACTTATCCGGATGTGATGAGCAGTGTTTGGGGGTTTACCAAAGGTGGACACGAATACGTGCTTGCTTTCAGACGCACCGGTACTTCGATTGTGGACATTACCAACCCTGCTGCTCCTGTCCAGGTATATTTTGCAGCGGCGGTGGTCAATTCAGACTGGCGCGAAGGGAAAGTTTGGGGAAACTATGCTTATATTACCAATGAAGGTGGCGGTGGGCTGCAAATTATCAATTTCAGTGCGCTTCCTTCAGGAAACATTACCTCCGCAAATGTAACCAACTGGACAGGCGGCACTTTTAACAGCCAAACCATCAGTTTTACAAAATCGCATACTATTTGGATTGACGAAAACGGCATCGGCTACATCTATGGTACCAACTATGGCAACGGTGGGGCAATTATGGTGAATCTGGCTGCCAACTCCACAAACCCGCCAATAGTTGGTATTTACAATCAAGAATATGTACATGACGGCTTTGTTCGAGGCGACACGCTTTGGGCAGCACAAATTTATGAGGGTAACTTCCGGGCCATCAATGTAGCTAACAAAGCCAATCCGGTAGTGATGGCAACCCAAAGCACTACCCGAACTTTTACCCATAATACATGGCTCAATAATGCCGGAACAGTCGTGTTCACCACTGACGAAACCAGCAATTCGAGCGTAGAAGCATATAATATTACAGACCTGAGCGATATTCAACTTATCAGCAAATTTAATGCTACCGGCAGCAGCGCTATTCCCCACAATGTTCATGTCAAAAACAACTTCCTGGTCATTGCCTATTACCGCGACGGGGTGGTGCTTGCCGATGCCACCCATCCTGAAAAAATGATTCAGGTTGGAAATTACGATACTTCCCCCTCCTATTCAGGCAGTGGCTACAACGGCTGCTGGGGAGTTTATCCTTATTTCCCTTCCGGAACCATAGCAGCAAGCGATATTGAAACCGGACTCTATATTTTAACCCCGAACTATGTTCCTGCCTCCTATCTAAAAGGAACTATCACGAATGCAACCACTAATGCGCCAATTGCTAATGTGAGTATTCAGGTACAGGGTTTGTCTTCGGCTAACACGACTTCCGGCTTTAACGGTGGCTATATTACCGGCATGGCGGGTAATGGAACTTATACGGTAACTGTTTCATCATCCGGCTATATCACCCAAACCTTTACCGTCACTTTTGTCAACGGAACAACCCAAACCCTTAATGTGGCGTTGGTGCCCAATATTCCGTTTTCTGCTTCCGGAACCATCACAGATGCACAAACCGGTCTGCCTGTTTCCGGTGCTTCGGTGCTGTTTGGGGATGGACTGAACAACTATACGGCCACTGCTAACGCATCCGGCGTTTATACTGTTTCGCTGCCCGGATCAGGAGTCTATACTTGTTATGCCGGAAAATGGGGGTATCAAACCCTTCAGTTTACCGATATGAATTTAAACCCCGGTAATTCTACGGTCAACTTCTCCCTGCGCAAAGGATATTACGACGATTTTCTGTTCGACTATGGCTGGCCTGTCAGCGGAGACGCTTCTGCCGGAGCATGGGTACGCGCCCAACCTATCGGCACAACTTATGATAACCTTCCAAGCAATCCCGATGTGGATGTTTCCACCGATTATGGAACTCAATGCTATGTAACCGGAAATGCTTCCGGAGCCGCAGGCAATGCCGATGTGGACAACGGAACTACCATCCTTACTTCTCCGGTTTTTGACCTCAGCACCTCTCCCAATGCGCAAATCAGTTATTACCGTTGGTTCAGAAACACAGGCGGTAGCGGCACTCCTAACGATCAAATGCTGATTAAAATCTCCAACGGAACGAATACGGTAACCATTCAAACACTGACTGTTTCTGACCCTAATCAGGCGCAATGGGTACCCAACACTTTTAATGTGTCCGATGTAATTACTCCCACCAACAATATGAGGCTGATAGTTGAAGTAAGTGACCTCGGCACTCAGCATCTTGTAGAAGCAGGGTTAGATAAATTTGAAGTAACCATCCCGCCGGTCGTCTTTCAGGCAACCGCCTGGCTCAGTGGTGCTTTTTCAGGCTTACAGATGAATACGACCCTGCGCACCAACGGGTTGCTGCCAAACCAACAACCCTATAACCGTCCTCCCTGGAACTACGCCGGAACCGAATCTCTAAATCCGCTTCCCACTAATGCAACAGATTGGGTCTTGGTTGAGCTTCGGCCCTTCTCCAACCCCATCCTGATCACAGAACAACGGGCTGCTTTGATTCTGAACAACGGAAATTTAGCCGATATAGACGGCACTAACGGAGTTAAATTTTATAACCTTGGTCAGGGAGGCAGCTATTTTGTCGTGTTGCGCCATCGAAATCATTTGGCAGTGGTCAGCGATTCACCGGTCAGCCTTCCGAATTTATCGAGCTTCAGCTTTAAAACAGCGACCAATGTTGGCGGAGGCGCGGGTCAGTTATTCCTGCTTAATGCAGGCAACTACGGACTGATACCTGCGGACTTCGATTCTAATGGCATTATTACAGTTACTGACTACAACTATTTTACCACCCAAAGCGGACTAATCAACACCTATTCGGATGCAGATGTAACCTTTGACGGCTCAGTTACGGTGGCCGACTTTAACGTATTTGGAATATATGCCGGAAAAATAGGGATGGGTTTGGTGAGGTATTAACACATTTAATGTCCTTGCAGTTATATCAATTATTGTTTGTCAGCCTGCTTTAGCAAATACCTGAAATGAGAAACTATTCTGCGATTTGTTGTCTGTTGTTAAGCCTGAAATTGTTTCCGATTCAAGCTCAGGTTACATATTTTACCACCGTTTTCGGCAATGATACAATGAATCAAAAAGCGGTTGCCATCAGGCAATTGCCGGATGGAAGTATTTATACCGCAGGAACCGCAGTATCCGGAATTATCGGGCAAGCGGACCTAACTTTGTCCAAAATGACCGCAAACGGCGAGGTGGTATGGACTAAATATTACGGAACTCCTCTGAACGACCAATGCGGTTATATGATTGTTTCAGCAGATGGCAACATCGTAATGACCGGCGATACCGAAACTTCCCCCGGCAATACAGACGGATGGCTGCTAAAAACCGATACCGCCGGCAATGTGATATTTGCAGTAACTACTCCTGAATCAGACCTGACCGAATCGCTTTCGCACGTACAGCAAACTTCAGATGCAGGCTATATTGCTTTGGGCTTTAAAACCAATACCCTGAGCGGAGGGGTGGGCAACAACTGCTATCTGGTCAGGTTCGACCAATTTGGCAACGTTCAATGGGAGCAGACTTATGGCGGACAGCATAACGATGTGGGATATATGGTGCGTCAAACTCCGGATGGGGGATATGTCTTTACCGGAGATGCTCAAAGTTTTAACGAAACCAATAACGTAGATATTTGGGTGGTTAAAACCGATGCTGAGGGCAATCCCGAATGGGATTTGGTGATTGGTGATGATTGGGCAAACGGTATCAAAAGCATCATGGTAACTGAACAAAACGACTATTTTCTGACCGGAGAAACAGTCATTGATACAACCGGTCTTTTTGATATTGTGCTGGCAAGGGTTTCGGTTGAAGGTGAATTAGAATGGTACAAAACCTGGGGACTGTCCAACAGCACCGAAGCCGCTTTTTCGGCACTCCAAACCGACGAGGGTAATTTCATGATTACCGGCTATAGCAACCGTTTCAGACCGGGTGACCCTATTCATATCCTGCTGCTGCATGCCGATGCCAACGGCAATGAAATTGGGGTAAATTATTTTGGCGGCAACTCCATAGATTTGGGATACGATATTCAACCCTCTGTTTACGGCGATTTCCTGCTATGCGGGATGAGCTATATGGGTGGAGGAGGAAAGTATTATGTGCAATATACCGGAGCACCCGAAGCGACTTTTATTACCGAAAACGTAGCAGCGGTGCAATTTGGTTTATCGCTTTTGCCCAACTACGGTATCAACCATTCCCCGTTATTCGTAACGCTAAAAACCAACCAATCCTGTACTGTTGAGGTAGAACTCTACTTTGTTTCAGGGCAAAAGTTAGTTGCTTCCGGCAATATACAACTCCCCGGTGCCGGTAATTATCTGCACAACATCTATATAAACCCCTACACAACGTTGACTTCCGGGCTTTATCTCTGCACTGCCCGTTTTATATTACCTGACGGTCAGATATTCACAGACACGCAAAAATACCTGATAACCGGTTCTAACCACTAATTAGGATTGTAATATAAATTTTATACACTAAAGATAAGGGCTGATGGGATTTTAATCAGGACTGTAATAGCTTTGTTGTCCATATCTTATGCCCGTAGATAAGGTATCCAGTTACAGCATTTGCAATCATCGAATCTATCTCATTGCATCGGGCGGCAACTCCTGTTCATGGAGCAGTCCCGGTTATACCGGTAGCGGCAGTATTGTGTATAGAACTCCGCCTGTAGATGGAACATATACAGTTACTAATTCAGGCGGCTGCACCGCTTCGGCAAGGGTTACAATTTATTGTGGAGGTACTGAAAAAAATGCAGGCGATTTCGCTATGCAAACGCTCATGTCATTCCCAAATCCTGCCAACGGAGTAAGTACGATTAGCTTTATGGGCCATGGACAAGAACAAGTGCAGTTGTCCGTTTATTCGATAGATGGCAGAGCAGTAGCTGAATTCTTTAACGAGCAAACAGAAAAGGATAGGTCCTGTCAGTTTGCCTTTGATACTTCTAATTTGCCCGAAGGCATTTATTACGCTATTTTACAAAGATCCGGTGGTGTTACAGAACGGTTGCCTGTAATGGTGGTGAAATAGTATATCAGTACCAACTTCAGCAAAAAGTTGACAATCTGATAAAATCTAACAAAGTCCTCCTGTGTTTTGAGTACAGGGGGGCTTTTAGTTTAATTGCCATTCGTGGTAGGAGCATTTACATTGTTTGCCCATTACAATCGGTGCAAATTCAAACCATAAATAACTGCAAGTCGAAAACAGGGTCAATTTTCCCTATCTTTGCGCCCCATGAGCAGTACAGTCAAAGCGCATATCGCCTTAGCAATAGTCAATATCATTTATGGCGCAAGTTATGTAGTGGCAAAGGAAGTAACCCCGCTATATGTCAAACCATTCGGACTGATATTAATCCGGGTCAGCATGGCCAGTCTCTTATATTATGCTTTTTTCAAACTGCTCAGTGCAGGATCTCACGCAGAATCCCGGTTGCATCATCCGGTAAAAAGGGCAGATTGGGTGCGGTTGATTTTATGCGGATTGTTTGGTGTGGCTATCAATCAACTGCTCTTTTTTAAGGGTCTTTCTATGACTTCTCCCATCAGTGCCTCCCTGATCATGATTACCACTCCTATTCTGGTGTTGCTGATTGCTGCATTTATGCGGCATGAGCGGCTGACATGGATCAAAATTATAGGAGTGCTAATGGGGGCAACCGGTGCTGCGGCAGTGATTGCAGGTGGTAAATCGGGAAGTGACGGAAGCAGCGCATTGGGCAATTTGCTGGTGTTTATCAATGCCGCATCCTACGGGCTATACTTAGTGATAGTCAAACCTCTCATGCAACGCTATCACCCCCTGACCATCATTATGTGGGTATTTGTTACAGGCTTGTTTTTTGTGGCTCCGGTCGGGTATTCAGAACTTATGGCTGTTGATTGGCATACCCTGACACCGCTAATATGGGGTTGCATTGTGTTTTTAGTGCTGGCGACCACATTTTTAACCTATCTGCTCAATATTTATGCCCTCGAAAAAGTCAGCCCTTCCATCGTTGGGGTTTATATTTATTCTCAACCCCTGATTGCCACTTTGCTGGCAGTAGGTTTTGGGAAAGACGAGCTTTCCGTTATAAAAATAGCGGCTGCTTTGCTTATTTTTACCGGAGTTTTTTTGGTCAGCAACCCGCCCGGAAAAACAGTGGTTAAATTTACTGCTCAAAATACTGCTGCAAAACCGGAACCTTAAATAATAAATATTCAAGTCAGGCTATGTTAATTCACCCTAAATAAATTTCCATGAAAAACAGTAAAACCTATATTATCGTGCTCGGTCTGTTGGCGGCAATTGCCGCTATTTTGTATTTCAGCAAAACATGGAGCACAACCGACAACACCGAAACAGCATTTTCTTATGCCGACACCGGAGCGATAACTCAGGTCATTTTGACTGACAATCAGAAACGCAAACTGAAACTAACACGGAAAAATGAAGATACCTGGTTGGTCAACGACGGTTATAAAGCTCGCCCGGATGCCATAAATACCTTGTTAAGCACCTTTGCTCAATTGCGGTTGGAACGCCCAATCAGCAATGCCGCCTATCCCAATGTGATTAAAATGTTTGACGACCCCCAAAGAACGGTTCAGATATTTACAAAAGACCCCGGTAATCCGGCACATGAATACTATATTGGCGGCGTTACCAATGACAAAATGGGAACCTATATCATGCTCAAAGGAGCTTCAAAACCCTATATCGTTACCATACCGGGACTTGAAGGCAATCTGCTCAGCAGGCATTTCACCCTTGCCGAAGAATGGCGCGACCGTTTGTTGTTCAATTTGCATTATGCACAAATAGCCGAAGTTAAAGCCGAATATCCCGAAAATCCGGAAAATGGTTTTCTACTTACTGTCATGGAAAAAGACTCTTTTACTGTAGAGCCTGTTGATGCATCTGCTAAAATTTCTAACCCAAAAGCCATACTCAACAAACCTCTTTTGATGAGTTATCTCAACTCTTTTAAAGAACTATATGCAGAGGCTTTCGAAAACGGCTATCCCAGAACCGACTCACTGCGAAACACCCTCCCCTATTGCAAGTTAAGCGTTACCGATAAAAACGGGAAAACCAAAGCCATTCAGATACATTACCTGCCCAACAACCGGCGAAGTAAAAGACAGGTCAACGAAGACGGTACTCCCATACTTACTGACCCCGACCGTTATCTGGCTTTTATAAACAATGGCGGAGATTTGGTGATGATACAGCAATTTGTGTTCGGTAAATTGTTCAGACGATACCAGGATTTTATCATCATCCCCAAATCATAACTCCATAATCAGGTGATATCTCTGCTTAAAGACGTAAGAATGCCCTTTTCAGTGTTGCTGCTGGCCTACGCTTTGCTGCTCAATGTCAACCTGTTGCTGTTTCCCAACCAAATTGTATTTTCTTCTACCGCTCCTGTCAGCAAGTTGGTTTTATCGCTGCTCGAAATGTTGACTGCCGGCAACCAAACTTTTTTAGCGCTCATATTTATCGGAATGGTTTGGATTCAGGCATTGGCCATCAATGCAATCTGTAATAATCATCGGCTGTTTGAATCTGTATCAGGACTGCCGGCACTTTTTTACATCCTCCTGATCGGTTTGTTCAATCAACATTTATATCTAAGCCCTCCTTTTTTTGCAAATTTCGCCATTATATATACCCTGTTCATCATCTACAAATGTTACAACAGCGATAGCTTTGTACATTATTTCGATGCAGGGTTTTATATCTCTATCGCTTCGCTTTGCTACCTTCCGGCACTTTTGCTTTTAATTTTTGTATTTATCGGAATTACCATAACAAAGATTATCCGATGGCGACAATGGATAGTGGTCATCCTTGGAGTTTTAGTGCCCTACCTCCTGTTTTCTACCTTCTATTTTCTGAATGACGAATTACGAACCTTCTTAACCGGACATTTTTTGCATATCACCACCACAGTTGTTACTGAGCCTTTTGAAATCAGCCATTGGTTGGTGCAACTTGGCATTTTTATTGGGTTAACCTCAGTTTCTTACCTCATCACGAGTCAGCGGCTACTATTTAGTGTGGTAAAAATTAAAAGAATGACCAGTATTCTCGGATATTTACTGCTCATCAGTGTGTTGACATTCGCCTTTATCGAGCGATATACGCTTGCACCCATCACCTTTCTGGCAGTTCCGGTTTCGGTTTATATGGCTTTTTGGTTTCAGGGAATTAGCAGAACTATCTTTGCAGAATTGTCGCATTTCTTACTGCTTTGTATGGTATTTTACTTTCAATATTCAAAATATATTCTTTGAGGCGGCAACTTAATCTGAAAAAACCTACCTTTACGTTTCTTAGATGTATCTTTTGCCGGTAATATTGCCGGCAAGATTTTTAAAATTTATTATTTAAATGTTCCAAAATCCAACCTGATGTTTGATAAAAAGAATAGTAAAAGGGAATATTTTAAATTTAAAGAGTTGCGAGTTTATGGCTCGTTAGAAAGTTTGTTTCAGGGTGCGCGCCGATATCGCTTTGTTTTTGACGAAACAGATGCCAGTTATGTAAACATAGAACTCTCTTTTTACAACCTGTTGTATGCCGAAGACGACTGGGAGGCAGATGTCGTGCTTAGGATAGTGGATTACCACACCAACAAAGAAGTAACCAAGTTAGAAAAAAAAGTGCCGGTGAGTAAAGAAACCAACATAGTGAATGTTCACGATGGTTGGGGAACTCCGGAACCGGGTTACTGGAAAAAAGGCATTTATAAATGGGATGTTTTGGTGGATGGCACTAATGTCGGAGAATCGTACTTTTATATTATGAACAACGGTACTGTTTCTTCCACTCATAATCCCTATTTTGATATCAAAAGCATCAAATTATTTGAAAGCCCTTTTGAAGGGACTCCAATTGAATCGAGGGTTTATCTTCAGGCTTTTGGACAGGACAAGACCCGATATGTCAATATAGAACTTGTCTTAGACAATAAAATGCAAAATGAAGCTTATTTCCCGCTCGAACTTCAGTTTTATATACACACCAGCAACAATCTGGTAAAAGCCTATATGTCTTACTTCAAGTACATATCGGACAAGCCGCAGCAAATCGTTTTAGACAGCGGTTATGGCACCAAAAGCCCCGGGTTTTGGGTAACCGGAAACTATTCGCTTTATGTCCTGTTTATGGACCGGGTTATCGCTGCCATTCCTTTCGCCGTCGGCAGCAGCGATGAAGAATTTTCGGGTAGTTATGCTACAGCCGTATCAGGTCAACAAACCACTTTTCAACAGGTTACAGATGCCCCTCCAATAACTTTTGAAGTAGCCAAAGCCGAATTGGATGAGTTAATCGGGCTGGGCGAAGTGAAAAAACAACTGAATGAGTTTTCCACATACCTGCAGTTTACACAGATTCGCAAGCAAAAGGGATTTAAAGAGGCCGATAATTTTAGCCTGCATACCGTCTTTTTGGGAAACCCGGGTACCGGAAAAACTACGGTTGCACGAATGTTGGGCAAAATTTACAAAAGCCTTGGAATGCTTTCCAAAGGAGAAATCCACGAAGTGGGGCGCGGCGATTTGGTGGCTGAATACATCGGTCAGACCGCACCTAAAACGAAAAAAGCGATTGATGACGCAAAAGGTGGCATCTTGTTTATTGACGAAGCCTACGCACTGACTAACCGTGGTGATGATGAAAAAGATTTCGGCCGGGAGGTACTCGAAGTGCTGATTAGAGAAATGGAAAACACAAAAGACCTTGCCATTATCTGCGCCGGTTATACTCAGGAAATGGAACAGTTTCTGGCCTCTAATCCCGGACTTGCCTCAAGGTTCCAACATATTGTGAAGTTCCCGGACTATACCCCGAATGAACTGTTGCAAATTGCCGCTTATACTGCAAAGAAAAAGGACATCGTGATTACACCGGAAGCCATGAGTATGATTGAACTGAATGTAGTGGAAGCTTACCGCAACAGAGACCGAACTTTTGGCAACGCCCGTTATGTCAACGGCATTATTGAAGAAAGCAAACGGGTTCTTGGATTGCGCATCATGAGCAACCCTGAATTGGATGTCGAGAAGCTAACAGAGACCGACCTGTCTACAATCACCGAGGAGGATGTCTTAAGGGTATTTGAGAAAAACAAAAAAGAGATTGTTCTGTTGCCGATAGATAATCCCTTGTTAGAAGAAGCACTCGGCGAACTGAACAGCATGATAGGATTGACCAAAATTAAAAACGATGTTCATGAAATTGTAAAATTAGTCAAATTCTTCCGCGAAACCGGACGCAACCTGCAAAACAGTTTCAACCTGCATACCGTTTTTACAGGCAACCCCGGCACCGGAAAAACCACAGTTGCCCGTATTTTGGTTAAAATTTACAAAGCACTCGGTATTCTCGAACGAGGACATTTAGTCGAGGTTGATCGAAAGTCGCTGGTTGCTCCTTATATTGGTCAAACTGCCTTAAAGACCGCCGCAGTCATCGAACAGGCAATGGGAGGCGGGTTATTTATAGATGAAGCGTATTCTCTTGCTGTCGGTGGTGGAAATGACTTTGGTCGCGAGGTGATTGAAGTTTTGCTGAAACGCATGGAAGACGATCGGGGCAAATTTATGGTTGTAGTGGCAGGCTATACCAAAGAAATGAAAAACTTCCTCGATTCAAACCCAGGGTTAAAATCACGTTTCGATAAAATATTCTTTTTTGAGGATTATACTGCGGATGAGCTGATGTCTATCGCCTTATACATGTTTGCTTATGAAAGGTTAGAACTCGAAAGTTCAGCAAAAGCATATTTAGAGAATTTTATTCAAAACCTGACATTGAAAAAAGGAAAAAATTTCGGCAATGCCCGTGTGGTGCGTCAGATTGTTGGCGAAGTTATTAAACGCCATCACTTAGCTTTGGCCGAGTTACCAACTGAACGAAGAAGCGAACAAATGCTAAAAACCATTACCTTGGATGTTATACGCATTTTAGACAGCAACATGTCACTTATAAACCCGGACGAAAACAAGGGGATAGGTTTTTAAAAATCAACCCTTTTCAAAAAAACCCTTATGCAGATATGATATCTGCATAAGGGTTTTGTTTTTTCAGTTGTATTTCAGGCTTTAACCTGATTTTGATTTACTTAGGCACTTTGTTTACCTTGATTCTTTGTGGTTTTGTGTTGTCTTTGTTGTTGGGCGCTATCGTTGCCGGATCATTTGTATTTGTATTCGTGGTTTTGTTGGCAGGTTGCTTACCCGAATTGTTGGTCGTATTGTGGTTGGTGGTTTGGTTGGGCTTAATGTTCGGGGATTTCTTATAGTATTTCATTGCCGTAGGCATAAAATCCTGAAGGTTTTTGATACGGGTGGCATCGCTTGGGTGGGTACTTAAAAATTCCGGGGGTTTAGCGCCACCCAATTTGTTCATTCTCTGCCAAAACGGAACCGCAGCCTGTGGGTCATATCCGGCCATTGCGGCAAAGACCAACCCAAGTTTATCGGCTTCTGTTTCATGGTTGCGTGAAAAAGGCAACATTACACCTACTGTTGTACCAATACCATAAGCCTGCATAAACAACTCCTGGGTTTGAGCCGGTTTATTTTGAAGCGCAACTGCTAAACCGATAGCACCTACTTGTTGAATCAATCCTTGGGTCATTCTCTCGCTACCGTGTTGAGCGACTGCATGTGCAATTTCATGCCCCATTACCACGGCCAGTCCATTTTCGTCCATGGTAGTTGGCAAAATACCGGTATAGACGGCTACTTTTCCTCCGGGCATACACCAAGCATTGACATCTTTGCTCTCTATGAGGTTAAATTCCCATTTGAATCCTTTGACGGGGTTGTCTTTTTGTTTGGCAAAATAAGAGTCAACGGCTTTAGAAATGCGTTGCCCCACATCTTTAACCAAACTGGCATCGGCGGTTCCGGTAACAACTTTATTTTGTCCCAAAAAACTGCGATATTGATCATTGCTAAGCTGATTGATAGTGGCATCCGGAATAAGGCTGAACTGCTTCCGTCCGGTAATTGGCACCTTTGAACAGGCGGCAATCAAAAACAAGGCAGTTACCGCCATTAAAGCTGCGACACGAATTGGCTGTTTCATAATATTGAATTTTCAAATTGTGAAGTATAATAAAACAAACGTTAGTGCAAGATATTTAGTTTATTTATTTCCGTCTTGATAAATATCCGTTCAAATCACGTTAGACTGCCATAATTTGGTTTTGTAAACAGCATACCCCTTGAAAACCTATTCATTTACCACGAGGCTTACTTGTCCGGCTTCTGTGCCACTCCATTGAACTGTAATTTGGTGAGTCCCCTGACCTGTCAGAATAGCACCGCCGGTTACTGTCCATAAATAGCTGACATTAGGGTAAAAGGTTGCCGTATAAATTTGAGTTCCGGCAGGCAGACAAATATCAGTCGAACCGGAGATGATGGGATACAGGTAGTTGCCGGTGGTAAATTCAACAGAATTGCTGAATGCGCCGGTCTGAGCTATACAAACAGCTTGAATTTGTATTTCGTACTGAGTACAGGGACTAAGGTTGTTTAAAACCGTGGTCGTCATGTTTTCAGGAATTATCAGGTTCGACCAGGTTGCTTCTCCGACCGGTTGATATTGAAGATTATATTGTACGGCATTTTCGACAGATTGCCAGTTTACTTGTACCGAAGTTGGACTCAAATCTGTGATGTTCAGGTTTTGAGGACTCATACACGGAAGTTGAATGGTAATTCCATCTGAAGAGGACATGCTGAAAAGTCCGGCTCCGTTGACAGCCCGGATGTTGATGAAACAGGTCTGTCCATCCATAAGGTCAAGCCCGGATTGGGTAAAATTAGTAGCCATCCCATTGAACGTCCAATCGAGCAGGTCGGTTGATCCGGGAATACTGCCAATGGCATAGAAATAGCCTGTAATGTCTGAATGACTATCCACAGTTGAAGTCCAATTGGCTGAAAGTTGGGTTGCAGAATCGGTAAAATCGGAATCTGCTCCGCTTCCATCATTAACCATAACAGGAATTGGAGGAGTAAAATCAATATTGACCAATGTTGAACTTTCATTCGACCAGCCATTGAGGTCTCTAATGATAGAAGTTATTTTACCTGCCTCCTGATTGGAGTTTGGATTTTGTTGATTCAACGCATCGGACGGGGCATTTCCAACACTGACTACCACTGAATTGTCAGGCCTCGAACAAAAAACCTGCAAGAAATCGTAAAACGCTGTGCAATTTCCTGTTCGCAACGAAACATAGCTACCTGAAATGTACGGAGATGGATCAGTCCAGCTACTTACAAGGGTATTGTTGACATAAGCGTTGATAACTCCGGTAAGGGGATTATAGGTGATTTTGAAATCATACCAGATGTTCGGATCAATGACCACATCGTTATCGGTCTGCAAACTCCAGACATCATTATTGACACGGTAAATCTGAGCTTTGTCGTTATCGGCTCTGAAATACACAAAATAGGAATTGCCGAGATTTGCTCCATTGGCATCGGAACCGAAGAAATGAATTCCGGCCCGGCGGTTATTGCCGCTCCCTCCTATTCTCCCCCTCCAGTGATAAAGCCAGGTTTTCCCTGAAGTTTGAGTTAAAGCAGTATAAATTTTAGTATTGCCGTTGGCTTCATCAGTTTGCTGAATACTGCCTGAGCCGGTGTTCATGCTCCAGATTCCTGCAGCAGGAGTCCAATCGGGGTGAATAACAGATTGGTTAAAATCGTCTTTCAACTGTCCTGCCAATGGGTTTCCTCTCCATTCATTACCGTTAAGGCCAGTTGCATTGTAAAATCGCTCAGTTATTGGGGTTTCGCAAGGGTTTAAGTCGGTAAAGGTGGCTGTAAAATCATCGGTTTGCCAGAGAGAAGCCGGTATATTGACTTCGGTAATCAACATACAGTTTATCTGACAAGTCCAGTTGGCAGCCCAGCCGCTTTGATAAACGCTGCCGTCCGAAGTAAAACGGATAGTTAGTGCACCTCCTGATGAAGTGATAGTGCCGGGGGATGTAGTTCCCGAATAGCTGCCAATGAGTGGTGCTGCCACCGAACTGCCATCATAAATATTCAGGAAATCGTACCCGGCTTCGGTGTCAAACTGAGAAAAAACAAGGGTAACCGTTGCTGCATTTTCAGGGGCTATGGTATATGTCCAGTTTTCATTATGCGCATAATTTGCTATCTGCCCACCAGAATCTAAAAAGGTCCCTTCACATTGGTTATTAACATAGCTGCCTGTACTTGTGGTTGTAGTACCAATATCGGACGAAACAAACGAAGAACCGGCATACCCTGAATAATCCATCCCGCAATCGGCTCTAACCCGCCATTGGTAAACCGATCCGGCAATCAAACCTGAAACTGACAGAGAAGGGATGCCGGTTGAATAGGTCATCCACAAATTGTCTAAATCCCTTTTTATATCCACTTCATAACCCGTTGCTTCATCAACAGGACTCCAGCTAAGTTGTGCATTTAAAGCAAAAGCGTTAGCGAGCAGACCGGTAGGCGGAGGGCAGCCGGGTGGGGTAACTGAGGCGGTGTAAGTAGCTGCCCAACCAGGTGCTGTGGTGCTGCAATCGGAACGAAATTCCAGATACACCGCACCGGTGTAGGCTGTAATAATTACGGGTGAAGTTCCGGAATACACTCCAATCAATGCGTTGTTTGGACTGTTTCCATCATAAATCCATAAGTAATCCCAGCCGTTTTCTAAGCTGTATGTGGTAAAGTTAAGGGTGATGGAAGTTGCACCGGATGGTTGAATCAGGTAGGTCAAGCGTTCTTCGTTCCCATAATTGCCCGAAGGTCCGCCCGAATCATAAACCGTTCCGGTCAATGAGGTGTAAAGAGTGGGGGGTGGCAGGTCATTCAGGAGTTGATAATACCGGTACCAGTTCCATTGCGGGCCGGGGTCTGTATGGGTGTTTTCGATATAGTGCTGATGTCCCTTGATTTTGTAACAGGTATGGCTCAATGGCATTAACCCATCAGTTGGCGGTCCGTCGTAAGTTTGTAGTTTGTTGATGCCCAGGTCATCGCTGATAAACCTGCTGACCATTGCCGAACTTTGGTAAAGGGCATTGGTGTACCAGGTTGTGCCTTGTTCTATCCATCCTTCATGTTCAATGCCTACTGCAAAGGAATTTTGAGAACCCACATGCCAGGCTCTGTTGCGGTGGCAGACCATTTGGGTTACCTGTCCATCAAAAGAACGGATTACGTAATGGGCAGACACACTGGCCGAGGGATTTTGAAACCATGAAATACATCCTGCATAAGAGCCTTGAACGGTATGGACAGCAATGGTATAAGGCGTTATGGAGTAGCTGCTGTAATTGGCACTGTTGGCAGGATTCCATAAGGCATTGGAATATTCGGCCGGACCGGAGGGCATCGTGCAGTTGCTACCTGACCATCCGGCTGTTTCGGGCACATCGGGTGTTGTAGATAGGTTGGATTTTTGTAATCCTGAATAACCGGTCTTCATCTCTCCGCTTAGATCTAAGAAAGGAGCACAGACCAAACGATACATTGCTTCACCTAACACATGCCTGATATTCACCCTGTCCGAATCAATGCCGTATTGCTCCCTGAAATTGGGTTCATTGAAGAAATACAGCACTGAGTATAAAAATGAATTTAATGCGAAGTCTGTCCGATAGGTTTCGGGTGAATAGGGTAATTCGCTCAAGGCAATCAACGCAAAAATCTGTGCCGGTATGTCGTTAATTTTTTCTGTTTTTTTAAGTTGCATCACCTTGTCAAAAGCGGCTGCATAAGCCAGAATACTGAATCGGGGAGTTTGGCAGATTTGCCGGATTTCTGTTCCGGAAAGTTTGGACACAACCGCTAAATTATTTCTGAAATAGCCTTTACCATCTGCCACCAAACCCATAACCCCATACACTTGCGGCATATCCATACAACCCGGCTGCATGGATTGCGGTACAATATGGTTCATACGGGTATTGGTATATGCTACTGCCTCTAAAATACCTTTTGGCAGGTCAGGGTAAAACTGATAGGCTTCTTTGAAATAACCGGAGTACAGATGAGGGTATTCCTTTGCTGAAAGCTGTAAACAAGGTTGTAAACAGGCTGTTATACCCAAAAGCAATATCAGTATCAATTTTCGCTTCATTGGCGATATAAATTGCTGAAACATAGCTAAATCCAACAAATATAAGCCTGAAAACGGAAAACCCGAATGTTTTAAACTTACCAAAAACCTTTGTCCGTTCGTTTTGAAAATCTTTTAAGCCGGTTTTTATTTTGAACGGCTACTCATGGTATTAGTGTAAACTCATCGGCATCCATATAAGCCGGAAATTGTTGGCGAAACTGATGCAGGTCTGTTAATGAAATGGAATGGGTATATACTGCAACCGATTCGGGTAATGTCTGTATTTCTTCGCCCTTGAAATTTATCAATGCGCTGTTTCCGCTGTGGTAAATTCCCGATCCATCGGTACCTATCCGGTTTACTCCGGCTACGTAAGCCAGATTTTCAATGGCGCGCGCTCTCAATAACTGCTGCCAGGGGTAATTTCTAACCTGTGGCCAGTTGGCTACATAAATAAGCAAGTCGTATGGCTGTTGTGGGGTTTGGCGGCTCCAAACCGGAAATCTCAAATCGTAGCATACCAAAGGCAGGATTCGCCATCCTTTCAACTCGGGCATTATTTTTTTGATTCCGGCCGTATAAACGATCTCTTCACCTCCCAGTATGAACAGGTGGCGTTTGTCGTAAAAGTAAATATGGCCGTTGGGCTGTACCCATACCAATCTGTTAAAATAACGGTTGTTTTCGGCGATTACCAGACTTCCGGCAATCACAAAGTTGTTTTGCCGTGCTTTTTCTGTCATCCATTGCAAGGTTGGGCCGTCCATGCTTTCGGCAACAGACGTAGGATTCATGGTAAAACCGGTGGTAAACATTTCGGGCAATATAACAAGATCGGAGGTAACACCATCGAGCAATTGGTCATAAACCAACCTGTTAGCTGCGTTGTTTTCCCAGATAATATCAGACTGAACCAATGTTATTTGAAGCGTATCTGAAGTCATATAGTCGTATTAAAAAGGTTTAAACTTTCAACAATTTTTCGGCTGCCTGTTCGAGCGTTTCATTTTTTTTGGCAAAACAAAACCGCAAAACTCTCTGAGTAGCTTGTTCGGGTTTGCTGTAAAACACAGAAACCGGAATTGCAGCAACACCATTTTCTTTGGTCAGTCTGACCGCAAAATCGGTGTCTTTTTCGTCTGAAATGGCATCGTAGTGCAGCAATTGAAAATAAGAACCGGAAGCCGGAACATAGCTAAACCGGCTGCCGCTAAGAAGCTGAAGGAAATAATCGCGTTTTTGACGATAAAATTCAGACAGGCTGAGATAATGTTCGGGGGTTTGCAAATAATCTGCCAATGCATACTGAAAAGGAGTATTCACCGAAAATACAATAAACTGGTGCGATTTTCGGAATTCGCGGGTCAGATAATCGGGCGCAATGGCATATCCTATTTTCCAACCGGTGTTGTGAAATGTTTTTCCAAATGAAAATACCACCACACTCCTCTCCCTGAGTTCGGGATAGAGCAGCATGCTTTCATGGCGCAATCCGTCAAATATGACATGCTCATAAACCTCATCGCTGAGCAAAACAATATCCGTTCCGGTAACCAAACGCTGAAGTTCCTGCAAGTCGGAAGCATCGAGGACAGATCCGGTAGGATTATGGGGAGAGTTGAGCAGGATCATGCGGGTGCGGCTGCTGATCATCTTTTTGACTAAGTCCCAGGGAATCCGGTAGTTGTTTTCCTGTAACGGAATATGGACAGGAATTGCCCCGCAAAGCCTGATGGCAGGTACATAACAATCATAACAAGGTTCAAAAACCATCACCTCATCTCCCTCATTGACCAAAGCCGTAATTGCTGTATAGATGGCTTGAGTGCCTCCTGCGGTGATGGTGATGTCTGTTTCCGGATTTGGATAAAAATGATAAAGTTTGTCTGTTTTTTGCGCTATCTGTTCCCGTAAACCGGGTAAACCGGCCATTGGAGCATATTGGTTATATCCTTTTTTCAGGTAAAAGCTGACCAAATCTGTCAGATCGGACGGGCAGTCAAAATCGGGAAAACCTTGTGAAAGATTGATAGCACCATGCTCATTGGCAAGCGCAGACATGACTGTAAAAATGGTCGTCCCAATATTTGGCAGTTTTGACCTGACCCCTACCCTGTAATTTGACATAAATCAACAAAAATACAATAGATGAACGAGTTTTTAAACCCAATAAGGCTTGGCAGTATTTCAATAATCTGTTTAACTTTGTAGGGCATTTAAACCCAGAGCCGTTTCCGGTTGCTTTTTCGGCCACAAAGTACTACTTTCTGACCGATGTAATGAAAATTACACTTAAAATATTTTTTGTTTTTAACCCTGCTTCAAAAGAAAATCTGCCATGAAATCCCTCCTCCTTTCTTCATTGGTTTTGATTCTTTTTTGTGTTCTGCTCACTATATCTTCTGCCGCTACCGGTTTTGCACAAAACACAGACCGAAAAACCACAGATTCGCCCCTTTCAAAGACAGTATTGCAAAAAATGGATTCTGTCAAAACTGCTGCAAAGCACAAACTCCAACATTTACAAAATGAGTTGAAAGGCATGGATGTTGAAGTGGAAGAAGGCAACTTGGTTGTGGACGGCAAATCTATTGACTTTGTTTCTCCGATGAGTGATGTTATTTCGGGAATTGAGCAATGCGCCAAAGCTTTGGGCTGGAAAGAGGGTTCGTTAGACCCACTCAGGGAGCAGGTTAAGGAAGTCCCCCAAATGATGAAAGATGGCCTCGACTTTCTCAGAGATTCAGACTGGGGATTAGAAACCCCGCCACAGGATAACACAAAACCAAACCATACTTCCAAATTAAAATAACAGTTTGCTGTCAAACTATTTAGTTTCTTTTCTACTCACACCAAATCCTTTATACATTATGTTGCAAGCAAGTACGTTAGAATTTTTGCGTTTGCTCAAGTTAAATAACAACCGCGAATGGTTCAATGCAAATAAACCTGCTTATGAACAAGCCAAGGAAGACGTTGAACAATTTGTCGCCAAGCTGATTCCCAGGTTGGCAAAATTTGATCCGTCTGTTGGTCAGCTCAAAGCCAAAGATTGCCTGTTCAGAATTTACAGAGACGTGCGGTTTTCGCCCAACAAAGAGCCATACAAAACCAATATGGGAGCATGTATCACCGGAGGTGGTAAAAAATCAATGGATTGTGGGTATTACCTTCATATTGAACCGGAAGATCAAATCTTTTTAGGCGGAGGCTCTTATGTGCCGCCTTCCCCACAATTAAAAATGATTCGTCAGGAAATTGATTACCATACTCCCGAGTTTTTAGCCATCCTTCAACATCCCGACTTTGTCAAACAATTTGGGCAATTAGACGATTACAAACTCAAAACCGCCCCTAAAGGTTATCCCAAAGATCATCCCTACCTCCACTTACTGCAATATACAAGCTATGTGGCATCGAGAATGTTTACCAATGCTCAGATAACTCAGCCTGACTTTTTAGACCAAATCGAAGCCTCCTGTAAGGCATTAAAACCTTTGAACGATTTTTTAAACAGAGCAATGAAAGCATAAAAAGCACCTTATTTCAAGCCACAGTCTGACTATACCATTGTAATATCCCGTCAATACGGAGTACAAATAATCAGATTTGTGTTCAAAATTCACTATGATCAGGTTTCCATCATAAGTGCCGGCTAATTTTACAAACATATATGACCTCCTAATGTAACTGATTAAATCGGCTTCGTCATTATTCAGACATCTGACCATCCTGAATTAGGAAGGTGATTAAATTAATCAAACCCGAAAATGATCTATACGCTTCCGTTTATTGCGGCTTTTATTGGTTGGTTGACCAATTGGATAGCCGTCAAAATGTTGTTTCACCCTAAAGAAAAAGTAAAATTTTTGTTCTTTGAGTTTCAGGGGGTTTTTCCTAAAAGAAAACTGCTGCTTGCCGAACGCTTAGGGAGTATTGTGTCGAAAGAGTTGATTTCTTTTGATGAGATTAAATCAAAACTGACTGATCCTCATACTTTGGTGGATGTAAAAGATGCGGTTAACAACAAGTTGGATGAGTTTTTATGGATTAAATTCCCGACTTTGTACCCAATGATCTCAATTTTTGTTACCGAAAAAATCAAACATCAGTTTAAAATAAACGCCATGGCCGAAATAGATGAAGTAGTGCCGCGGCTAATTGATGCTTATATTTCCAAAGCCGAAAAAAATCTGAACATCGAAAAAATTGTTTACGACAAAGTTGCTAATTTTTCAAACGACAAATTAGAATCTATTTTGTTTAATATTTTGTCAAAAGAGTTCAAGTTTATTGAGTTTGTGGGGGGCGTTCTTGGGTTCCTCATAGGACTGGTTCAACTCTTGCTCACGCATTTCTCTGTTTAAGAATACCCAAACAACGGTCTTGTTTGGTACGATTTTGTGAAACTGTCATTCTTTCAAATCATGGTAACCCGAAAACAAATCACACAGTGGCTGACTGAGGGCGAGGGTCCGTATCAGGATTTTAAACAATACATCACCTCTCCACCCAAAATAGCCCGTGCCATTGTTGCTTTTGCCAATAGCAGAGGCGGCAGGTTTTTGGTAGGGGTTGGCGACAAGGGGCATGTTGTCGGAGTTGACCCTGACGGCGAAATATATTTTCTGGAACAAGCAGCCTCCCAATATTGTAATCCTCCTATAGAAATTTCTTATGACGATATTGAAATCAATGGTAAAACCCTGTTGATTGCGTATGTTGAGGAAAGCTCTCAAAAACCTCATTACGCCATTGACAAAAACGGACAACAGCAAATCTATGTGCGAATTGCCGATAAATGCGTAACTCCCTCTCCTCTGATTATCGAAGCGTTAATGAGCGGCGAATTGAACGGACTCAAAAGGAGCAGTCTGTACGAACAGCGAAAAACAGAACTGCGTCAATACCTGACAGAAAATCCGAGCATTACTCCGGCAGATTATGCCCAGTTTTGGAACACTTCTGAGCGAAACGCCCGCCGTTCTTTGCTCGATTTTATGTTTGATGGGGTTGTTATTCTGCAAAACGACAATGCGTTTGTTGCCGCAGATTAACTTTGCCCGAAAAAAACCCCGTTCCATTGTCCAACTCAAAGAGCGTGTCTCATAAAAGCCGGTAACCCTATTTTCACTACCGGTTCTGGTCAAGGGCATTTTTAGCCCGGAAATATACTTTTTTTACCACTGCATTATATCATAGTCCCCCTGCATTGCTTGATTGCACCCCTGCAATGAATTGTTGTGCCTTTGTAATAAATCAATGAATCCCCGCAAAGGCTTCATGCACCCCTGCTATGGGTTACTGCATCCCTACATTGACTTAATGTGCCCCTGCAATGACTTTAAGCACCTCTGCAAAGACATCATTCACCCCTGCATTAGGTTAATGCAGGGGTACATTGACTCAAATTGCCCCTGCATTGACTTAATGCACCTCTGCAATGACTGAATGTGCCCCTGCAATGAGTCATTGTCAACCCTTTCCTTAACTACTTTGCTTCTTTTTATTCCGTCATGCCTTAAATTAGAGTAACTCCATTTTAAGATAAGACATTGTTAGGTTTTTGTTGTAATTTTAACCTATCAACCCCTAATGCCGGCTTTACCATGATTGTTGCCCGAGATCTGAGAACCAAATTATTTTCCGGACTATTGTTGCTCTTGCTTATATCTCCCCGAGCATCAGGGCAGCAAAATCGTCAGATGAATCACCCGGCAACATGTCTGACCGATTCTGTTCATCAACTTCTTCTTCATTCTGATGGCCAATACGCCAAAAATGTCCGCCAATCTGAAGATGAAATTTACAGGATTTTGACGAAACAGAGAACAACACCTACTCCCAATTCCTATCGCAGCAATGCCGGCAACTGCAACCCTGACCAGGAATCCTGGAGCATACCGGTTGTTGTTCATATAGTACATAGAACCGGTATTCCGGTTGGCACTGCCGAAAACCTGACGGATTCGCAGATTACCGATGTAATTGAACTGACCAATAATTTATATGCCCATACCGGCGGGGCTACTTTTCCCAACCCATTTAGCGGAACAGACGTGGGAATACAACTATGCCTTGCCGCACGCGACGAATCGGGAAATCCAACCGGTGGCATTGTCCGGCACGAAAGCAACAGTTTAAGTACAAACAATTTCACCACTTATAATACTCAGAATGCCCTGTACTGGAATACCACGCAATATCTGAATATTTATATCGTCTATGATATTACCGGAGCTACTGCATCGGGGTACAGCAGCTTAGCCTCTGCCCATGGTCAAACCTACGATGGAGTTGTTATAAAATATGACAGTTGGTGGGAAAAACTGCTGGCACACGAAACGGGGCACTATTATAACCTCTATCACACGTTTGAAGGGGGATGCCCCAACAACAACTGTCTGACAGATGGCGACCGTGTTTGCGATACTCCCCCCAAAGGAGTTGCGGGTGGTACATTCTTCCCAACCTGCTCCCCTTCCAACTCATGCCCTTCAACAGATGATGACGATACGAGTGTCAATAACCCGTTCAGACCGGTTGCTTTAGGAGGTTTGGGCAATCAAAACGACTCTAACGAGAACTATATGGACTACTCCGGCGGGTGTTGGGCAGCTTTTACCCAAGCCCAGCGCTCCCGTATGAGAGCCTCCCTGAACAGCATCAGAAGCAGCTTACTCAATACAGAAACCTGTATGCCGTTTGCCAGTGATAATGCCGGTATTCAAAACATTGTATTTCCTGTCTCCTGGGTTTGCAACACTACCTTTGCTCCCGTTGTTACTTTGGTCAATGCCGGAACCAATTCCCTTACTTCTGCCACCATTTCCGTCGAAACAAACGAGGTCCTTCAATACATTTTCCCATGGACAGGCAGTCTTCTCCCCGGTGCTGCGCTCGATATTATTCTTCCTGAAATTACAGTACCTGCCGGAGAGCATACGCTAACAGTTTATACCCAGCAACCCAATGGCAATACTGATGCTTACCCGGCTAATGACGAAAAATGTATGCAGTTTGCCTATCAGTCTCCGATTACAGACCTACCTTTTTGCAACGATTTGGAAAATGGGGTTTTGCCTGAAACCTGGCAATATCAGAATCAGGACGGACAGGTTACATTTGATGCCTTATTGTTGAATAACTGTGCTCAAAACGGCAATTATGTATTGCGCTATAATAGCTTTGGATACAATATCGGCAACAACGGTACGACCGACCGTTTTCTCCTTCCTCCGGTGGATCTCGGTAGCTATGAGTCTGCGCTTCTATCGTTTGACCGTGCATACATACAAACTTTTGCCAACCTGATTACCACCCTTACCGTCGAAGTTTCAACCGACTGTGGTCTGACATATACTACGGTTTATCAGGCAGCAGAATCTGCATTAGCCTCTGTAGCCGGAACAGAAACTACCTCGTGGCAACCTTCGGGATGCAGTCAATGGGCGGCTCAAAACATAGACCTTACTCCCTATACCGGTCAAATAGCTGTAATACGGTTTGGCGTTACGCTTTCGGGGGTTTATGGACAAAATCTGTATTTAGACAATATCTGTATTACCGGTGTGCCTGCCTGCCCTCCCCCGCCGCCCACTATTTCCCCGCTATCTGCTCAAATCTGCTCAGGTGGTTCGTCTTTACTGACGGCATCGGCCATTCCCTCCGGGTTTGACCAATACAACTACCGTTGGTTCCTGAACGGCAACTTGCTGGTTGGCGCTGTTCAGCAAACATATACCGCCACAGAGCCCGGAAATTACACTGTGCAACTGTTCAGTGAAACATGCCCTGAAGTTATTTCAGCAACAACGGTACTTAGTCTGTATCAAAACGGTGTTTTGCCATATTCCAATACTTTTTCAGCAGGCACCGGCACCGGAAATTTCACCGTTCAAAATCCCAATCAGGGCAGTATCGGATGGGCTTCAGGAAGCAGTTCCTGTAATGGCGTTTCAGCCCTGTTTGCAAACTTTAATCAAAACTTCACCGGTCAGGAAGATTATCTGGTGTCTCCTTTGTTCAACTTGTCAAACTTTGCTTCCATTACTCTTGGCTTCGATATTGCTTATGCCGCATACAGTCCCGTTCAGTTTGATGCCTTGCGGGTAGAAGTTTCGACAAATTGCGGACAATCCTTTACCACCGTTTATTCAAAATCGGGCAGTACCTTAGCCACCTCTCCCAACTTAACGACTTCCTTTACCCCTGCCAACTGCTCCTATTGGAGGTCAGAAACCGTTGACCTCAGCAGTTTCAACAGTGCGGAAGTAATCTTTCGCTTTGTGAACGTAAACGGAAACGGAAACAATCTGTATCTGGACAATATCTCCCTGAACGGCACTTTGCCCTGCACCATTCCCCCCGCACCCGTTGTTTCCCCTGCAACAGCACAGATATGTGCCGGAGGTTCGGCATTGCTGACTGCATCTGCCATTCCTTCCGGGTTTGAACAGTTTGGCTACCGTTGGCTGCTGAACGGCAACCTGCTCAACGGCGCTACGCAACAAACCTATACCGCTACAATTCCGGGAAATTATACCGTGCAACTTTTTAGTGAAAATTGCCCGCCCGTCAGTTCGGACATTTCCTCTTTAAGTCAATATCAGGCAGCCGGTCTGCCCTATTCCAATAATTTTTCAGGAGGCATCAACTCCGGAAATTTTACCGTTCAAAACCCTGATCCCGGCAGTATGGAATGGGCTTCAGGAAGTACTTTCTGCCATGGAATTTCAGCCATGTTTGCCAATTTTAACCAAAACGATACCGGACAGGAAGATTATCTGGTATCCCCTCTGTATAATCTGTCTGCATACACCGCTCTTTCGCTCAGCTTCGATATAGCTTACGCCGCATACAGTTCGGTTCAATTCGATGCACTGCGGGTAGAGGTCTCGACCAATTGCGGACAAACTTTTACTTCTGTCTATTCAAAATCGGGAAGTACCCTGGCAACTGCCCCTAACTCAACGACTGCCTTTATTCCTGCCAACTGTTCCCTTTGGAGAACCGAAACCATTGACCTCAGCAGTTACGCAGGTTCGCAAATATTGCTGCGTTTTGTCAACCTCAACGGAAACGGCAACAACCTGTATTTGGATAATATCTCTCTAAATGGTGTTTTTTCTAATAACGGCACTCGTGCTTATGCTCGTTTATGGTTGGAGGGTCCTTACAATTCTGCCAATATCAGCATGTTCACCCAATTATCTGAAAACGGATGGATACCCAACCTTCAGCCCTTTAACCGGTGGCCCTGGTGGTATGCCGGAACAGAACAAACTCTTTCCATACCTGCCAACACAGTAGATTGGATACTCCTCGAAGCCCTCGATATTTCCTATAACATTGTTGCAAGACGGGCAGCCTTGCTCAGAAATGATGGTTATATCATTGAAACAGATGGTACTGAAGGGGCTTTGTTTACTCAGGGAGTAGTGAGCGGAAATGCCTACCGCCTTCGGGTAGTTCACCGCAACCATATCAGCGTAGTCAGTGCTGCTTTGGCTTCGTTGCCCAATACCGGTAGCCCCTATCCGTTTACTTTGCCCGCATTTGTAGTTGGTGGACAACATCAGTTAACCCTGACCCCAAACCTGACCTTTGCGCTCCGGTGTGCAGATGCACATCCCAACGGCATCATCAATTATATGGATTATGCCCCGGTTTTTCAGTTTTGGGGAGGTGTAAACGGTTATTATGACGGCGACTTCAATTTAGATGGTCAGGTAAACATAACAGACTTCAACCTCTATCGCCAAAATGCAGGAGCAATAGGAGTTTGGCAGGTTCGTTATTAGGTAAACAGCCTCGTTTTGTCCTATTTTTGATTCATCACCTGTTGCCATTTCCAGGCTGAAAGCATCATTTCGGCAAGCGAGTAGCGAGGTTGCCATCCAAGCAGACGGGTTGCTTTTTGGTTGTCGGAATATATGCTTACCACATCGCCGTCACGCCGCGGACCTATCTGATAGGGAAGTGATTGTCCGCTCACTTGCTCAAATGCTTTAATGGCTTCGAGAACAGTTACCCCGTTTCCGCTGCCGAGGTTAAAGACTTCATAGTTCTGCTCGTTTTTTTGTGCAATCAGGTATTGCAGGGCTTTGGTATGGGCATTGGCTATGTCTGAAACATGAACATAATCGCGCACACAGCTCCCATCTCTGGTTGGATAATCGTTTCCAAAAACTGTCATCGTTTTGCGAATACCCATGGCGGTTTGTGTGATGATGGGCACCAGATTTTCCGCCGATTCCTGCAATTCACCGATAAAGGCCGAAGGATGTGCCCCCACGGGATTAAAGTAACGCAAAGAAATAAAACTGCTCATTGGATTTACTTTGGCCACATCGGCCATAATTTGTTCCCCGATTTGTTTGGTATTTCCGTAAGGAGATTCAGCTTTTTGCAACGGCGATTCTTCAGTTACCGGTAGTTGCTCGGTGTTGCCATAAACCGAACAGGAAGAAGAAAAAATAAAATGAGGGATCTTGAATTTTTCAACAGCCCGAAGAATGTTAACCAATGAAGCAAGGTTGTTGTGATAATACAACAATGGGTTTGCAACCGATTCCGGCACAGATTTATAGGCAGCAAAATGAATAATACCGGTCAAATCGGGATGTTGATTGAACAATGAATCCGTTTCAACAGCATCGCACAGGTCAATGGGGTAATTCTGCAATCTTTGTCCGGTAATTTTAAAAACACCCTCCAGTAACCGCGTATCGGACCGGGAAAGGTTGTCAACAGTTATGACCTCAAATCCATTTTCTATCAGGTCAACTAAGGTATGAGCACCTATATAGCCACATCCGCCGGTTACTAAAATTTTCATTTAAATGCAGGAAAGTATTGTTATATGAGTTTAAAGTTCCGTCTTTAAACCAAAGACCTGAAGAATTAAAAATTTATGGCATCGCTGCTTTTTACCACCTTATACTTTTACCTTTTCGGGGGTAAGATTGTTGAGCAGATGGAAAACATCCGATTCTACAATTTTTCGCAACCCTTCAGTCAGAGTAGTATGGGGGCGATGCAGCAATTGAATCATCCGGCTCAGGTTGGGTTGCCGCCGACTCATATCGCCTTCTTTCAGAGGGGACAGGTGTACGATTTCAGAAGTGGTATCACAAACCTCCAGAATGGTATGTGCCAGATCTAAAATGGTTGTTTCCACATCATTGCCGATATTGATGACATCATTGGTGAACCGGTTGTTGTAAAAAGTATCTAAAACCGAATCGACATTATCGTCTATATAACAAAAAGTGCGGCTTTGCAATCCGTCTCCGTAAATGGTGATTGGCTGATTTTGAAGGGCGGCTCTCAAAAATTTAGAAATAACAAAATCAGCGCTTTGTTTAGGCCCATAGGTGTTGAAAAAACGCAAAATGGTGTAGTCTAACCCATATTCGCGATGATATGAGGTGCAAAATGCTTCCCCCACATTTTTTACCACCGCATAAGGCAAGCGAGAGTTGAGCGGAGTACTGATTTCATCCTGTGGAAACCTTACCGACTCTCCATACACTTCAGAAGAGGATGCATAAAAAACACGCTTTACCCCGGTATTTTTTGACAAGTGCAGGATGTTTTTAATGCCCTGAATATCTTCCAACACCTGTGTGGGATTGTTGAGGGTTCGTTGTACACCTACTACTGCGGCATAATGAAACACATAATCAAAGCTATGTGAAAACATAAGTGCCGATATATCGGCATAGTCGTTGGCGTTGCATTTTACAAACTTCCAGTTGTCCAGCTTTGCAGAAGGAAGTTTATACAAAGATCCGGTGAGCAGATTGTCAACCAACACCACCTTATTCTCGGGGTTTTGCACCAATCTGTCTGCCAGTGAACTTCCGATGAACCCTGCTCCGCCGGTAATTAGTATTTTATTCATACAATTATATTATAGCTTGTATCATAGAGGGCGTAAATATAAACATTCGTCTAAAAAAGTGGGGGCAAATTCTAAACATTCCACCCCTGACCGTTCAACTTGATTGGTAATGATTGGGGTCAGTGTTTCGAAAGCGGATAATAAACCCCAAAAATCCGGCAATTTTTACCGGAAAGTCAAATGAATTTGGTGGATTGGGTTGGACATTTGCTCAATGAAAAGGGAGTTGCAGTTTGAAAATCTGCTTCGAACAGCAATGCCTGTATAAGAGCGTGGCAGTACGATTGTTGAAAAAAACCAAATCATGCTGAACAATTACAGTTACTTACCTCTGCCTTGAAGCAATACCAAAATTGTGTAAATCATTACCTTGAAATCCAATGCCAATGACATATTTTCGATATACAGCAGGTCATGTTGCATGCGTTCAATCATCTCTTCAACGTTTTCTGCATAGCCGAACTTTACCATCCCCAGTGAAGTAATACCGGGCTGCACTTTTAACAAATGCCGGTAGGCAGGGGATTCGACAACAATTTTGTCTATATAGTAGCGACGTTCCGGACGCGGGCCTACCAGCGACATATCGCCTCTCAACACGTTGTAAAACTGTGGAATTTCATCTAACCGCCATTTTCGCATAAACCTGCCAAAAGGAGTAATCCGGTAATCGTGCTTGCTTGACAATTGTGGTCCTGACTTTTCGGCATCTATATACATAGACCTGTACTTATAGATGGTGAATGGCTTCCCGCCCTTGCCAACACGTTGTTGGGAATAGAAAATGGGACCGGGTGACGACATTCTGACCCTGACAGCAAGCAAGAGGTAAAGCGGGCTTAACAACATCAGAACAACACCCGAAGCAAGAATATCAATACCTCTTTTGATGATGCGTTGCCATTCGGGCATTAAATCGGGATAAATTTCGATGAGCGCTGTATCCAGTACATTGTTCATTCTAACTGACCCTGCAAGGATATCGTACATATCAGGGATGATTTTGATTACAATTTTCTGTTCAGCCAACTGATTGATGATGTCGTTAATGCGGTGATGTTCAGAGGTTTCAATGGCAATGATAACTTCATCAATGTGGTATTTTTCGATGATTTGGGGCAGCCCTTCTACAGTTCCCAAACTGGGGATAAGTTTTTCAAGATTATTAGACCGTTTGCCGTTGGCCTCAATAAATCCTAAAAACCGGTAGCCCAACGATCTCTTGCGACTTGAAATTTCTTTAAAAAGTTTGACCGCTTTGCCGTTTCCGCCAACGATAATGGTGTTATAGCCTACGGCATTTATACGCAACCGGTGATTGGCAATTGTAAGAATAATCATCCGAACAGTCAGGGTCGAAAGCAATTGAAGTCCAAACAATACAGCAAACAGTTTTTGATACCCCACCTGATCAGTAACTACATCATCAATCAACACCAGAAAAAACAAAGCAACTGCACCTAAAAAGGTGGTAACAAGACTGCGATACAACTCTGTCATTCGCGATTTCCGGTAAATATCGGAGTAGCTGCCCGAAACAAAATGTAAAAACAACCAGCTTAACGGGATGATCAAAATTCCTGAGTAAAACCGAGGAGTATCCAAAATATCCCAACCAAAAGCATAGCCTTCAACGGCAACTTTGCGGTAGGTGAAAAAGAGCGTCCAGGTGATCACTGCAGCAAGATAGTCGAACAGGATGTATAAAGCAACGCCCACAACTTTAGCCCTCCGCATCACAGTTAGCCTGTCAAACGGCACTTCTGCAACTGTAGGAGGAATTTGGTCATTATAGATGGTGTAGCTGACAGACAAAATGGCTAAGTTTTAAAGTTGATACAAAATTTTTACATTATCCCAAAAAAATACCGCCTGTTCGAGGTCTTCTTCAAGCTCACTTTTAAAAATCAACTGAATTTGATTTAACCCCTGTAAATTAAAAGCCGAAACGGTTTCGGTCAGGTCTATATATATTTTGTTCCAGGTTTCCTTTTTGTTGACATATAGTTGTGGCAACACAGCTCCGTCGCCGGTTTCATTGGTGCCCTTCAATGCAACCAAAAAAGGTTGATCGCATTTGTAGTTCATTTCTAAATAAACGGCAACTTTGTTTCCGGGAAGCTGGAACTTATCGAGGGTGCCGATTTCAAATCCGGAATTAACCGCATTAAGCGTCAGCATTGCAGAGCGGGAACCTTCAAACACATTGTTGGGATGATTGGTCAAGGTCAGTAAGTTGGTTTCGGGGTTCAGGTCAGTAAAACTATTGCCAACTTCAAAGTCTGCATTCAAAGCAAAAGCAGTATTGCCGGTATATCTGATTAAACTCGACCGGTTTACGGTTTGTAGGGGAGTGAGTTGTACACTAAAAGTATCCGGAGCATAAAACGGGTAAATAGTTCGGGTACTCGAAATTCCGTTGTTCATCACTCCCGCCCTCAATACAATCTGAGTAAGCCCTTCTTCCAAAACAGGAACAGATGCCGGCAGTTCATAAACCCCCAAAGATTGAGAATTGGCAAAAACCCATACGTTTCTGATATTTGCCGAAGCGCTGCCTTGTTCACTAAGGGCCAATACTTGCATCCCGTTAATCTGAATATAAGCAGGCATGCTTTCAGATTTTGAACATCCATAAACCAGCATCATTGCCCAACAAGCACAGCACAGCATTGCAAAACCCGTTATGTTTCGGAAAATTGAATGATGTTGTTGGGTACTCAATGTGTTAGATCGTTTAGGTTTAAAATTGGAGGGCGTTGTCTGTAACCCGGTAACAGCAACCCCTTGTTATCTCATTTCACCGATAAAAAACGGCTTAATTATTCTTTTGCCTGCTATCGGTTCATTTCTTCCATTACCCGGTAAGCTAATTGCATAGACCGCAATCCATCTTCAATCGGCACTTCTTCCTGAGTATTGTTTAAAATGCTCTGTGCAAATAATGTCAATTCCATTTGAATAGCATTGACCGGCTCTATCGCAGGTTTATCAAAGAGCAAATATTTAGGTGTATCGGTTGCATTGGGATAAACTTCAAGTGAAAGAAATTTTTCTTCCGGTTGGTCGGCTAAACTGACAATCTCAGTTTGCTTTTCTAAAAAGTCTATACTGATATAGGCATTGGGTTGAAAGATGCGGGTTTTGCGCATATTTTTTACCGATAACCGGCTTGCGGTTAAATTGGCAACACATCCACCCGCAAATTCTATACGCGCATTGGCAATATCGGGTGTGTTGGAAACCACAGCTACCCCACTTGCGCGAACTTCAGCAACTTCATCCTTTACCATTGTGAGCAGTATATCAATATCGTGAATCATTAAATCCAGCACTACCGACACATCAGTTCCGCGTGGGTTGAATTGCGCCAGTCGGTGGGTTTCGATAAATTTGGGCTGAAGATCCATTTTGCTGATGGCTAAAAATGCCGGATTAAAGCGTTCCACATGTCCAACCTGTGCCTTCACTCCGGCTCTCCGTGCCAGACGCACCATTTCTTCTGCCTCGGCTACCGTACTTGTCAAAGGTTTTTCTATAAAAATGTGTTTGTTCAGTGAGAGCGCTAAACAGGCGGTAGGAAAATGTTCCGGAGTTGGAGTTACGATGTCGGCTACATCAATCGCCATCATCAGAGATGTAGCATCCGTGAACCTGTGAACTTCAAATTCAGCGGCTGTGCGGAGCGCATTGTCTTCATCCGGGTCATAAAATCCGACAACATGGAATTGCGGGATTGATTTAAGCAGTTTCAGGTGGATTTTTCCAAGGTGTCCGGCACCAAAAACGCCAACATTAAGCATTCCGTTCTACTTGATTGGTAAAAGAGGCGCAAAGTTAGCATTTTATGGGCTGATTTTAACAGGTTGACCTTTAAAAACAAGCGTAACTTGCCCGTATCCGTTGTTTATTTTCATATTATCAGAACAGTTTAGTAATTTTGCATCCGTTTTCAGAACCTGCTGCATGAAAAAAGTCGCTTTTTATACCTTAGGATGCAAATTAAACTACTCCGAAACATCGGCAATGGGAAGACTCATGCAGGAACATGGCTTTAATACTGTAGCCTTTCACGAACAGCCCGATGTATATGTTATCAATACCTGTTCAGTTACCGACAATGCTGACAAAAAATGCCGTAAGGTCATAAAAGAAGCACTAAAATACTCGCCCGATGCCCGAATCGTAGTGGTAGGTTGTTATGCACAGCTAAAACCGGCCGAAATTTCTGAAATACCGGGAGTAGATTTAGTGTTAGGTGCATCCGAGAAATTTAATATCCCGCAACATCTTCTGAAGCTAACCGGCGAACAAAAAGGCACATACATTGTCAGTGATATTAAATCGGTTGATTTTTTTGTCAATGCTTATTCTTCGGGAGAGCGTACCCGCTCGTTTTTAAAAGTACAGGACGGTTGTGATTATAAATGTGCTTTTTGCACTATTCCGCTTGCACGCGGCAGCAGCCGCAGCGATTCCATTGAAAACATAGTGCGCAGTGCTCATGAAATAGTTCAGTTTGGTGTAAAGGAAATCGTGCTGACCGGAGTAAACATCGGCGACTATGGCCGGCAATTGAACACCGAAAAGCCGGAAGAAAAAACATTTCTCGACCTCATCAAAGCATTAGACAAAACTCCGGTCCCCCGTATCCGGATTTCATCCATAGAACCCAATCTTTTAACAAATGAGATCATTGAATTTGTTTCAAAATCTGAGCGGTTCATGCCCCATTTTCATATCCCGCTTCAATCCGGCAACAACCGGGTCCTGCGGTTAATGCGCCGTAGATATGTGCGGGAATTATATGCCGAAAGAGTTGCTAAAATCAAACAGCTTATGCCACATTGCTGCATAGGGGCAGATGTGATTGTAGGATTCCCTTCTGAAACAAACGAAGAATTTTTAGACACCTATAATTTCCTCAATCAACTCGATGTCTCTTATTTACATGTGTTCACATATTCCGAGCGCCCCAACACCCATGCTTTGAATATTAATCCCCCTGTACCTCTTTCCGTTAGGCAGGAAAGAAGCAAAATGTTACACATCTTGTCGGATAAAAAGCGCCGGTTTTTTTATCAGCAACACCTGAAAACTACACGCCCTGTTTTGTTCGAAGCCGAAACCAACGGGCAATCTATGTATGGTTTTACCGACAACTATATAAAAGTTGTTACCCCTTACGACCCTTTGCTCGTCAACGAAACCTGCCCGGTTTCCCTTGAAAGCATCAACTCTGAAAACTTGATGGAAGTTGCTTTTATGTCTGTTGAGGCTTATTGAAGTCCCTATTAAAATCTCATACTTGGTTTCGACACGGTATCAATTCAGTTTTAGCCTGATATTTACTCAATTTACGTGAGGTTGGAAATAGAATCCTTATTTTATCGGGTTTTTGGTATTGTTAAGCGGCAAATCTGACGGCGTAAAAGATTGAACCCTTATTATCTTATTTCTGATTAAATTTTTAATATCACCCTTTCAGGGTTCTTTGTCGCCAGGCGTTTGTTTGTTACAATCATTTCACCTCTTCGAGGTTTTATATTTTAACGGGCTTTCCGACTATTCACCACTCCACAAGTGCACTCTTTTCTTATAGAACCCCCAATAATTACCCAAATTTAATTCCAACCTCACGTTCAATTTGTGAGTTTCCTGCCAACACTCAAAAACATTTTGCATAATTGCAATTTGTAGATTTTATCAAATTAGACGTAACTTTGACCGCCAATCAATATTTACCGGGTAAATGCAAACTTTTGTTGCCGATCAAATGGGCAGAGAGGTATTTTTCAACATCCCTCCCCGAAGAATAGTTTCTTTAGTGCCTTCACAGACAGAACTGCTCAATTACCTTGGCTTAGATGAAGAGGTTGTGGGAATTACCAAATTTTGCATTCACCCCGGCAGTTGGTTAAAAACCAAAACTAAAGTTGGAGGCACAAAAAATTTTTCTTTAGAAAAAATCATACAACTCAATCCCGATTTGGTAATCGGCAATAAAGAGGAAAATATCCTTGAGGGTATTTCGATTCTTGAAAAGAAAGTACCGGTTTGGATGAGTGATATTAGCAATTTGTCCGAAGCGTTATGGATGATTCGAACAATAGGCAATATCACTTGCCAATCTGAAAAAGCAAATGAGCTGGCCACTAAAATAGAAGCTGAAGCATCAGTTTTGTCAAAGTCTGAAAAAAAATTCAGGGTACTGTATCTGATTTGGCAAAACCCTTTTATGGCTGCCGGACATCAGACATTTATTAACGACCTCCTTACCAACGTTTGCGGATTTGAAAATGCTTTGCCTCCTGAACTAACCCGCTATCCTCAACTTTCAGAAAACGACATGAAAACATGCCGGCCGGATTTGGTGTTGTTATCATCTGAACCCTATCCTTTTAAACAAAAACATATTCCTGCAATTCAAATGATTTTACCTCATACCCGAATTTTACCGGTTAATGGAGAAATGTTTTCGTGGTATGGGAGTCGGTTGCTTTTAGCTATACCCTTTTTTCATCAACTGATTGCTGACATAAACTCAGATTATAACTAAATCTTCAACTTAGCATTGTCAGTATGGTTATTTTGATATTGATTTTTTTTGAATGCTTTTTTACTATCTGACCAACAATTATTGCTCGTTTAAATAGAAATTTCATTCTTCTTCAAGATTCTTTTAAAATAAAATGACCCTAAAACCAATCCTTGTTGCTCTAATTTTTGGTTTGTCCTTGTTTGTACAACCTAAAGCCAATTCACAAAATTTGCAGGATTATCAGGACTTACCGGGCATATTGGTCAAGACAATAGCTCAGTTTCAAGATTCAACCCGGAGAATTTTTAACAACGGAGAACAGGTATTTAAAGCCGAGCTCATCCGTAATTTTTATGTTCAACGGGGCTATTCGCCGATATGGATTGTGGGGCGTTATGTGCCTGAACGCACCCTTGATTTTACCGGCTGTTTTTTCAACATCTGCGAAGAAAATGGCTTAGCTCCCGTCAATTATCATCAAATTGCCATTAAAGATCAGTTGGCAAAATTGACCGCAAACAAAGAAAATAGTCCGGTAGAGACACTTATTACTCTGGAACTTTTACTGACAGACAGCTTTTTGCAACTCGGAACTCATTTGCAAAACGGTGCCGTTCGTCCTGATAGCATTGGGCTTGTATGGAAACCTATGAGAATTGAATTAGATATAGTAGCTCAACTTTTACAGGTTATTCAAACTCAAGGCTCCGTTTGCGAGATACTACATTCTTTTGAACCCCAGCAAAATGAATACAAACAGTTAAAACAGCTGCTAAAAGACTATCAGAATCAACCCGATTGGGGAAAACTGTCTGCAAAATGGAATCTATTGCTTCAAAAAGGAGACTATAGTCCGCTGGTGATTGACCTTCGCAAAAGATTGCAATTGAGCGGAGAACTGAGCCTAAATACATCAATAACCGACTATTTTGACAAAGAATTAGAAACAGCAGTGATGCTGTTTCAACGCAGACACGGTCTTTATTACGATGGATTGGTACGTATCAACGTAATCAACGAGTTGAATATCAGTCCTCAACACCGTATTATGCAAATTAAAGCGAACATGGAGCGTTGGCGTTGGGCACCTGAAACATGGGGCAATACCTATGTAATGGTCAATTTGCCCGATTATCGTCTGAACATGTTTGAAAACGGAGAAAAAACATATAGTGAACTCATAATCGTTGGGCGAGAAAACTATCCTACACCAATTTTTGCCGATACAATTACTTATTTAGTGTTCAATCCCTTTTGGTATATGCCGGCCAGTATCGCAAAAAACGAATTGATGAAAGAGGTTGACTATGATGCCAACTTTTTCATAAACAACGATATTAAGGTATTTAAGGGCAACAAACTCATCAATCCGACCTCCGTTAACTGGCAAAATGTTGACCTGAGTCAATACTATTTCAGGCAGGGTGCCAGCGCATTTAACCCGATGGGAGTGGTTAAGTTCATGTTTCCCAATGCGTTTGATATATATATTCACGACACCCCCTCCAAAGAATTGTTCAACAACAGCCGTCGCTCTTATAGTCATGGTTGCATCAGGGTAAACAACCCGCTTGAACTGGCAAAACATCTGCTCAAATCAGACCCTAAATGGAATGATAAGAAAATTGAGGAGGTCATCCATAGCCAAAAAGAGACTACTGTTAAGCTCAAATCCCATATCCCTATTTTTCTGGTCTATCAATCTGCTTTTATTGACCCCTATACCAATGAAGTAAATTTCAGAGAAGACCTATACAGCTGGGATAAGAAAATTTTTAACCTTTTAACCGGGCAGGCAGTAATTGAATAAACTCTTGCCTCTAACCGGAGTTTTCTATATAATTCCTCTGCTCATCCTATTTATAGGATATTCAATTGATTACTTAACAGGCTTAATGCAACTTTTTTAATTGATGTAGGACAAAAACATCTGTTGGCTGAAAACAAGGAACGAAAGTCAAATGATTTAAAAGTATCTTTTGATCAACAAATTACTCCTATTTTCGCATCTTTATTTAGAAAAAATCTAAACAACCTGAACTATATCAAAAAACATGCGTTATCTTTGTACTAAAATTTAACTTTTGTATGCAAACACTAAAATTGCCGATATATCTCGACAATAGCGCAACTACCCCGATGGATCCGCGTGTTCTGGAAGCCATGTTACCGTATTTTACCGAGCAGTTTGGCAATGCTGCAAGTAGAAATCATCCATTTGGTTGGTCTGCCGAAGAAGCAGTTGACTATGGGCGCGGGCAAATTGCTCAACTCATCAACGCCAATCCCAAAGAAATCATCTTTACTTCCGGTGCCACCGAAGCAATCAATTTAGCCATAAAAGGGGTTGCTGATATGTATTCGCGACAAGGCAACCATATCATTACCGTTAAGACTGAGCATAAAGCCGTTTTAGATACGTGTAAAAACCTTCAGAAAAAAGGAATAGATGTAACTTATCTGGATGTTCAGGAAGATGGATTAATCAGTCTCGAAGTTCTGGAAAAAGCTTTTACCCCAAAAACTATTTTAGTTTCGGTGATGTTTGCCAACAACGAAATTGGTGTTCTTCAACCTATCGAAGAAATCGCACGGATTACCCATAAACACGGCGCATTGTTTATGACAGATGCCACTCAGGCAGTTGGAAAAGTGCCGGTTGATGTTCAAAAGTTAGGAATTGACCTGATGAGTTTTACCGCACACAAAATGTATGGACCTAAAGGAGTAGGTGCGTTATTTGTTCGGCGTAAAAACCCAAGGGTCAAACTAACAGCCCAATTAGATGGAGGCGGGCACGAAAGGGGTATGCGTTCCGGTACGTTAAATGTGCCCGGAATTGTAGGCTTTGGCAAAGCTGCCGAACTTTGCCGTCTCGAAATGTCCACAGAATCTGAAAGGCTTTCTAACCTGAGAAACAAACTGGAATCCGGTCTCATAAAATTAGAAGAAAGCTATATTAATGGTAACACGCAACACCGTTTGCCCCATATCACCAATATCTCCTTTAAATATGTGGAAGGCGAAGGACTGATGATGGGTTTCAACAAAAACATCGGAGTTTCGTCAGGTTCTGCCTGTACTTCTGCATCGCTGGAGCCTTCTTATGTTTTAGTCGCTTTGGGGTTAGATGATGAGCTTGCTCATTCGTCAATCCGCTTCAGCCTTGGCCGATTCAACACCGAAGAACAAATTGATTACACCATTGAGCAGGTTACCAAAGCCGTAAACCGGATGAGGGAACTTAGTCCTTTATGGGAAATGTTTAAAGAAGGAATAGACCTTAAAACAATTCAATGGGCTGACCATTGATTTTAACTATTATACAATTCAATCCACCTTTAAAATCATACACACCATGGCATACTCAGATAAAGTGTTAGACCACTATAACAATCCCCGCAATGTGGGAACAATTGATAAAAGTAAAAAAAATGTTGGAACAGGTTTGGTAGGCGCTCCCGAATGTGGCGATGTTATGCGCTTACAAATTGAAGTTGAAGAAGAAACCGGTCTTATCACCGATGCTAAATTCAAAACCTTCGGTTGCGGTTCTGCTATTGCTTCTTCTTCCTTAGCTACAGAATGGCTCAAAGGTAAAACCATTGACGAAGCCCTCGAAATTGACAATATGGACATCGTGGAAGAGTTGAATTTACCTCCGGTTAAAATACACTGCTCTGTATTGGCTGAAGATGCAATCAAAGCAGCTATTAACGACTACCGCATTAAAAACGGATTAGAGCCGGTTAAATTTGAAGAAAGCATTGTTCACTAAGAACGACCGCTATAAAAAACACGGCAACCAAAAATAACACCAATCATAGCTATCGCCTTCTAAACAGAAATTGATATGATTTACATCAGTGAAGATGCAAAAAGCAAAATCTGCGAATTAAAAGAACAGGCACATCTGAATGAAGACTACTTCCTTCGGGTTGGCGTGGTAGGAGGAGGCTGTTCGGGACTGTCTTATAAAATGGATTTTGACAACCAAACCCATCCAAGTGATCAGATTTTTGAAGACAAAGGCATTAAGATAGTTACCGACCTAAAAAGTTTTCTCTATCTTTTTGATACTGAACTCAATTTTTCGCGCGGACTTGATGGTAAAGGGTTTTATTTCGTAAACCCTAATGCTGCCCGCACTTGTGGATGTGGGGAAAGTTTTGCGGTATAAGCTTCTATCGTTGAATACGAGGCGAAAGACATTATTCATTCACAACTAAAAGCCGCCCTTGTTTTTATAAACTGGGCGGCTTTTAGTTTTTGGTTCTCTATATTGAGGATTAACTGCACAGAAATGAATAAGACAAGTTATTGGGATATAATTTGTACTTCGACACAAACAGCAATTTAATGCTCGTTTGCCGGCAAAGGCCATCCCTTTGATTCATAAAATAGCTGCATAAATGTCCTCGCAACTTCTTCATGCTTAAACAGTGAAGTGGGATCTTCAGGATTAAAACAAATAGATAAAGAAGTGTCGAAAGGTGTAGATGCCGTAAAAACATTGGCATTAACCAAATTGCGCTCAATCAGTTTAAAAGTAGAAAGCGGTTCGAACGGGAGTTTGAACTGTCCGATTAACTTTAATAAGAAAGGGCGTGTTGCGGCTATTGGGTAACTTTCGACTAAACTATTCCATGCAAACATGGGATTTTCGATATAAGATAATTCAGACAGATAGTTTCTAAAGGAATTGATCAGCCTCGGATTCCCCGCTTCAATAAAATGGACCGCAAAAGCAATATGGCTCAGTGTATATGCATTTCGGGAGATATGGAAAGCAACTTCTGAGGTATGTGGAACTAATGTTTTAACCTGAAAACGGAAAACATTGAGGAAAAATCCGAGTAATGGAACATCTTCGGCTTGAGTGCGTGTCCGGCTGTTTTCGTAGCGGCGTTTAAACACATAATTAGCTAAAGCACGGGACAGATGAAAATCAACATGGTAAAAAACCCATAACAACCGGAATAGTGCGTCTTTGTTGACTTCTCGTTTGATTTTTTCTAACCAAACGGCAGATTCTACGCTATGAATCCAGTTTTTTAACCCATCGGGGTCAAGTTGCAGCAATTCCCATAACACCCGGTTGAGTTCAATATTATTGTACCGTTCTAAAAAATCAGCAACAGGAATTTGAAAAACCAAAGAGGTAATTTCGTTGGCAATGATGTCGAACTGCTCATTTTTTTGTTCTATGGCCAATCGCTTGATTTGTTTGATGAACGGCAGGAAACCACGACTGAGCGGAACCTGAATTTGTGCAGGCAAATCAACCTCAGCTATAATTTTATTGACCAACAATTTATGGGCTGCCGGTGCTAAAGTCGCCAAATTATGAGATAAAAGCGATAAATCAGTCAGTTTCTCTTTTTGAACAACCACAGACTCAGCCATATATTTGGCTATAGTTTGGAGCTGAAGTTTTTGTAGTTCGGTGGTAAATACTTTGCTAAAACCCGAAAGTAGTCTTCCAAATAACGATACAGCGGGTTTGTATTGGGCATACAACTCTTCGATTTTTGCTTTTGTTAAAAACTGAATAAAAGAAGCAACACCTTTTGCCGAATTCGGGTTTTTAAATCTGCAACTATATAAAAGATTTGGAAGTTGGTTGATGTCCTGATAATGGTTTAGGTCGGTTGAATTTGGGTCGTATTGTTGAATTGTTGACATAGGTTGAGTGGTGGTTGGTTAATTGGGTTAAATTAAATTAGATGCAACAATATGCTTTTAGATAACGATATAAAAACAAATTAAGTGTTTCTAAGTTAAAGAAATTTTGATTTTTTTACCGCAAGATAAAAACTTCACTTAAAATCTTCAAATAAACACAAAAAATAGTTTAGAACTGCCCGTTTATGCAATTATACAATCATATACAAAACAAAAACCTTGACTATTGAAAAGCCAATAATCAAGGTTTGTGTTGTTAAAGTGGGCCCTCAGGGGCTCGAACCCCGGACCTACGGATTATGAGTCCGCTGCTCTAACCGACTGAGCTAAGAGCCCTGCTTTTTAAAACTACCGCACAAAAATAAACATTTTTCCGGTTACAACTAACTAAAGGTTAAAATAATTCAACCGGTCAATATTTTTTCCCCTTTTCTATCTGTTTGAACAGATAGTAAGTTTAGCTCGATACATCCACACTGCATTGAAAAACGGTTATTCACAATGTTAACTATCACTAAATGCCTGCAAAGTTCTACAGTCCGGAAGTTACATTTATATCAGTTGGTCTTGGTAAATTCGCATTTATAAAAAGCAATTCATAATACCCCCCCTTTAGTAGATGTAGAAGTTTGGAAGATTGATTTAACTCTATGGTGTCTATAATTATTTGATTTGAAGCTATTTGTGGAAAATAAAATATTTGATTCTGTAGCGAATGGGTTTTGAAGGAATATTCTTCAAGGCTAAATCTGACATTGTTTCTGAAACAACCAAACAATTATTAATAATTTTAAAACCCGGATGAATATATATCGGGGCTTCGTTCAATAAGTGTTAAAAAAAGAACTTTTCCAAGTATTCCTGACTATCTATACATCAAACCCTTATAAATTGCTTTATACTCTTAACTGTTCATTTGAGAAGATTGTAAAAAGGACAAAAAACTAAGAATAATTGTTAGAATTTGATGGTTTGTGTAATTTTGCCTCATTATCCGGTAACAAAACCGATTTTAATAAGTCTAATGTACTAAATTGCCTGAATATGATAGAAGATTCAAAATTAGAAATTGAAGCTGCCGAAGAGTTAATGACGCATGCTTTGGAACATTTACAAAAAGAACTGCAGGGCGTGAGAGCAGGTAAAGCCACTCCCGCCATGCTGCAAAATGTTTTTGTAGATTACTACGGAGCACATACCCCCGTCAGTCAGGTTGCAAATATCAACTCATTAGATGCCCGAACTTTGAGCATACAACCTTATGAAAAAAATATGGTAGCCCCTATAGAAAAGGCAATTTTTGCAGCTAATCTGGGAGTTACACCACAAAATGATGGACAAATTATCAGAATTACAATTCCGCCTATGACCCAGGAACGCAGGCTTCTCTTAGTGAAGCAGGTAAAGGATATGGGTGAACATACGCGGGTCAGTATTCGCAATGCCCGACGCGAAGCCATCCATAATATTAAAAAATTGGTGAAGGATGGTTTGTCAGAGGATATGGGAAAAAATTCAGAACACGAAATTCAAGAATTAACCGATAAATTCATCGAGAAAACAGATAAGGTGGTTCATGCTAAAGAAACTGAAATTATGACCGTTTAAGTAAAAACGGTTTTAATTGACTTTCTTTTGAAGTAATTAGTAAAAAAGAGGGGGATAGTTTGACTGCTATCCCCCTCTTTTTTATTTAATATTTTAAAGTTGTCTTAACTTCGGCTGAATTACCCCAATAAGTTTTTAGCAATCAGATACTCGGCAATTTGGATGGCGTTGGTTGCTGCTCCCTTTCTAAGATTATCTGAAACAATCCACATATTTAAGGTATTGGGCTGTGATTCATCCCTGCGGATACGGCCGACAAAAACCTCATCTTTGTTTTGCTGATATAACGGCATAGGGTAGATATTCTGGCTGATATTGTCCATCACAACAACACCCGGCATTTCGTTCAACATTCGGCGGACTTCGTCAATGCTTCCATAATCGCGTTCAAACTCCACATTGACCGATTCGGAATGACCCCCTAAAACGGGCACACGAACTGCTGTTGCTGTTACCTGAATACTGTAATCATTCAGAATTTTGCGGGTTTCATTGACTAGTTTCATTTCTTCTTTTGTATAGCCGTTTTCGGTAAACACATCGCAATGCGGAAGACAATTTAGGTCAATATTGTAAGGGTAAACCTTTTCCTCCTCAATTCCGCTGCGCTCATTTTTCAGTTGAACAACTGCCTCTTTACCCGTTCCGGTTACTGCCTGATAAGTACTGACTACAATGCGTTTGATTTTAAATGCCTGATGGAGCGGGCTGAGCGCCATCACCATTTGAATAGTGGAACAATTGGGATTTGCAATTATTTTATCTTCACGGGTCAGCACTTCTCCATTTACTTCGGGCACCACCAACTTAATGTTCTCGTGCATTCGCCATGCTGATGAATTGTCAATCACCGTTGTTCCAATCTCTGCAAAACGCGGTGCCATATTAAGTGATACCCCTGCACCGGCAGAAAACAATGCTACTTCGGGTTTGTTAAACAATCCGTCTTCCATACTCACTACCGCAGCTTCTTTACCGTTAAACACCACTTTATTCCCTACAGAAGCCTCCGAAGCAATGGGAATAATTTGCGTTACCGGAAAATTGCGTTCCTGCAAAACCTTTAGCATCACTTTACCCACTAACCCCGTTGCACCAACAACTGCTACTTTCATTTTTAAAAATACTTGTTTGAAGTTTTAATAAAATTAAAAATTTTACCTTTTTGCAATCATTTATTTGACTGTTTCCGGATTTGAAGGCGCAAAGGTAACATAATTGACACTAAAAAAAGCATAGATGTTTCCAACATAATGCGCTGTTGAAAAACCGGCTTTGGCATTCTTTTATAGATTTGAAAGAAAGTAAAATTCATTGCTCGGGCTCAATCATTGTCCGATTCGTACCATTTAAGTTCAGATTCGGTAAAAGGTTCGATTCCCCTTTTTTCTGCCGATTCTAAAAGTGCCTCGGGATTTATAGGCCATCTTAAAGGAGCCATTTTTGGAGCAACCGTCGCAAGAAATCTGCCATCGGGTGAAAATCTAATCTGTTGTAGTTTTTGCGAAGGCAAGGCAGCTTTCAGGTTGACAATGGGTTGCCCTTTTTTGTTCCACAAAGAAGCGGTTCCGGATTGGGCTGCTATTGCCAAATACCCGCCATCGGGTGAAAATGCTGCGTCAAACAACTCTCCGCTAAAAGGGGCAAAAATAGTCTCAGGTGTAGCTTTGGCAGATTGATTCAAGTTCCAGAGAATTGCCTTTTCGTTTTTTGAAGTAGTGAGAAGCTGAAGCCCGTTTGGTGAAAAGCGAACAGAGTTCACTGTTTTACCATGACCGTCAAGCGTGGCAATATGTTCTCCGGCAAAGTTCCAGACTTTGGCAGTATGGTCAAATGATGCAGTAGCAAAATACTTGTTGTTTGCTGAAAATGTGGCATCGGTCAGCCAATCTGTATGTGCATTTACATTAGCCAAGCGCTTGCCATTTTGATCCCAGATTTGAACATTTCCGTTTTTATCGGCAGTAACAAAATGAGCTTCGTCCGGCGAAAACCACACGTTAAAACCTTTGGCAGAATTTCCGGATAATGTAACGAGTTGTTCGTTTTTAAGATTGTTGATGATGGTTTCGTAATCTTTTTGAGTTGCGGTAGCCAGTCTATTTGGTGGGTAAAAGGCATAGGCAATGGTATTCACGGGAACCTGAACATCTTCGGACAGGTTGCCTTGCCAGTTCCAAACTTTGACATTATAATTGGGTCCAACGGTAATGATATGTTCCCCATCGGGCGAGAAATAGGTGGTTAGTTCTTTATTTTGAGGTAGTGGTAGTATTTGACCCGATTTCCAATTCCATAACCGCGCTGTGCCATCTTCAGCAGTTGTTAAAATGTATAGACCGTCTTCAGAAAACGTTGCCCGATATAAGGGTGCAGAATGTCCCCGCAGAACTACTTTCGCTGTCCAGCTGGCATCCCAAATGATCGCAGTTTTGTCGGCAGATGCAGTAACCATGTATTTTCCGTCAGAAGAAAAAGCAACCTTTCTAACCGATGCAGAATGTCCGTAAAGCGTAGTCAGATATTTACCGGTTATTTCATAAATATCAATTGCACCATAGACCGTACTTGAGGCAAATATATTGCGCGATTTAGATAGTGCAATATCGGTATAAGTATCATTCTTTTGTGAAATAGTGTAGATTGGTTTAGCGGCATTGTTGAGGTCGAAAACTGCAATTTGAAAGCCGTCGGAAGTAATGAGATAGTTTCCTTCGGGAGAAAATCGTGCAATAGTCAAAAGTTCCATTTTGTTTCCCGGAACTAATGAATTGATTTCTTCTCCATTCCAGTTCCAAAGCTTAACAGTGCCATCCCAACCTGCTGTTGCAATCGTATTACCATCGGCAGAAACATCAAGATCATAAACAGGAGCACGGTGTCCTTTAAGTGAAACCAAAATATTGCCACTATGGTCATAAATAAGTGCACTAAAATCCTGTGATGTGGTAAAAGGATAACGGCCGGTAGGAGTAAAACCTACTGAATAAATTGTGGACTTGTGGGCAGACAACTCTGAAACCACTCTGTTTGTATTTTTGATAAGGATAGCTTTTTGGCCGGCATCAGCAATCAGGTATTGCCCATCCTGTGAGAAAGCCGCATTGTAAACTGTTTGAGAAAAGGAATGCACCGTTTGGTAAAAAGGGGTGGTGTAAAAAGCTCCTTCCAACTCAAACACATCTGAGAAATAGGCTTTGAGAAGTGCTTCGTGTGCATTGTGATTCGGATAAAGTTTCCATGATTGCGCTGCAATTCTAAAGCTTTCTGTTGGATTGTTCAGCCGGTAGAGGGTTTCCAGAGCATCAGAATTAAGATGTTCGGCCCTGTTCATTGTTCTTAGACGTAGTAACTCCGAATCCTCCTGAATTTTACTGCTGCTTGTACAGGCATTAACGAAAAGTATAAGCAACAAGAAAGATTGATGTTTTAAACAACGCCGGCATTGAAGAATAGCCAAAAAATTTAAGTGCGGGAAATGAACAGGGCAAATGATTTTGAACATATCAAACAACCGGATCAGTTGATTAAGGTTTTTAGATAGCATAAAGTACAACTTTTGTTGATGAAGACTGTTAGTTTAGCTATTCAAGGGGGTTTGTTGTATGCAAGGTACAACAGTTTGTACAATATTGACTAATTGGTGTAGAAGTTTCATAGATGAATGATTGGTATTTTTGTATTAAAATTAAAGCTAATCAACTTGAATTAAATCTCGTTAACTTGTAATTATTTCAGCAGTTTAGAGAGAGCAACAAGCGGAAAGCAGCTATACGGAATAATATTATTCAAGTTATTTTGTAGATTTGTAATTTACAAGAAATGAAGGAGGGGTATTATACCATAGGGCTATTCAAATACGTTTAAACTATGAATGGTTTTTATGGTCTATCATTACCAAAACACAATAAGAAATACTAATTTTATACCCCTAATGTTTTACATCAAAAAAAGAGAAAAGACACAATGAATTTTTATATTCTTCTAATCGCAGGATGGCTGTCCTTTTTAAACACTCCATCTGCTTCAAGGCTTAGTGATATTAATGAACAAAAAGATGAGCAAGATAGTCAATTAGTTTGCGATTTATCTAACGGCACTTTTCAAGCTGGCGAAAAAGCAACTTTCAACGTTTATTACAACTGGACTGCCGTTTGGATGAATGCCGGAAAGGCTACCTTTGAAATTAAGTCGGAAAATTTATATGGAAAACCGGTCTATCACATCATTAGCGAAGGTAAAACCCATCGCACTTTTGACTGGTTTTACAAAGTAAGGGACAGATATGAAACATATATGGACCCGGCTACTCTTAAACCGTTAAAGTTTGTTCGGGATGTAAATGAAGGGGGATTTACCATCAATCACCTCTATAGTTTTGACCACAAGAAAAAAGAGGCCTTTATTCATTATCACAAACGCAAAGGCAAAACCCAACTCGAAAACAAAACGGTTTCCATCACCAACTGCACCCAAGACCTGCTTTCAGCAGTTTATGCCGCCCGTTGTATTGATTACAGCAATATGAACAAAGGCGATGTGTTTAATGTGGAGTTGTTTTTAGACGGGGCCATCTATCCGGTTCATGCCCGCTATTTGGGTAAAGAAACGCTTAAAACCGAATTCGGTAAGTTTCGTTGCGTAAAATTTGCCCCTTTGTTGTTGGAAGGAGATGTGTTTAAAGGAGGTGAAATGATGACGGTTTGGGTAACAGACGATGCCAACAGGTTGCCTTTGTATGTTGAGTCACCTTTGAGTGTGGGCTATGTAAAGGTCTATCTTACCGATTTTAGCGGGCTTCGCAATCCGATGGATGCCAAGGTAAAATAACGCATACTAAGAAACTGGAAACCACGAATAATTTTGAAACCTTTAAAATACACCACTTATTTCCATTTATCTGAAAGACTCGTTCCAAAAGATTAATGGATGAGCGGTGAATTTTGTATTTTTACCCTCTCAAATATTGAGAGTTAAATACAAACCAATATGTTACAAGAGAAGCCAGCAATTGCAATAGGTGCCGATCATGCCGGATTTGAATACAAAGAAGCCATTCTCAACCACCTGAAACAACAAGGGTATTTGGTTGAAGATATGGGTACTTATAGT